>NZ_AP029028.1:1216654-1520817 GCF_037076565.1 Herbaspirillum sp. DW155 | reverse complement strand
TGGATGTACAACAGGTCGCCACCGTGGTCTTCGGTCGGGGCGTGCCAGAAGTGGTTGAAGCCGATGCCCAGCATGTTGGCCAGCGAGGCGAAGGAAGACAGGTGGCCACCCAGGTCGCCATCCACACGGTTGGCCTTGACCACCATGGCCATGGCGTTCCAGCGCATCCAGGAGCGCAGGCGCTCTTCATATTCCAGGTTGCCCGGGCAGTGCTCGCCCTGGTCGGCCGGAATGGTGTTGACGTAGGCGGTGTTGCTGGAGAAGGGGATATGGGCGCCACGACGGCGGGCCAGATCGACCATGCGTTCCATCAGGTAGTGGGCGCGATCCGGGCCTTCCTTTTCGATCACTGCTTCGAGGGCGTCGAGCCACTCCTGGGTTTCCATCACATCGGGATCGTTGGCGGCCTGCGCCAGAACTTGATCGATTTGGGCTGACATGTCATGTCTCCTGGTTGTTGAGAGATCCGTCCGGTCGGGTGGACCAGCGGGTCGGTCGGTTCATTCGGTAGCAATGCCGCCGGCAGGTGATGCAGGAAAAGCCGTCATGTGTTGCCTGTGCCACAACCCTTCCCGGCCCGTGGGGCAAGGCCTTGGCGGCGCAGCAGGCTTAAATGTACGGTCTTCCAGCCGTGTGGACGACGAATTTTATCAGGGAATTTTTGATTTTCAAATTACGATAATCAATTTCATAATGCGGAAATATGCTGCAAAGCGGCATGGATGGCGGCTTCCAGGGCCTCGTATTTTTACGATATCGGCGTACGGGCGCGGTTTTCTTGCCCTGTTTGCAATGCGGCAAAGGGCTGTCGGAGCGCCTGAAACAGCATTTTTGGCGTACTAAAAGTGAACGAAAAGAATTGCACATCCAGCAACGACGGGCATTTCCGTCCGACCAGCAAAAACGCCTCGTCCAGGGACGAGGCGTTGCTTGTTGGCTATCTGTCGGCTATCTGTTCAACTATTGCGCTATATAAATGCAGGCAATTTAGATGGCGATGTTGCCCAGTGTGCTGGCGCGGTAAGCCGCGACGAAGGTATCGAAGTCGCCGACCTGAGTGCGCTCGATGTCGCGCTGGGCATCCAGCGAGGCCTGGGCGATGGCCACGAAATCGGCCGTCCGGGAGGGCGGCAGCGGACGGGCGATCAGTTCTGCGGCCTGGCGCTGGCTGTTGGCCAGGGTATAGGCGGGGAAGGAGTTTCCGGCTTCGCGGATCTCGCGCAATACCCGCGCCGAGGGCGTGCTGTCGGGATCGGCCAGCTTGACGCGCTGGGCGGCCAGGCTGTCGCGGTGCTGACTGCCGCCCAGATGGCGGTCCAGCAGCTCGGCCACCGGTGCCATGCGGTCCAGCAACTGATTGCCCCAGTCGGTCAGCAGGATGGACTCGCCCTTGCAGTGCAGTTGCAGGCCGGGACGGCGGCCGTCCTTGACGGTGGCGAGGAAGTTGGCGCGGTTTTCCGCGCCCTCCTCGTCCGAGGTCAGGCAGCTCGACTCCAGCGCCAGGAAGTGCAGGAACACATCCAGGAAGCGCGCCGCTTCCAGGCCGATGCCCAGCGGATTGAAGGGATCGATATCCATGCAGCGCACTTCCACATACTGCACGCCGCGCGCCGAAAGCGCCTGCACCGGGCGCTCGCCGCTGTTGATGACGCGCTTGGGGCGGATCGAGGAGTAGAACTCGTTTTCGATCTGCAGGATGTTGGTATTGATCTGCACCCACTGGCCGTCGCGCTTGGTGCCGATGGCTTCATAGGGCGGATAGGGCTCGCTGACCGCATGCGACAGGCTGCGGATGTAGGCCGGCAGGTTGTTGTAGTGCGGCGTGATGTTGGCCTGGGCGTGGTTCTGGTAACCCAGGTCGCTCATGCGCAGGCTGGTGCCGTGGGGCAGGTAGAGCGTGTCTTCCGAGAGCGTTTCCAGCTGATGCGGGCGGCCGCGCAGGAAATTGGTCGCCACCGCCGGCGAGGCACCGAACAGGTACATCAACAGCCAGCTGTAGCGGCGGAAGTTGCGGATCAGGGCGATGTAGCGCTCGGACTGGTAGTCGCGGCGCGACAGGGAAGGATCGACGGTATCGTCCTCGTCGCGCAGGACTTCCCACAGGTCTTCACTCAAGGAGAAATTGTAGTGAATCCCGGCGATGCACTGCATGGTGCGGCCATAGCGCAGCGCCAGGCCACGGCGGTAGACGTGCTTCAACATGCCGATATGGGAGCTGCCATACCAGGCGATGGGAATCTCGTCTTCCGGCGGCAGCACGCAGGGCATGGAGGCATTCCAGAGGAATTCGCCGTCCAGCTTGGCGTAGGCAAAGCGGTGGATTTCGTCCAGGCGCTGCAGGGCATCGGCGATGTCGGGCATGGCCGGGGTGATGAATTCCAGCAGCGCTTCCGAATAATCGGTGGTGATCAGGTCATTGGTCAGGGCCGAACCCAGCGCCGGCGGATGGGGCGTGCGGGCCAGATGGCCGTGGGCATCCACGCGCAGCGTCTCCCGCTCCACGCCGCGCAGGCCCTGCCCCAGCAGCGCAAGATGGTGCGGCTGGGAAAGCTGTTGCAGGCGGCGGGTCAGGAGATCGGTCATGCGGTAGTCCTTGTATCTGGGTGCTCTCTGTCGGGAGCGGAGTCCTCTGGATGCGGGAGCATAACCGAAATTGCAAATCGCCGTCGTGCGCTGGCCCAAAAGCCGACAGGAAGGAAAACGCCGGAATAATGTTTTCATTCCGGCAACAAGTTCTCACCCCCTTGCATGTCGTCCGTCCTGCCGCCTGGCCTTATAATCACGGGTTCTGGCGCCTTGCGCCCTTCAGTGGCCCGGCCTGTCCGGCGCCTTCCTCCCAGCCCTGCCTTTTATTTGCCTTATCTGCCATGTCTGCCCAACTGATCGACGGAAACCTGCTCTCCCAACAACTGCGCGCCGAGGTCGCCCGGCGCGCCGCCGCCCTCACCGCCCAAGGCAAGCAACCCGGCCTGGCCGTGATCCTGGTGGGCGACAGCCCGGCTTCCCAGGTCTACGTGCGCAACAAGGTCAAGGCCTGCCAGGACAATGGCCTTCATTCTGTTCTTGAAAAATATGAAGCCTCGATGACGGAAGCGGAGCTGCTGGCCCGCATCGACGCCCTCAACGCCGATCCCAAGATCAACGGCATCCTGGTACAACTGCCGCTGCCGGCCCACATCGACGCCCACAAGGTGATCGAAGCCATCGCCCCGGAAAAGGACGTGGACGGCTTCCACGTCAGCAACGCCGGCCTGCTGATGACCGGCCAGCCGCTGTTCCGCCCCTGCACGCCCTATGGCGTCATGAAGATGCTGGAATCGATCGACTACCCGGTGCGCGGCGCCAACGCCGTGGTGGTGGGGGCATCCAACATCGTCGGCAAGCCGCAGGCGATGTTGCTCTTGCAAGCCGGTGCCACCGTCACCATCTGCAATTCCAAGACCCGTGACCTCGGCCACCACACCCGCCAGGCCGACATCCTGGTGGTCGCCACCGGCAAGCGCAACATCGTCACTGCGGATATGGTCAAGCCTGGCGCGGTCGTCATCGACGTCGGCATGAACCGCGACGACAACGGCAAGCTGTGCGGCGACGTCGATTTCGCCAATGCGAAGGAAGTCGCCGGCTGGATCACCCCGGTGCCGGGTGGCGTGGGTCCAATGACCATCACCATGCTGCTGGTCAACACCATCGAAGCCGCCGAACGCAGCTGATCGGCACGCCTTTAGCGCAATCCCCTCCGGCAGCCTGGCTGCCGGATGTTTTCTGAGAAACGAGAGCCCATGACCACCACCGACATCGCCGCCAATCCCCTGCTCGATTTCTCGGGCTATGCCCAGTTCGATGCCATCCAGCCCGAACACGTCACCCCGGCCCTGGACAAGCTGCTGGCCGATGCCAGCCGTCTGGTCACCGAACTGGAAGCGCCGATGGCCGAAGTCACCTGGGACAACTTCGTCGAACCGCTGGAATCGGCCACCGAAAAGCTGGGCCGCGCCTGGAGCGTGGTCGGCCACTTGAATTCGGTCATGGACACCCCGGCCCTGCGCGCCACCTACAACGAGAACCAGCCGCGCCTGGTGGAATTCTGGACCTCGCTGGGCCAGAACCTGGCGCTGTTCGAGAAGTACAAGGCCCTGCAGGCCAGCCCGGCCTTCGCCTCCCTGTCGGCCGCGCGCCGCAAGGTGGTGGACAATGCCGTGCGCGACTTCCGCCTGTCCGGTGCCGAACTGGCCGACGACAAGAAGGAGCGCTTCGCCGAGATCCAGGAAAAGCAGGCCATGCTGACCACCCGTTTCTCCGAGAACGTGCTGGATGCCACCAATGATTTCGCTCTCTTCGTCGAGGACGAGGCCGAATTGTCGGGGATTCCGGCCGATGTGAAGCAAGCTGCACGTGCCGCCGCCGAGAAGGACGGCAAGCCCGGCTACAAGTTCACCCTGCACTTCCCCTCTTATTTCCCCGTTCTGCAATATGCAGATAATCGCGCGCTGCGCGAGAAGATCTACCGCGCCAACGCCACCAAGGCGTCCGAACTGGGCGCAAAGCCCGAATGGGACAACAGCGCCAACATCGACCAGATCCTGCAACTGCGCAAGGAAGAAGCGCAATTGCTGGGCTACGCCAATTTTGCCGAAGTCTCGCTGGTGGCCAAGATGGCCAAGTCGCCCAGCGAAGTGATCGCCTTCCTGGAAGACCTGGGCCAGCGCGCCCGCCCCTTCGGCCAGAAGGATTATGAAGAACTGAAGACCTTCGCCCGCGAAAAGCTGGGCCTGGACGAACTGAAGGCCTGGGACAGCACCTATGCCTCCGAAAAGCTGCGCGAGCAGCGCTACGCCTTCTCGGAACAGGAAGTGAAGCAATACTTCCCCGAGCCCAAGGTGGTCGGCGGCCTGTTCCAGGTGGCGCAGCAATTGTTCGGCGTGCAGATCAAGCCCGATACCGCACCGGTCTGGCACAAGGATGTGAAGTTCTTCCGCATCGAGCGCGACGGCCAGCTGGTCGGCCAGTTCTATCTCGACCTGTATGCCCGCTCCGGCAAGCGTGGCGGCGCCTGGATGGACGATGCGCGCGCCCGCCGCCTGACCGCGCAGGGCGTGCAGACCCCGATCGCCTACCTCGTCTGCAACTTCACCGAACCGGCCGTGGTCGATGGCGTGACCAAGCCGGCCCTGTTCACCCACGATGAAGTCATCACCCTGTTCCATGAATTCGGCCACGGCCTGCACCACATGCTGACGCAAGTGGATGAAGTGGGCGTGTCCGGCATTTCCGGTGTGGAATGGGATGCGGTGGAACTGCCTTCGCAGTTCATGGAAAACTTCTGCTGGGAATGGGATGTGCTGCAGCAGCTGACCGCGCATGCCGAGACCGGCGAACCGCTGCCGCGCGCGCTGTATGACAAGATGATCGCCGCCAAGAACTTCCAGTCCGGCCTGCAGATGCTGCGCCAGGTGGAGTTTTCGCTCTTCGACATGCTGATCCACCATGAATATGAAGTCGGAGGCAAGCAGACCGTGCAGCAACTGCTCGACAGCGTGCGCGACCGCATCGCCGTGATCCGCCCGCCGGAGTTCAACCGCTTCCAGCATTCCTTCTCGCACATCTTCGCGGGCGGGTATGCGGCGGGTTACTACAGCTACAAGTGGGCGGAAGTGCTGTCGGCCGATGCGTATAGCGCCTTCGAAGAGGCGGCAGCCAGCAGCGGCAACGTGATCTCGCTGGAAACCGGCCGCCGCTTCCAGCAGGAAATCCTGGCTGTCGGTGGTTCACGTCCGGCCATCGAGTCCTTCAAGGCCTTCCGTGGACGGGAGCCGAGCATTGATGCGCTGCTGCGGCATAGCGGGATGGCGGCATAAGCGGGACACTCCCTGCATGCAATGGTGTCCTGGCGTTTCTCAAACAATGCCGTTGAGCCCGAGGCTCAACGGCATTTTTCTTGTACTTCTGCGGCATCCATCGATCTGGGCGAGATATCTGGTCAGAGATTAAAAGCGGGGAACGGGAGGGTCGTCATAGGCCTCATCAATTCGCGCTCCCTTCGCGCGCCATTCCTTTTCAGCCCGCTGACGCTGTTGCTGCGACTCCTTGAGGACATCAGGAAGCAAGTCCCTCCAGCGATCCCGGTCTTTCGGCGCGACATACGTTCGGAAATGCTGGTTTTCTCCCATTACCGTATAGGTCAACAAATAAGAACCGGGCTTAACCGGGTCGCGCAGACCAGCCTCTCTTTTGAACGACACCGCCAAATAGGTGTGATCAGCATAGAACGTCCATTTGGAAAGATCTTCAAGGGCCATCCACTCAGTGAAAGTGGGCTCGTAATCAGGATCGAGACTGCTGGCCGACGAATTTTTCATTACATAGTCGAGCCGTTGCTCACCCCGGATTCTCGGATCATCACGCTCAATGAAGGGTGTCCAACCCGCCTTGCGGATCGCCTGCAAGAGAGCGAAGAGCTTCTGGCGCGCTTCGTCATGTCCGATCAAGTCCGGGGCGGTGATACCAGCGAACACTTCATATTGAACGATTCCTTCCGAAGGAGCACGAGACTCCGCCATCCCTTGAAAGCCCAGTACGTAGGGTATCGTGAACGAGTATTTACCATGCGCAATCGTGACGGAGCCGGGATTCTGCTGCGTCCAATGCGCCATGTAGAAATTCACGCCTGGCCCCTGCTGCGTCAGGTTGATCTGTCCGGCATTGTCACGGAGCAGTTTTTCTGGCGACTCATTGATGGAAACAGTAAGAGATGACATAGAGTGGCGTTCGGGAGATGACGGGGTGCAAGCCGACAGCAGACAAGCAAGGGACGCGAAAGCGAAGACGAATTTCATGGTTCAGAAGGGCGGTGCAAAGACCGGATCTGTTTCCAGTCCGGCATCGGACAAGTTGACCCACCCGGCGATGGTATTGAGTTCATTTTCCATATAAGCGGACTCTGTTTGCATGAGGTGATGAAACCGGTTCGCCGCAGCGGTAATCCAGGCCATCCTGCTTTTCAAGTTCTCCAGGACGGTATCATCAGGCGCGATCGATTTACGCAAGGCATTCTTGGTATCGCACGCATGACTGAAAACCAGTTGCAAATCAGGGCTGGCCCATTGAATCAGCACGCAGCGCTGACGCTCCACCCACTTGCAGAAGTCGGGGTCCTCATAAATCAGTGGCTGAAGGATGACGCCTTGTTCATGATCCGCGATGGCCAACAGATTCGCCATCTGGATCGCCGGACGTTTGGAAGGATTCTTTTGAGTTTCGAATTCTTTGGTCTTCTGGAATGCACGCTTGATGTGAGTGCATTCGCTCATATTCTTGATTTTTGGGAGCGCCTCATCTTTCCATGGATAGAAATTCATCTGAGCCTGAACTGGCTTCAGGTACCGGGCAGCATTGCGTTGATCGACGCAAAGATCAAAGCTCTGCGGATATTTATTATAGTAATAGTGCCAACCGCTGATGTCATAGAACAGCCAGAGATTACCTTTAGCCAGACCCTGGAAGACCGTTTGAAGCATCTCCACACGCAGCATGTCCAAGGAGCAGGCGACCGTTTTACTGGCAAACGCGCCCAGGGCCATCCAGTAGTGCCGTCCTTTGAGGTCGGAATTGCCACCGTCTTCGCTTTCCAGGTAAAAGCGAGCATAGGTCGCTGCAATTCGCTTGGCCCGTGTGCTGTAGGCCTGCAATATTTTCCCCTTACCTCTGCCGAGCAATTCACACAAACGGATCGTGCTGAATTGCTGAACGATGGACCACATTCCGTTGCAATCACAGTGAATGTCGACGCAGGATTTTTCTCTGCTATTGGTTTGCGCTACAGTCTTAACAAGATCGCCCATGGAAAACTTCTTTCATGTTGTCAGCCCATCCCCTGGCGGCGCGGCACGTCACCCGGCCGTTTTCTCCAAGCGCAGTGCCGCCCCCGTAACTGAAATGTTCCTGAGGATAGGAGCAAGCTCATTCTTATCGACTCTGCGAATTGCGGTAGATAAGTTCTGTAGAGAAAAGTTCTTGCCAGATGAGGCCCTTTCCGCGGCAGCTCCCTACTGTAGGTCACTTGCTCTTTCCCCGAATAGCACACTGCACCGCGACCAACTATACTGGCGGGATGACCCGAATCGACTTTCACAGCAACGTCCCGCAAAAGATCGCCTATGTGTGCCGTCTGGTGCGCAAGGCGCGTGCTTCGGGCGCCAATCTGGTGCTGCGCACGCCCGACCGGGCCGAACTGCAGCAGCTGGACCAGGCGCTCTGGAGCTTTTCCGAGCAGGATTTCCTGCCCCACGTGATGGCCGGCGATCCGCTGGCCGCGCAGACGCCCATCATCCTGACCGCCGACGACAACACCGAACTGCCGCACCACCAGATCCTCATCAACCTGGGCACGGACACCCCGGCGCACTTCGCCCGCTTCGAACGCCTGCTGGAAATCATTTCCGCCGACGATGCCGACAAGGCCGCAGGCCGTGACCGTTACCGTTTCTATAAAGAACGCGGCTACCCCCTCTCGCACCATGTGGCCGCCTGAGCCCGCCCCGCCCGCTCACGCAATGAATCACGACGACAACAGCATCCCGCTCCTCACCGAGATCATCCCCCTGGCCCCGGCCGCCCCGGATTACACCGCCCCGGCGCAGCCCGGCGCCTTTCACACCCAGCCTGCAGCGGCCACCTACCAGGCGCCCGCCACCGCGCCCCTGATGGCCTCCATGCCGGCCATCGCCCCGGTCACCCCGGCCGCCGAGCAATACCGCCAGTGGGAACAGGAAATCCGCGAAAACGTGCTGCAAAGCCTGCTCGAGCGCGTCGATACCGTGCTGCACCAACACCTGCAGGACCAGATGGCACTGGCCCTGGATCATCTTTCCGATATCGTGATGCAGCGCGTCAAGGAAGGCCTGCGCGATGCCCTGACCGAAACGGTCGAGCGCGCAGTGGCCGAAGAGATGGCGCGCTTCACATCTTCAAAAATGTAAATCCAGCCGGATTTTTCTTTTTATTTTGAATAAAAGTAGGCCCACCGCCTTTTTATTCATAAAAATTTGATCCGGTATTGATCACATCGGCAATCACGCTTTTCTTACAATGCTTGCATTGTTCGCATTCGAATCAGCCTGTGCGAACGTTCAGACAACCACCGCAAGTTCATGCAAAACCGGGAGAGCAAGATGAAAGTGATCGTATTGGGCGCAGGCATTATCGGAACCGCTTCCGCCTGGTTCCTGAAGAAGCAGGGCTACGACGTCACCGTCATCGACCGCCAGCCCGGCGCGGCGCAGGAAACCAGCTTCGCCAACGGCTGCCAGATCTCGGTCTCGCACGCCGAACCCTGGGCCAATCCGGCCGCCCCGATGAAGATCCTGAAGTGGCTGGGCAAGGAAGACGCCCCGCTGCTCTACCGCTTCCGCCCGGAATGGCTGCAATGGAAGTGGGCCGTGGCCTTCCTGCGTGAATGCACCGCCGCCCGCACCGACGAGAACATCCGCAACATCGTCGCCCTGTGCGAATACAGCCGCCAGACCCTGCAGGCCGTGCGCGCCGAAACCGGCATCCAGTACGATCACCTGACCCGCGGCATCCTGCACTTCTATACCGAAGAAAAGGAGTTCCAGGACTCCCTGCCGGCCGCCAAGCTCATGCGCGACCTCGGCTGCCCGCGCGAATCCATCGGCGCCGATGAAGTGGTGCGCATCGAACCGGCACTGGCCTCGATCCGCAACAAGATCGTCGGCGGCGACTTCACCGCCACCGATGAATCGGGCGACGTCTTCAAGCTCACCACGGGCCTGGCTAAGAAGAGCGAAGAAGCCGGCGTCGAATTCCGCTATTCCACCACCATCACCCGCCTCATTACCGAAGGCGCTGGCGCATCGGCGCGCGTGACCGGCGTGGAAATCATCAACCCGGACGGCCGCCATGAAGTCTTGAAGGCCGATACCTTCGTGGTCGCCATGGGCAGCTTCTCGCAACAACTGGTCAAGCCGCTGGGCATCGACCTGCTGCTCTACCCGGGCAAGGGCTATTCGGCCACCTACAAGGTCACCAACCCCGATGCCGCCCCCACCGTCTCGCTCACCGACGACGGTTACAAGCTGGTGGTCTCGCGCCTGGGCGACCGCCTGCGCGTGGCCGGCACCTGCGAACTGAACGGCTACACCCGCGAACTGAACACCACCCGCTGCGAAGCCATCACCCGCCGCACCCGTGAACTGTTCCCCGATGGCTGCGACTACGAGAACCCGACCTACTGGACCGGCCTGCGACCGCTGACGCCCTCCAACGTCCCCTACGTGGGCAAGACCAGATTCGCCAACCTGTACCTGAACACCGGTCACGGCACCCTGGGCTGGACCATGGGCTGCGGCTCGGGCCGCGCGATTGCCGAGATCGTCTCCGGCCACGTGCCGGAAATCGATTTCGCCTTCACCGGCCTGCCGCGCTCGCAACGGGCACGCCAGGTCGTGACCCAGGCCGCCTGAGCCTTTTGCTTCAGTAAAAATCAAGGACCGGGGATTCCCGGTCTTTTTTTGCCCGTTTGATCTGGATCAGCGCACCCTTTATTGCAAGAACATTCACATAGGGCAATAAGCGTCGCTTACAAACACTGACATCCCCTTGGTGTAGAATCGCCGCTTGCTCTGCGTTGCCGGCAGCTTGCCGGGGCTGCGCAGCCACCGGGAATTCAAGCTCATCATCAAGCATCTTGCGCCTTACGGCTGCCTTTACCTGATATCGGCATTGATCTCCCCGGCCCCAACCCCATATGGACGAATATCCGTCCCGGCCTTTTGCTTCACATGGAAAGGCCCGCAACATCAAAGGATCCTGCCATGAAGTGGGCTATTGTCTTCATATACCTGTTTTCCATTCTCTTCATCCATTTCCGCGGACGCGTGCGCCTGCCGTTCTTCCGGCAGTTCTTCGACCACTCGTCGATCATGTCGCCGATCAATCTCTTCATGTATGCCTTCTCGCGCGTACCGGCGGTGCCCTACCCCGCCGTGAAGCAATTCGAAGACCTGGCCCTCATCGATCAGAACTGGGAAGTGATCCGCGACGAAGCCGTGGCCCTGCGCGAGATGGCCAAGATCAAGGCGGCCGAAAAGAATGACGATGCCGGTTTCAATTCCTTCTTCAAGGCGGGCTGGAAGCGTTTCTACCTGAAGTGGTACAACGCCAGCCATCCGTCGGCCGAGAAGTTCTGCCCCAAGACCGTCGAAATCCTCAAGCGCATCCCCTCCGTGAAGGCCGCCATGTTCGCCGAGCTGGCCCCGGGCGGCACGCTCAATCGCCACCGCGATCCCTTCGCCGGTTCGCTGCGCTATCACCTGGGGCTGGTCACGCCCAACGACGACCGCTGCTTCATCGAAGTCGACGGCCAGCGTTACAGCTGGCGCGATGGTCAGAGCGTGGTGTTTGATGAGACCTTCATCCACTGGGCGCAGAACGGCACCGAGACGAACCGTATCATCCTCTTCTGCGACGTCGAGCGTCCGCTGCGCTATCGCTGGGCCGAAGCCATCAATGGTTTCCTGGGACGCACCATGATGACGGCAGCGTCCTCCCCCAACGAGACCGGCGACCAGACCGGACGCGTCAACAAGCTGTTCCGCTTCGTCTGGCTGGCCGGCCAGTATCGCCGCCGCTTCAAGAACTGGAACAAGACCGTCTACAAGATCACCAAATTCGGCCTCATCATCGCCGTCGCCTTGCTGATCATCTACGCCTGACCCGGTTGAGAAACTGCTGACAGTCGAAAATCCGGGTGCAGCGTAAACGATATAAATAAAAAAATCGCCGGTCCTGGATCGGCGATTTTTGTAAGTAAATCGCAAAACATGGCATATCATTTCCGCATGATGAGAACTGGCGCGGGAAATTGGAAACAGAGGCTCCGCCGCGCTCAACACCTTGACAGGACTGGCGTGCAGACTTGCCCGGCGATTCGCGACGCGGCCCTCTGACAGAAAAACTCACCAAGCCGGACGTAATTAAAAGTCACGCGAGACTTAAAGTTTCCATACGGAAATGAAAGCGGAAATTTTCTGTATTGAAATGTAGAAACTGCTTCTTTCCCATGCTTGCCGCCTGTAAAATCCTTGTGCTTCCGTGCTAGCTTGATGGCGTGAATCTTGCATCGGGATCGTCTTCATTCCGCTGCGACCATGCCTTGCTCATGACTGCGCGCCGGCCACTGGCTGCGTACCTGCTGATGGCATGTGAGCGAGCCCGTGGAAGAGGATACCGGGCAAGCACAGCCGAGTACCGACCATACAGAGAACATGGGCTCATGCAGGACATCGACCACGAGATGAAACAACCGCTGCTCAAGCATCTGGTAGAAATCACGGCCCACCGGGAGCATTCCCGCCTGGCCATCTCCGTCATCTCCGCGCTGTACCAGCTCACCGAAGTTCAGGCCATCCGCATGCTGGATATCTTCACGCTGCGCGACGAATACTTCGTGCAGGAAAAGATGGCGATCCGCGACGGCACGGTACATACCATCGCCGAGCTGACCAGCGATGATCCCAAGGAACCGCTGTCGGCCTATCCGGCCATGCTGGCCTGCATCCGCAACCACCTCAACGAATTCCAGGAATGTACCGCCACTGGCGAGCACGTGCTGTGGCTGCCGGTCTGGCTGCACGGCAAGATGAATTCCTGTCTGGAGATCCGTAGCCAGCGGCCCTTTGAGACGGCCATGCTGGACGTGATCCACGGCATCTTCCACGTCTACTGCAACTATCAGAGCCTGCTGGACTACAGCGAGCGCGATGCGCTCACGGGTCTGTTCAACCGCAAGACTTTCGACGAGCAGTTCACCCGCTACGCCTTTGCCATCGCCCCGCACGAATCGCATTCGCTGGACCGCGACGACCGCCGCCACGGCAGCCATGACGAGCCCAAGGGCCATTGGCTGGGCGTGGTCGACATCGATCACTTCAAGCAGGTCAATGACCGCTATGGCCATCTGTATGGCGATGAAGTGCTGATCCTGGTGGCCAACATCCTGCGGGCGTCCTTCCGCGCGCATGACCGCATCTTCCGCTTCGGGGGCGAGGAATTCGTGATCCTGCTGCGCTCGACCACACTCACCGATGCGCGCAAGATCTTCGACCGCTTCCGCCAGAACGTCCAGGAATACGATTTCCCGCAGGTCGGCAAGGTGACGGTGAGCCTGGGCTTCGTCAACATCGCGCGCGAGACGCCGGTGGTGATCCTGGGCCATGCCGACCAGGCGCTCTATCACGCCAAGAAGAGCGGCCGCAACCGCATCTGCTACTACCAGGAACTGGTCAATTCGGGCGTGCTGAGTTCGGGGATCACGACCAACGACACGGTGGAATTCTTCTAGGCGGCACACCGCCGCTTCCCTGTCCCATGGCCGCGCGTGCGGTCATTTTTTTCACCGGTATCCGCATCGCCCGCCAACCTCACGCCAACACCGGCTCACTGACTTCCGGAATCAACCGGATCGGAATCGACTTGGCCGCCGGCACCTTGCTGCCGCGTGCATGGTGGAACAGCGGGATGAGACGATTGAGTTCAGGGAAGTAACCCATCACGCAGCCCGCGGGAATATCGAAGGGTTCCACCCGCAGATGGTCGACGCGGCGCTCCACACCATCCCCCGCGACCGTCTCGGCGGTGACGAAATCGCCAGCGGCCAGACCGTGCGCCTGCAGATCGCGCAGGTTCATCAGCAGCACCCGTCGTGTGCCCCAGACCCCACGGAAACGATCATCCAGCGAATAGACGGTGGTGTTGAACTGGCTGTCGCCACGCGTGGTCATGAGGCGCAGTACATGGGGGCCATCGCCGGGCATGTCGGGATCGGGATCGAACCCTTCGGGCGTTTTGAAATTGGCCTTGCCGTTGGGGGTTTTCCATTGCCGCTCGCGCGCAGCCAACGGACGCGCGAAACCACCGGGAGTCCACATGCGCGCATTGAAGTCGCGGAAGATGTCGGGATAGGTGGCCTCGATGGCGTCGCGGATGCGGGCGTAATCGCCGACCCAGGCATCCCAGTCCACGTGGGGATTGAAGGGCAGCAAACGCCTGGCCAGTTCGGCCACGATGGCCGGTTCCGAGAGCAGGTGCGGCGAGGCCGGCTTGACGCGGCCGCGCGAGCCATGCATGCAGCCGGTGCTGTCCTCCACCGACACCGCCTGCTCGCCGCTGCGCTGGCGGTCGATCTCGATGCGGCCCAGGCAGGGCAGCACGTAGGAAGTCTTGCCGTGGATCACGCAGGAGCGGTTGAAGTGCGTGACTACCTGCACCGTCAGGGGCAGGTTGCGCCAGGCCGGCTCCATCACGCCATGATCGGGAATGGCCCGCACGAAATTACCGCCCAGCATGAAGAAGGCGGAGAGTTCGCCATCGCGGATCTTCTCGCAGGCTTCCACCGTGTTGAGACCCTTCTCCATCGGTGGTTCGAAATGGTAGAGCGCGCGCAGTTTGTCGTTGGGGACCATCTCCGGTTTTTCGGTAATGCCCACGGTGCGCTGGCCCTGCACGTTGGAGTGTCCGCGGATCGGGCAGATGCCGGCACCCGGCTTGCCGATGTTGCCGCGCATGAGCAGCAGATTGGTCAGCATGTGAATGGTACGTACCGCTTCACGATGCTGGGTCACGCCCATGCCGTACATGAGCATGGCGCGGCCCGCAGCGGCATAGGTGTCGGCGGCCAGTTCCAGTTCGGCGCGCGAGACGCCGGCATGGCGTTCCAGCTCGCTCCATTCGGCCGCGCGCGCCGCAGCGGCGAACGCCTCGAAACCACTGGTGTGCTCATCGATGAACGCCTGATCCAGCAAGCGCGGCAAGCCTTCCGTACGGGCGCGCTCATCCCGCTCCAGGATGCGCTTGGCCATGCCCAGGGCAGCGGCCGTATCACCGCCGATCCTGATCTGCAGGTATTGCGAACTGATGTCGGTGTGCGCCGGCGTGATCATTTCCTTGGGCGATTGCGGATTGACGAAGCGTTCCAGTCCGCGCTCGCGCAAGGGGTTGAAGGTGATCACCGGGACGCCGCGCTTGCGGGCCTCTTCCAGCGGATGCAGCATGCGCGGCGCGTTGGTGCCGGTGTTGTGGCCGAAGAAGAGGATGCATTCGGTCTGCTCGAAATCTTCCAGCGTCACCGTGCCGACCGGCACGCCTATGGTCTGCGGCAGCGCCACCGAGGTGGATTCGTGGCACATGTTGGAACTGTCGGGCAGGTTGTTGGTACCGTACATGCGCGCCATCAACTGGTACAGGTAAGAGGTCTCCAGAGAGGCGCGGCCCGACGCATAGAAGACCACCTTCTGCGGATCCATGGCGCGCAGCTGTGCGGCGATATCGTCGAAGGCCTCGCTCCACGACACCGGCAGGTAGCGGTCGCTGGCGGCATCGTATTTCATGGGCTCGGTGACGCGACCGATGGATTCCAGTTCGAGATCGTTCCAGCCTTCCATCTCCGTGACGGTGTGTTGTGCGAAGAACTCCGGCGTGGCGCGCTTGCCGGTGATCTCCCAGGCCGTGGCCTTGGCGCCGTTCTCGCAGAACTCGAACAGATGCGGATCGGCCGGCTTGGCCCAGGAACAGCTCACGCAGGCAAAGCCGTCGGGCTTGTTCTGCTTCATGAGGATGCGCGTGCCGGTGGCGATGACGTGCTCCTGCTGCAGGATGGCGCCCAGCGCCTTGACCGAACCCCAGCCGCCGGCGGCATTGTTGTATTCGTCGAAGTGGGCTTCTTCGGGGATGTCCTTGGTTTTCATGTCGCTTCTCCGAGCGTGATGCATTCGTGGGAGGGCGCCCTGCGTAGTCACGCGGGCAGCCTTTGGCGCGGCGCAGGAGGACTTGCTGCGGACTTGCGGCGGACTTCCTGCGTCCGGATCGCCATCATGAAATCTGCAGGAGGATTTGGCTGTAGGCCGCGCACGGATTTACAGCGCGCCGGATTCCTACAGCAGCTCTTGCCGCGAACAAGCCCGGCCGGAAAACCCATGCCCTGCCTGATGGCGCAGCGCGGCCATCGTAGCGCTTCAGCGGGCGTTGTCGCTGGCGCGCACCACCTGCTGAGCCTGCTCGATGCTCACGTGATGCTCTTCCACGGTATTGACCAGGCGCTGGCGCCGGGCGCGCGAGCCGAAGTTGTTGGCGTAGATCCAGGTGAATTCAGCGCCCAGCAGGAAGATCTGCGCCGAGTAGTAGATCCACAGCAGCAGCAAGGCGAACGAGCCGGCCGCGCCGAAGCCGGAGGTCATGCCGGTACTGCCGAGGTAGAGTCCGATGAGGTACTTGCCGATGATGAAGAGCACCGTGGTGGTGACCGCGCCGATCCAGACGTCGTGCCAGGACAGTGTGACGCGCGGCATGAATTTGTAGATCATCGAGAAGAGCGTGGAAAACACCACGAAGGACAGCGCGAAGTTGAGGATCTGCAGCATCAGCTGCCAGCCCTCGAACCAGCCGCCCCACCAACGTCCCAGCGCCGCCAGCGCGGCACTGACCACCAGCGAGATGATCAGCAGGAAGCCCAGCCCCAGGATCAGCCCGAAGGACAGCAGCCGCGTGCGCGCCAGTTGCCACACACCACTCTTGCGCTTGACGACGGGAATGCGCCAGATCCGGTCCAGCGCGCTCTGCAATTCGGAAAACACGGCGGTAGCACCGATGACCAGCGTCACCACCGAGATGCCCGCCGCGATCATGCCTTCGCGCGGATGGCTCACCGACTTGAGCAGGCCCTGAATGGCGAACGCGCCTTCGGTGCCCACGATGTCGCGGATCTGGTTGACGATCTCGCCCTGCGCCGCATCCTGCCCGAACAGCATGCCGGCCACTGCAATGGCGATCACCAGCATGGGCGCGATGGAGAAGATGGTGTAGTAGGCGATGGCCGCTCCCATGCTGGGAGCAAAGTCATCCATCCAGGCATTGATGGCGGCCACCGTCATCTGCCAGGCCTGCTGGGCGCGCGTGCCGCCCTTGAGCATCTTGACCTCGGCGGCCGGGTCCAGGTAGTCCGACGGCGCTGGCTCCAGCCTGGCCTTGACGATATCGATACGGGCTGGCGCATCCGGCGGCAAGGGTGTTTCGCTGGCAGCCTTGGCGGCAGCGGCGCTGGCGCGTGCCCTGCCTTTGCGCCAGGCGGCAATGAGCGGCATGACCAGCGTGACCACGCGCAAGGCGCGTTCCAGTCCGGGCGCCAGCGCGTGAGGGGAGCCCTCTGCCTGGGGTGCCACGCTGCTGCGGGGCGCACGCGGTGCAGCCGTACGCCGCTGGCGGTGCTTTCGACCCAGCCATATCCCCAGGCCGGCGCTGAGCACGGCACCTGCGATGAGCCCTGCGGCCGATGTGGCGCGATCATCTTCGTCGGCATGCCTGGCCGCAACATGGCGCTTGGAATGGATCGGGTCGAAAGAGCTGCTCATGAAGACCTCGCCTGGCGATATTGTTGTGGCCGTGTGACTGCTACGTATGAACGATTGTTCCTGTTCGCGGCCTGCCCGTCCAGCCTTGTAGGAAGCCGCTGTCGGCGTTTCAGTGGGCGGCGGGAAATGCGTACGCATGGTATAAAGTGAATCTTTGCGCAACAGCCTCCGAAGATGCTGAAGGCGCATGAACCAGAGCGGCGCAAGCCGGTCTGTCCGAATTCTCCCTGGCCGATGCGCCTGCCCGGCGTGACTCGCACATGCATGGCAACCAGCCCAACCGGGTAGCGCCGGCCCTTCCCCCACCCTGACGAACGAGGATTGCCCATGTATAAGGACGTACAGCTTTTCATCAACGGCGAATGGACCGCCAGCGCCTCCGGCCGCACCATCGATGTCGTCAATCCGGCGACCGAGGAAGTCATCGGCAAGATCGCCCACGCTGACCGCAGCGATCTGGACCGTGCACTGGAAGCGGCCAAAAAAGGCTTCGAGACCTGGCGCAACATGTCCGCCTTCGAGCGTTCCAAGATCATGCGCCGCGCAGCCGACCTGCTGCGCGAACGTGCCGATGAGGTTGCCCGCCTGATGACCCAGGAACAAGGCAAACCGCTGGCCGAAGCCAGGATGGAAACACTGGGCGCGGCCGACACCATCGACTGGTTCGCCGAAGAAGCCCGCCGCACCTATGGCCGCCTGGTACCGGCCCGCGTGCCGGGCGCGTATCAGATGGTCATCAAGGAGCCGGTCGGTCCGGTGGCCGCTTTCACGCCGTGGAATTTCCCGATCAACCAGGTGGTGCGCAAGCTGTCGGCCGCATTGGCGGCGGGCTGCTCCATCATCGTCAAGGCCCCCGAAGAAACCCCGGCTTCCCCGGCTGAACTGATCCGCGCCTATGCCGATGCCGGCGTGCCAGCGGGCGTGATCAACCTGGTCTATGGCGTGCCCGCCGAGATTTCGGAATACCTGATCCCGCATCCGGTGATCAAGAAGATTTCCTTCACCGGCTCCACCCCGGTGGGCAAGCAGCTGGCCGCACTGGCCGGCCAGCACATGAAGCGCGCCACCATGGAACTGGGCGGCCACGCACCGGCCATGGTGTTCGACGATGTGGATGTGGAACTGGCCGCCAAGACCCTGGCCACCGCCAAGTTCCGCAATGCGGGCCAGGTGTGTGTTTCGCCGACCCGCTTCCTGGTGCAGAAGGGCGTGTTCAATGCCTTCGTCGACAAGTTCGTCACCTATGCCGAGCAACTGAAAGTGGGCAATGGTCTGGACGCTGGCGTGAACATGGGCCCGGTGGCCAACAAGCGCCGCATCCCGGCACTGGAAGCGCTGATCGACGATGCCGTCTCGCAAGGCGCGCAACTGCGTACCGGTGGCAAGCGCATTGGTAACAAGGGTTACTTCTTCCAGCCGACCGTGCTGACCAACATTCCGCTGAACGCGCGTGTGATGAACGAAGAGCCCTTCGGTCCGCTGGCCCTGATCAATTCCTTCGAGTCGCTCGATGAAGTGATCGCCGAAGCCAACCGCCTGCCCTTCGGCCTGGCCGCCTATGCCTTTGCCAAATCGGCGCACACCAAGCACGCTCTGGCAGCGCGCGTGGAAAGCGGCATGCTGACCATCAACCACCTGGGCCTGGCGCTGCCGGAACTGCCCTTCGGCGGCATCAAGGACAGCGGCTACGGTTCCGAAGGCGGCACCGAGGCCATCGAGGCTTACATCAACACCAAGCTGGTGACGCAGCTCGATGTCTGATGCGGGGCAGGTCGCATGACCTGCCGGACTGATCGCCTCGCGTGATCAAAAAAAATCGGCGGGCCTGCAAGGGTCCGCCGATTTTCTTTTGGTGCTGCGCTTTTTATTCTTCGCCACCACCCGAGGGCGGCACCAGGATATCGCGGCTGCCATTGCGCGACATGGCCGAGAGTACGCCGGCCGTTTCCATCTGCTCCACCAGCCGCGCCGCGCGGTTGTAGCCGATGCGCAATTGCCGCTGCACCGAGGAGATGGAGGCGCGGCGCGTCTTGAGCACGAAGGCCACCGCCTCGTCGTAGAGCGGATCGGATTCCGCATCGCCGCCCTCGCCACCGGCGAACATGTCGGCCTGGACCGTATCTTCGGAGATCGGCGGGGCCAGGATTTCTTCGATGTAGCGCGGCTCGCCGAAGGACTTCAGATACTCCACCACGCGGTGCACTTCCTCATCGGACACGAAGGCCCCGTGCACGCGCTGCGGATAACCCGAGCCCGGCGGCAGGAACAGCATGTCGCCGTGACCCAGCAGCGATTCGGCGCCCATCTGGTCCAGCACGGTGCGCGAGTCGATCTTGGAAGAGACCTGGAAGGCCACGCGGGTCGGGATGTTGGCCTTGATCAGGCCGGTGATCACGTCCACCGAAGGACGCTGGGTGGCCAGGATCAGGTGGATGCCGGCCGCGCGCGCCTTCTGCGCCAGACGCGCAATCAGTTCTTCCACCTTCTTGCCGACCACCATCATCAGGTCGGCCAGTTCGTCGATGACGATGACAATCGTAGGCAGTTTTTCCAGCGGCTCGGGCGCATCGGGCGTGAGGCTGAAAGGATTGGGAATCTTCTCGCCGCGGGCAGCGGCCTCGTCCAGCTTCTGGTTGTAGCCGGCCAGGTTGCGCACACCCAGTTTGGACATCTTCTTGTAGCGGCGCTCCATCTCTTCCACCGCCCAGTTCAGCGCATGGGCCGCTTCGCGCATGTCGGTCACCACCGGCGCCAGCAGGTGCGGAATGCCTTCGTAGATCGACAGTTCCAGCATCTTGGGATCGATCATGATCAGGCGCACTTCCTCGGGCGTTGCCTTGTAGAGCAGCGAGAGGATCATCGCATTGATGGCCACCGACTTGCCCGAACCGGTGGTACCGGCCACCAGCATGTGCGGCGCGCGCGCCAGGTCGGTCACCACGGGCGTGCCGGTGATGTCCTTGCCCATGGCAATGGTGAGATGCGAGGCAGACTTGCGATAGGCCTGCGAATGCACGATCTCGGAAAGCTTGATCATCTGCCGGCGCGCATTGGGCAACTCCAGACCCATGCAGGTCTTGCCCGGGATGGTCTCGACCACGCGGATAGAGGTCAGGCCCAGGGCGCGGGAAAGATCCTTCATCAGGTTGACCACCTGGGCGCCGCGCACGCCTTGCGCGGGCTCCACTTCGAATCGGGTGATCACCGGACCGGCCTCGGCGCCCAGCACCGTGACCGGCACCTTGAATTCGCGCAGGCGTTGTTCGATCAGGCGGCCGGTTTCCTGCAATTGTTCGGGATCGACCTCGATGCGCGATTCGGGGACTTCATCGAGCAGATCCAGCGAAGGCAACGGGATGTCGACGCAGCGTTCGTCGTGGTAAGCCTCGCGGGCCATGGTCACGGGCTGCACATCGGCCGGCGCAGCATCGGGCATGCGCACCGTGAAGGAAGGGGCCGGCTGCGGTTGTGGCTCAGGATCGGGGAGCATGTCGAACCAGGGCGCGTTGAAGGTGCCGAGGTCGATCGGCTCCTGCACCGGCTCCGGGGCCACTGCCTCAGCTGCGGCCGGTGGCAGCATGGGCGACGGCGCAATGGCCGGGGCGTCCGGCTGCTGCGGCTGGGCCTGCGGTGCCAGCGGCATGATGGGCTGCGGCGGCGCGGCGGGCGCAATCTGCTCGGAAGCATCGTTCTGCTGCAAGGAACGCATCAGGCGCGTCGGCACCACATCGGCGCGCTCGGCCGGCTTGCTGGGGGCGCTTCCCGGCGCGGCGGCACGGCCCACGCTGCTGATGCGGATGCTGCGGGTGGCTTGCGCCGCGGGCGCGGGCGCCGGGGTGCCGCGCGCAATGGAGGGCGGAATCGGACGGATCGGCGGCGTCGGCGTGACCGCGCGCGAGAGGCTGGCATCGGCCGCCGCACTGGCAGCCGAGATGGCCCGGCTGGCGGCCGCGCGGGCCAGCATGGCTTCGGTCGGACGCAGGCTTTCAAAGGCAGCCCATTCGGATTCGGGACGCGGCTTGGCGGCGGCGCCGGTCTGGCGCGGATTGAGCGAAGGCCACTTGCCGCCCTGCCCCGTCCCGGGGGTGGCAGCCTGGCTGTTGCGATGGCCGCCAGTCAGGGCCGACAGCGGCACTTTCCAGTCGTCGCGCGGGGCGCCTTCGGCCGGGCGCTCGGGTGCCGGTGCGGGCGTCAGGCGTGCCGGGCGGGGACGCGGAGCGAAGGGTGAGGCGGCCGGCGCACGGCCGGCCGAATTGGTGGAGCTAACGGAAGAAGCACGCGGCATCGGCGCGCGGCGCTCGGCCCCTGCGGGGAAACTGCTGCGGGCGGCGCCGGCACTGCCGTGATGGCTGCTCATGCGCACCCGTTCACTCTCGATGCTGCCCCGGCGCGGCGGGCCCAGCTCCAGTTCCGGATGATCATCGTGCGCAGCCGCTGCGCCTCGCCCGAACATGGCGCCCAGCAGCCATTTCAGCCCCAGCGCCAGCAAACCCAGCATCAGTACGGCGGCGATGCCCCGGCTGATCTTGCCGCCCAGGGCATCCATCAGGGCGGCGCCGACCAGGGCCGCACCCGGCCCCTCGTCGCCCGTGACCAGTTGCGAACGCACCAGCGACTCCACCGCACTGCTGGCCCCCAGCAGCAACAGGCTGCCGCACCACAGGCGAATGGCGCCGCGCCCCCCGAAGATGGACTTGCGGCCGAGCGCGCGCGCCACCGTGCGCAGCAGCAGCGGCAGCAGCCAGAGGACCGACCAGCCAAACCATTTGACGAAAATCATGCTACTCCCAAACTTCACCGGCCTGGCAAGATGCCAGCCGGCCTCGTGACTTCATGCGGTGCAACGCGATGCTGCACCGCAGGCTGCGAGTGTAAACCAAACCTGCTTCCTGCCGCCTGACGATGGTCCGTCTTTTGGTACAGAGCCCCTCGCGCCTCAACGGCCGTGGCAATGACAATCGGCTATGTGGTCGTTGATCACGCCCACGCCCTGCAGATAGGCATAGATGATGGTGGAACCGACGAACTTGAACCCGCGCCTGGCCAGGTCCTTGGAAATGGCGTCCGACAAGGGCGTCTTGGCCGGACAATCCGCCAACGAAGTCCAGCGGTTGACGATGGGCTGGCCATCGACCTGGCCCCACAGGTAGGCATCGAGCCCGCCCACCTGCTCGCGCAGCATGAGATAGGCGCGCGCATTGCCGATGGTGGCCGCCACCTTCAGGCGATTGCGCACGATGCCGGGATTGGCCAGCAGCTGTGCCACCTTGCGTTCGTCGTAGCGGGCGATCTTCTCGGCATCCCAGCCGTCGAAGGCCTCGCGGTAACTGTCGCGCTTGTTGAGCACGGTCTCCCACGACAGACCGGCCTGAGCGCCTTCGAGGTTCAGCATCTCGAACAGGCGGGTTTCATCGTGGCAAGGCACACCCCATTCATGGTCGTGATAGTGCACGTAACGGGGATTGGCCAGGTTGACCCAGCCACAGCGGACAGGTGTTTGCGTCATGTTGCGGTATTTTCTTTCATATCGCCGGAATCAGACCGGCCATAGCGGCGGCTCATCCATCAGCGCGATCTGTTCGCGCAGCTCGAGGATGCGGTCTTGCCAGTAACGTTGGGTATTGAACCAGGGAAAGGCCACCGGGAACGCCGGGTCATCCCAGCGCCGCGCCAGCCAGGCGCAATAATGGATCAGGCGCAGGGTGCGCAGGGCTTCGATCAGGTACAGCTCGCGCGGCTCGAATTCGCAGAAACTTTCATATCCGGCCAACAGGTCGGCCAGCTGCCCGACCATTTCGCGGCGTTCGCCCGACAGCAGCATCCACAGATCCTGCACCGCCGGGCCGCTGCGACTGTCATCGAAATCGACGAAGTGCGGGCCGGCGTCGGTCCACAAGACGTTGCCGACGTGGCAATCACCATGCAGGCGCAGCGTGCGCACCTCCCCTGCCCGCTCGTAACAGCGCCGCACGCCTTCGAGTGCCTGCTCGACCGTAGTGCGCCAGGCCGTGGCCACGTCCATCGGAATGAAATCATGGGCCAGCAGCCAGTCACGTGGTTCTTCACCAAAGCTGGCGATGTCCAGCGCCGGACGCGCGCTGAACGGGCTGCGCATGCCGACCGCATGGATACGGCCGATGAAGCGGCCCAGGCGTTCCAGCGTGTCGGCATCGTCCAGCTCGGGGGCGCGGCCGCCGTGGCGGCGGAACACGGCGAAGCGAAAACCGGCATGGCGATGCAGCGTGGCGCCGTTCTCCAGACACATGGCCGGTACTACCGGCACCTCTTCGTCGGCCAATTCCTGCGAAAAAGCGTGTTCTTCGAGGATCTGTTCATCACTCCAGCGCAAGGGGCGATAGAACTTGGCCACCAGCGGCGGGCCGTCTTCCATGCCGACCTGGTAGACGCGGTTTTCGTAGCTGTTCAGGGCCAGCAGGCGGCCGTCGCCATACAGGCCCACGGCGTCGAGGGCGTCGAGCACCATGTCGGGCGAGAGGGTGGCGAAGGAAGTGGCGTCGGGAAGATCGGCAGATTGGGCGGGGGAATTCATCTGTCTATTGTACTGTCCGCCAGCCCCGGCGCCCCATCAGATTGCAGGCTTGCCGCCGGCAACACTCGCGCCCCCGGCGCAATGCCTTTACACTCCTGCCTTTAGTAATGTCATTGGACCCATCATCATGCATCTCGACCAGCCCCTTTCCGACGCCGAATTCGACGAACTCGACGACTTTCTCCTCTCCGATCGCTGCGCCGACGATGTGATGACCATGGACACCCTGCACGGCTACCTGACGGCGCTGGCCATCGGCCCGCAGGAAGTGCTGATGGCCGAATGGCTGCCGCGCGTCTGGGGCAGCCGTCCGGAAGACACCCCCAAGTTCAAGAACGGCAAGGAAGCCGAGCGCATCACCAGCCTGATTGCGCGCACCATGAACGAAATCGCCATCACCTTCGAAGTCGCCCCCAAGGAATATGAACCGCTCTTCTGCGAGCGCGAGCACGAAGGCAAGCCCCTGCTGGATGCAGAAGCCTGGGCCTGGGGTTTCTGGGAAGGCATCCAGCTGCGCGCGGCACAGTGGGACGAAATCTTCCACTCCAATCTGGCACCGCTGATGCGCCCCATCTATCTGCTGGGCTCGGAAGAACTGGAAGAGGAAGAAACCAGGCTCATCGACGATCCGGTCAAGACCCACAAGCTGGCCATCGAGATCGAAGCGGCCATCCCGCACATCCACCGCTACTGGGCGCCCAAGCGCAAGTCGGCGGTGGAACAGGTGCAGCGCGATGCGCCCAAGACCGGCCGCAACGATCCCTGCCCCTGCGGCAGTGGCAAGAAATACAAGAAATGCTGCGGCGCAGATTCGGAAGAATGAGGTAAAACGCCCCATGAAAAAGGCGCGCCAGAAGCCGGGCGCGCCTTTTTCGTTCATATAGGGCCGATTTTGCTGCCAACCGCCCTGCTGGCGTGAATCACTCCTTGATGAAGTGCTCGCGGTAGTAGTTCAGTTCTTCGATCGATTCCAGGATGTCGGCCAGGGCGGTATGCATCTGGCGCTTCTTGAAACCGGTGGCGATTTCGGGCTTCCAGCGCTTGCACAGTTCCTTCAGGGTCGACACATCCAGGTTGCGATAGTGGAAGAATTCTTCCAGCTTGGGCATGCCGCGCACCATGAAGCGGCGGTCCTGGCAGATGGAATTGCCGCACATGGGCGACTTGCCGGCCGGGACGTACTGCTTCAGGAAGGCGATGATCTGCTGTTCGGCATCGGCTTCGGTGACGGTCGATGCCTTGACGCGATCGATCAGGCCGGAACGGCCGTGGGTGCCCTTGTTCCAGGCGTCCATGCCGTCCAGCAGCTCGTCGGACTGGTGGATGGCCAGCACCGGGCCTTCGCCCAGCACGTTCAGTTCAGCATCGGTAACCACCACGGCCACTTCGATGATGCGATCCTTGTCCGGATCCAGGCCGGTCATTTCCATATCGACCCAGACCAGGTTCATTTCATTGGGCCGGACAGGGACGGCGGGGGCTTGTGACATAATTCTTCCTTATTGATGGGATGGGGCATGGCCCCATCTACTGCAGGGTTCATTGCCGGGTTCGCGCGCCCGGTGGAGGCCGGGCGGCATGGCCTTCAGTCCTGCCGGCGGCGCCCACCGGGGGCGGCAGCGGACTTGAGCCGTGACCGTCCGCCATTTTCGCACAGGGAAAGCATGTCTTCACTTTCGTTTTCGGTTTTGTTCGTCGTCTTCCTGGCCATCAGCCTGGGAGTACGCTTCTGGCTGGCCTCGCGCCACATCCGCCACGTGATCGCCCATCGCGCCGCCGTACCGGCCGAGTTCGCCGAGAAGATCCCGCTGTCGGCCCACCAGAAGGCGGCCGATTACACCGTGGCGCGCACCAAGTTCGGTCTGGTGACGCTGCTGATCAACGCCGTGGTCCTGATCGGCTTTACCCTGCTGGGCGGACTGCACTGGCTCTCCAGTGTGCTGCTGGGCTGGACCGGCGGCCCGGGCATGCTTTACCAGATCGCGCTGGTGGCGGGCTTCGGGATCATCTCGGGGGCGGTCGATCTGCCTCTGGACTATTACCGCCAGTTCAGGCTGGAAGCCGGTTTCGGCTTCAACAAGATGAGCCGCGCGCTGTTCTTCACCGACATGATCAAGCAAACCCTGCTGGGTGCGGTGATCGGCCTGCCGCTGCTGTGGGTGGTGCTGACGCTGATGGAAAAGGCCGGCGCACTCTGGTGGTTCTATACCTGGATCGTGCTGTGCGCCTTCCAGCTGCTGATGCTGGTGATCTATCCCAGCTTCATCGCGCCGCTGTTCAACAAGTTCACCGCGCTGGAGGATGACAGCCTGCGCAGCCGCATCGAGGGTCTGATGCAGCGCGTCGGCTTCGCTTCCAAGGGCTTGTTCGTGATGGATGGGTCCAAGCGCAGCGCGCATGGCAATGCCTATTTCTCGGGCTTCGGCGCGGGCAAGCGCATCGTCTTCTTCGATACCCTGCTGGCGCGCCTGGCACCGCATGAGATCGAAGCCGTGCTGGCCCATGAGCTGGGCCACTTCAAGCTCAAGCACATCGTCAAGCGGGTGGTGGTGATGTTCGGTCTGTCGCTGGCTTTCCTGGCGCTGCTGGGCTATCTGAAGGGCCAGACGTGGTTCTATACCGGGCTGGGCGTGGAGCCGCTGCTCATGGGCAGCAACGATGCGATGGCGCTGATCCTGTTCATGCTGGTGCTGCCGATCTTCACCTTCCTGTTCTCGCCGCTGTCCTCGCTGTCTTCGCGCAAGCACGAGTTCGAGGCCGACGCCTTCGCTGCCCAGCACACCCGTGCCCAGGATCTGGTCTCGGCGCTGGTCAAGCTGTATGAAGACAATGCCTCCACCCTGACGCCCGATCCGCTGCACTCGGCCTTCTACGATTCGCACCCGCCGGCGTCGCTGCGCATCCAGCACCTGCAGGGTGCGATGGCCGCTACGCCCGCAGCGGTCGGCACTCACTGATATTTTTCATCGCATTCAGGGCGGGATACATGAACTATCCCGCCTCTCAGGAGAACCCCATGAGCATCACCGCAAGCACTCTCGCCGCTGCCCGCTGCATCCAGCCCATCGAAGCCTTGGATGAGGCCGCCATCGCCGGCCACCTGGCCGCCCTGCCCGACTGGAAGATCGACGGCGGCAAGCTGGCACGCACGTTTGCCTTCGCCGATTATTACCAGACCCTGGCCTTCGTCAACGCAATCGCCTGGATCATCCACGCCGAAGACCATCACCCGGAACTGACCGTCACCTACAACCGCTGCAGCGTGAAGTTCGACACCCACAGCGTCAATGCAGGCCGTGGCGGGTTGTCGGCCAATGACTTCATCTGCGCGGCCAAGGTCGACGCCATTTTCGCCCAGCGCGCCCCGGCCTGATGGGAGTCCGCAAGCAAGGCGCGCGCGGCGCGGCGGCAGGACCGGCGGCCAGCAAGGCCGCGCTGGAACCAGGCCTGGTGATTGCCGCCCACGGGCGTCACTATCTGGTGCAGGCAGCTGAACAAAAACTCAATTGCGTCACCCGTGGCAAGAAGAGCGACGTGGCCGTGGGCGACCAGATCCGTCTGGCGCGCACCTCGGCCGACCAGGGCGTGATCGAATCCATCGATGAGCGCCGCACCCTGCTCTATCGCTCGGACCAGTACAAGTCCAAGCTGCTGGCGGCCAATGTGGATCAACTCTTCATCGTGGTGGCGACCGAACCGAGCTTTTCGGATGATCTGGTCTCGCGCTCGCTGGTGGCAGCCGAGTCGGCCGGCGTGGCGGCGCACCTGATCCTGAACAAGACCGACATCACCGAAGCCCTGCCGAAGACGCGCGAACGCCTGCAGGTCTATGCGCGCCTGGGGTATCCGGTCCACGAAGTCTCGGCCAAGGCCCAGCCGGACGAAACGCGCGCCGCTTTCATGCCGCTGTTGGCCGGCAAGAGCACCATCCTGATCGGCCAGTCGGGCATGGGCAAGTCGTCCATCATCAACCTGATCGTGCCGGACGCCGACATCGCCACCCGCGAAATCTCGGCCGCGCTCGATACCGGCAAGCACACCACCACCTTCACCCGGCTGTACCAGATGGAGCAGCAGGCCAGCATCATCGATTCGCCGGGCTTCCAGGAGTTCGGCCTGTACCAGCTCTCCGAAGGCATGCTGGAACGCGCCTTCCGCGACTTCACGCCGTATCTGGGCAAATGCCGCTTCTACAACTGCCACCATCTCAACGAGCCGGGCTGCGCGGTGCTGGAGGCGGTGCAGGCCGGCCAGATCGCGGCCATGCGGCACCAGCTGTATGCGCAGCTGGTGCATGAATCTTCGCAGACCTTGTACTGAACCGGAAGGCCGTTTCCTGCCGGCCACCGCGCCCGGTCAGAATTTGTAGGCCGCCGTCAACACCAGCGCACGCGGCGCACCCGGCACGATCTGCGAGACACCGGTGGCGCTGACATAGTAGCGGCGGTTGGCCAGGTTGGTGGCCGCCAGCGTATATTCGGCGCGCGCCAGGCGATAGCCCAGCAAAGCGTCCCAGCGGGCATAGCCGGGCAGTTCGAGCAGGTTTTCGCGATCGGCAAAGCGCGCGCCTTCATAGACCACGCCGGTCTGGCCGAACCAGCCTTGCGGTTGCGCATAGGAGATGAACAAGCTGCCGTTACGCGCCGAAACACCCGAGGGGCGCTTGCCCGCCAGTTGTGCCTCGGCCCGCACGACCCGGGAATTCTGCTGGGTCCAGCCGCCGCGCACGAACCAGTGGCGCGCCAGTTCCCCTGCCACGCTCAACTCGATGCCGCGATTGCGCTCCAGCCCGGTCTGGCTGAATACCTCCTGCTGCACCGGATCGCGCACGAGGCGGTTGTAGAGTTCCAGTTCGAACCAGGCCAGGGTGGTGCTGATCCGGTGCTGGAACCAGTCGCTCTTGACCCCGGCTTCCAGCTGACGGCTGAATTGCGGACCCAGGTCGTTGACGTTGCCCTTTGCCGCTGGCGTGATACCGATCACATCGCCGCCGACCGGCGCGTAGTTCTTGCTCCATGACGCATAGAGGTGATGATCCGGCAGCGCTTCCCACACCGCGCCGATGCGCGGACTCAGCGCATTGATGGAGCGCTCGCTGTGCAGCCTGAGCAGGCCGTTGCGCGAGTCCACCTCGAAGTGATCCCAGCGCAATCCCACCAGGCCCTTTACACGCCCGCCCAGGTCGATCTGGTCTTGCGCATACAAACCGGTGGTCTTGACCTTGTGATAGTTCATCTGCCAGGGCTCGGGACGGGAGCCTGCATTGTCGTGCTGGTCAGGATCAGTCAGGGATACCGTGCGCGCCGAACCCATCCACAGGCGCGGCTCGCGCTTTTGCCAGCCGTATTCGGCACCGGCCAGCAGCTGGTGCCCTATCCCGCCCGTGGCGAGCTTGCCCAGCACTTCCAGGTTGGCCTGCACGTTGCGCTGCTGCAGGTTCTGCTGGAAGCGGCTGCGCTGCACGCGGCGCAGATCGCGCCCGGCGCTCACGAAGGGCTGGCCGACGAAGGTATTGTCGAAGTCGCTGTTGAGGTCGAACACGCTGACCATCTGACGGATGCTCCAGTCCGGCCCGATGGTGCGCGTGAAGGTGGAGCGCAGGCTGAGGCTGGTATCGCGGATGAAGTCCCGTCCGGCTGCGCCGAAGAACGTGCGATCCGAGGCCACCGGCAAGGCATAGCCGCTGGCCGCCCCGTTGCGCGTGAGGGCCGTCACCCGCGCCGGTACGCCGCGATCGGGCACGCGGTCGAATTCATCGTAATCGGCTTGCAGCAACCAGCTGTCGCGGCCCGATTCCCACTTCAGCGCAGGCGCGAAATATTGGCGCGTGCCCCGCACCTCTTCTCGGAAGTGCGGTTCATGTTCACGTCCGGCATTCATGCGCAGGGCCCATTGCTCGCCCAATGGCCGGTTCCAGTCCAGCGCCGCGCCCTGCTGACCCCGGCTGCCCCAGGTGGCCGACGCCTGGCCGAAGACTTCCCGCGTGGGTTGCTTGCTGATGCGGTTGATCACGCCGCCGCCACTGCCGCGTCCATACAGCACGGCGGCCGGTCCCTTGAGGATCTCGATGCGCTCGATGTTGCCCAGGCTGCGCACGTATTGGGCATCATCGCGCATGCCATCCAGCAAGGTGTCGCCGGCATTGGAGAAGCCGCGAATCCGGAACGCATCGAAGCGCGTATCGGAAACATTGGAAATGCCCGGCACCCCCGAGAGCGCCGCCGCCAGGCCACGTCCGCCATATGCCCTGACCTGTTCGGCATCGACTGCCTGCACCGTCTGCGGCACCTCGCGCACATCGGTGGCAGTGCGGGTGGCGCTGCCCAGCGGACCGGGACGGGGATCGTGCGTGCTGCGCTGGCTGCGCACTTCGATCACTGGCAGACGCGCGGATTCATTTTCCTCGCGCTCGCCGGCAGCATCGGCGGCTGACGCGGGCACCGGCAGCGAGAACAAGGCGGCGATCAGCGCCGCCGGCAGTGTGCGCAGCCTGGGAGAGGCAGCGACGGTTTGAGTACGCCAACCGTGCGGCTGGCGCGAAAATGAGGATGAATACGACATGACGAGCATTCCTTTCAGGCAACAGAAAGGCGCCGATTCTAGTCGCGCAAATGACAATAATTCTCATTTATATCGTGACATTGGCTGACCTGCCCAAATCAGTCAGCGTTTCTCGATAAAGATCGAGCCGAGTTTCGAAATATTTCTTCACGTGATTCGAATGAATTCGAAACGAACACTTGGTCACTCGCGCAGTTCTTCCTATTTGGCCCAAAGCCACGCCTGTCGAGGGGTTTCTTTTGAGCAAGTACTGCGGGTATCTTTTTAAGCCGAATCCCTTATAATCTAAGGAGTTAACGACTATCGGCGGCAGGCGCCACACTGGCCGCCGTTTTTATTTATGGCAATCAAACACTACCTTCAGTTTTCCGACTTTACGCTTGATGAATACGAGTACGTGATCGAACGTTCCCGTGTGATCAAACGTAAGTTCAAGAATTACGAGCCCCATCACACGCTGGCCGATCGTACCCTGGTGATGGTGTTCGAAAAGAACTCGACCCGTACCCGCCTCTCCTTCGAGGCCGGCATGCACCAGATGGGCGGTGCGGCGATCTACCTCAACACCCGCGACAGCCAGCTTGGCCGTGGCGAACCGGTAGAGGATGCGGCGCAGGTGATGTCGCGCATGTGCGATGTCATCATGATCCGCACCTACGGTCAGGAGATCATCGAGCGCTTTGCCAAGCATTCGCGCGTGCCGGTCATCAACGGCCTGACCAACGAGCAGCATCCCTGCCAGGTGCTGGCCGATGTGTTCACCTACATCGAGCATCGCGGCAGCATCCGGGGCAAGATCGTGGCCTGGGTCGGTGACGCCAATAACATGCTCTATTCGTGGCTGCAGGCAGCCGAGGTGTTCGGCTTCCATGTCAACGTCTCCACCCCCAAGGGTTACGACATCGACCCGGCACAGGTCTCGCCGGGCAACAAGAACTACACCTTCTTCGCCGATCCGGCCGATGCCTGCCAGGATGCCGATCTGGTCACCACCGACGTGTGGACCAGCATGGGCTACGAGGCCGAGAACAATGCCCGTCTGAAAGCCTTCGATGGCTGGATCGTGGACCAGGCCAAGATGGCGCGTGCCAAGAAGGATGCACTCTTCATGCACTGCCTGCCCGCCCATCGCGGCGAGGAAGTGGCCGCCGAAGTGATCGACGGCCCGCAATCGGTGGTCTGGGACGAGGCGGAAAACCGCCTGCACGTGCAGAAGGCCCTGCTCGAATACCTGGTGCACGGCCGCTTCGATTAAGCCACGCCGCCGCCCTGCTCTACTGCAAGAATCACGCTCAACACTTCACTTCATCGCAACGTCAAGATCATGTCCAACATCCTGCAATCCGTCCCGGTCAATCAAAAAGTCGGCATCGCCTTCTCCGGCGGCCTCGATACCAGCGCCGCGCTGACCTGGATGCGCCAGAAGGGCGCCATTCCCTACGCCTACACCGCCAACCTGGGCCAGCCGGATGAGCCGGACTATGACGCCATCCCCAAGAAGGCCATGCAATACGGTGCCGAACTGGCGCGCCTGATCGACTGCCGCGAACAGCTGGCCAACGAAGGCATCGCCGCCCTGCAAAGCGGCGCCTTCCACATCTCCACCGCCGGCATCACCTACTTCAACACCACCCCGCTGGGCCGCGCCGTGACCGGTACCATGCTGGTGGCTGCCATGCGTGAAGACAACGTGGACATCTGGGGCGACGGCAGCACCTACAAGGGCAACGACATCGAGCGCTTCTATCGCTACGGCCTGCTGGTGAACCCCAACCTGAAGATCTACAAGCCCTGGCTGGACAGCACCTTCATCAACGAACTGGGCGGCCGCAAGGAAATGTCCGAGTTCATGATCAAGTCCGGCTTCGACTACAAGATGTCGGTGGAAAAGGCCTACTCGACCGACTCCAACATGCTGGGCGCAACCCACGAAGCCAAGGATCTGGAATACCTCAACAGCGGCATCAAGATCGTGCAGCCCATCATGGGCGTGGCGTTCTGGCGCGATGACGTGGAAGTGAAGGCCGAGACCGTCACCGTGCGTTTCGAAGAAGGCCGTCCGGTCGCCATCAACGGCAAGACCTTCGCCAGCATGACCGAGCTGATCCTGGAAGCCAACCGCATCGGTGGCCGCCACGGCCTGGGCATGAGCGACCAGATCGAGAACCGCATCATCGAAGCCAAGAGCCGCGGCATCTACGAAGCCCCGGGCCTGGCCCTGCTGTTCATCGCCTACGAGCGCCTGGTTACCGGTATCCACAACGAAGACACCATCGAACAGTACCGCGACAACGGCCGCAAGCTGGGCCGCCTGCTGTACCAGGGCCGCTGGTTCGATTCGCAGGCCATCATGCTGCGCGAAACCGCCCAGCGCTGGGTGGCGCGTGCCATCACCGGCGAAGTGACCGTGGAACTGCGTCGCGGCAATGACTACTCGATCCTCAACACCGAGTCGCCCAACCTGACCTACCACCCGGAACGCCTGACCATGGAAAAGGGCGAAGGCAGCTTCTCGGCCATCGACCGTATCGGCCAGCTGACCATGCGCAACCTGGACATCGCCGATACCCGCCAGAAGCTGTCCATCTACCAGAACACCGGCCTGCTGGACACCAGCACTGCGGTGTCGCTGCCGCTCTTGGGCAAGGACGAGAAGTAATCTCCGCTGGATTCCTATTCACTGTTCACTGTTTAATGGAAGCGATTCGATGAGCACCCAATTCGACAACGTTACCGTCCTGAAAAAGGGCAACGTCTACTTCGACGGCAAGTGTGTCTCGCACACCGTGCTGCTGGCCGATGGCAGCAAGAAGACCCTGGGCGTGATCCTGCCCTCGACGCTGAACTTCAGCACCGGCGCGCCGGAGATCATGGAAATCAACGGCGGCAGCTGCCGCGTGCGCTTGAAGGGCGAAGAAGCCTGGAACACCTATGCTGCAGGCACCACCTTCAGCGTGCCGGGCAATTCCAGCTTCGACATCGAAGTGACCGAGACCCTGGATTACGTCTGCCACTTCGGCTGATCTGACCAGCGCCAGCGCCTCAACGAAAAAGCCGTCCGGTAGCGATACTGGACGGCTTTTTTACCTCTTCATACGGGAGCTTGGCTAGATGAAGACCGGTTCCGGCTCCAGCTGCACGCCGAATTTTTCCTTCACATCCTCCTGGATCGCCCTGGCCAGCCTGGCGACTTCCGCCCCCGTGGCACCGCCCCGGTTGACCAGCACCAGGGCCTGTTGTTCATATACGCCTGCACGCCCCATGCTCTTGCCCTTCCAGCCGCAGCGGTCGATCAGCCAGCCGGCGGCGAGCTTGTAGTGATCGTCATCCACACGATAGCTGACCAGGTTGTTGTATTGCGCCAGCAAGGTATCGCGCAGGCGGGCCGGCACGATGGGGTTCTTGAAGAAGCTGCCGGCGTTGCCGATCTTCGCGGGATCGGGCAGCTTGCGGGTGCGGATGGCGATGACGGCCTCGGCGATTTCAGCGGGCGTCGGCTGGTTAATGCCGCGCTCCTGCAGGGCCTGGGCCACATCGGCGTAGTTGACACTGGCTTGCCAGCGCCTGGGCAGGGCGAAGCTGACGTCCAGCACCACGGCGCGGTCGCGCAAGTCCTGCTTGAAGATGCTGTCGCGGTAGCCGAACCGGCAGGCCTCGCGGTCCAGCGTCAGCAGTTCGCCGCTGATCAGGTCGAAGGCACGCAGACTGTGGAAACGGTCCTTGATCTCGATGCCGTAGGCGCCGATGTTCTGAATCGGCGCGGCACCGACGCTGCCGGGGATGAGTGAAAGATTCTCCAGTCCGCCCAGGCCCTGTTGCAGCGTCCACTGGACGAAGGCGTGCCAGTTCTCCCCGGCGGCGGCGCGCACGTAGATGAAGTTATCGTCCTCGCCGGTGATGTCTATTCCCCGGTTCTGCATATGCAGCACCAGTCCGCTGAAGTCTTGCGTCAAGAGCAGGTTGCTGCCGCCGCCCAGCACCAGGCGCGGCAGGGCCATCAGCGTGGCATCCTGACGCAGCGCGTGGAGGGAGTCGATGCCCTCGACGGGCAGGTAGGCATGGGCCAGCGCCTCGATACCGAAGGTATTGAGGGTGCGCAGGGAAACGTCGTACTGGACGGGAAGTGAAGAAGTGCTCATAGGGCTGGGATTATAGCGCCCGCGCGCGGCCGGTCCGCTGTCAGTGCAGCGGCGATGGCGGCGGGCACGCCACTCCGTTAGAATCACGGCTTGGACGCCGGCCTTCGCCGGCTGCAAGAACATAAGGAACAAGCCATGCCCTCATTCGATACCGTCTGCGAAGCCAATCTGGTGGAAGTCAAGAACGCCGTGGACCAGGCCAACAAGGAAATCTCCACCCGCTTCGACTTCAAGGGCACTGACGCCCGCGTCGAGCAAAAAGAGCGCGAGCTGACCGCCTATGCCGACTCCGATTTCCAGTTGAGCCAGGTGCGCGACGTGCTGACCAACAAGATGACCAAGCGCAACGTCGATGTGCGTTTCCTGGACGAAGGCAAGATCGAGAAGATCGGCGGCGACAAGGTGAAGCAGGTCATCAAGGTGAAGAATGGCATCGAAAGCGATGATGCCAAGAAGATCGTGCGTGTCATCAAGGACAGCAAGATGAAGGTACAAGCCAGCATCCAGGGCGACGCCGTGCGCGTGACCGGCGCCAAGCGCGACGACCTGCAGGCGGCCATTGCGCTGCTGCGCAAGGAGATCAAGGATATTCCGCTGGAGTTCAACAACTTCCGCGACTGATAGCCTGATCCCTGCTACGGAGCCCACAAAAAACGCCGGCAATCGCCGGCGTTTTTCATGGTCGTTCGTGATCTACTGAACTTCAGGCGGCATCGCGCTCATCGCCCACCAGACGCCGCTGCTTGACCGAATCGGCCAGACCCTGCAGCACTTGCAGGCTTTCTTCCCAGTTGATGCAACCATCGGTGATGGACTGGCCATAGGTCAGTTCCTTGCCCGGCACCAGGTCCTGGCGGCCAGCGACCAGGTGCGACTCCACCATCACGCCGACGATGCGGGTGTCGCCACCGGCAACCTGGCGGCCGATGTCGGCGCAGACCGGGATCTGGTTTTCCGGTTTCTTGGAACTGTTGGCATGCGACGCGTCGATCATCAGGCGCGCGGCCAGGCCGCTCTTGGCGATGTCCTGGCAGGCGGCTTCCACGCTGGCGGCATCATAGTTGGGCTGCTTGCCGCCGCGCAGGATGATGTGGCAATCCTCGTTGCCTGCGGTGGAGACGATGGCCGAGTGGCCGCCCTTGGTCACCGACAGGAAATGGTGCGGCTGCGAAGCGGCCTTGATGGCGTCCACGGCGATCTTGACGTTGCCGTCGGTGCCGTTCTTGAAGCCCACCGGGCAGGACAGGCCAGAGGCCAGCTCGCGGTGCACCTGCGACTCGGTGGTGCGGGCGCCGATGGCGCCCCAGCTGATCAGGTCGGCGATGTATTGCGGGCTGATCACGTCCAGGAATTCGGTACCGGCCGGCAGGCCCAGCTCGTTGATGTTCAACAGCAGCTCACGGGCCGCGCGCAGGCCGTCGTTGATGCGGAAGCTGTTGTCCATATAGGGGTCGTTGATCAAGCCCTTCCAGCCGACCGTGGTGCGCGGCTTCTCGAAGTAGACGCGCATGACGATTTCCAGTTCGTTCTTGTGGCGCTCGCGCTCCACCACCAGGCGGCGTGCATATTCCATAGCGGCCTTGGTATCGTGGATGGAGCAAGGGCCGATGACGACCATCAGGCGGTCATCCTGGCCGTGCAGGATGCGATGCAGCGCGGTGCGGGCTTCGGCGGTGGTGCGCTCGACCTTTTCGGTGCAGGCGAATTCGCGGATGAGATGCGAGGGGGGGACCAGTTCTTTCATTTCTCGGATGCGAAGATCGTCAGTGCGCGGCATTTTTTTCTCCTGGAGTGCTGCAATTATTCAGCTGGGAACTTGACCAAAAAAAAAACCGCCATCACTGGCGGTTTTTTAGGAAATCGGTTTTGTCTTTTTACGAACGCTTACCGCTTTTCACCGCCGTGGGGCTGGAATAGCTAAAGTAAAAATAAAAGTAAGCGCGGGCGAAAGACATATCTGGCGTCATGGGTTAAGTGAAGCAGGCATTCATAGTGCTACAAATCAGGGGCTTTGGCAAGCAACAAGACGAAATCGACATGCTGCGCTGCAAATGCAAATTTTATTCATCAAAGAACAGTTTGATGAATAATTATTTCTAAAATTGCAGAACAATAACGCCGAAACACAATAAAAAATCTACCCCCACGCAAGCCTTGCCCGCCCTGCATCCCCCTTCCACCTGTAGCATTCCTGCAAAAAAAGTGAATATTTGATCTGACCGCGTTGTTTCACCCCGCCTCCGGACGTCATATTCCCGCCCCCTAAATGAAAAAACCGCCGGTCAATGAGACCGGCGGTTTTCACAAGAAACGATACAGAGATGAACGATCAGGCAGTACCGCCCACCGTCACCCCATCCAGGCGCAAGGTCGGTTGCCCCACCCCCACCGGCACGCTCTGGCCTTCCTTGCCGCACACGCCGACACCGGAATCCAGGCGCATGTCATTGCCGATCATGGAGACGCGGTTGAGCACATCCGGACCGTTGCCGATCAAGGTCGCGCCCTTGACCGGATAGGTGATCTTGCCATCCTCGATCATGTAGGCCTCGCTGGCCGAGAAGACGAACTTGCCATTGGTGATATCCACCTGGCCACCGCCGAAGTTGACGGCATACAGGCCATTCTTGACCGAGGCCAGGATCTCGCCCGGGTCCTTGTCACCGCCCAGCATGTAGGTATTGGTCATGCGCGGCATGGGCAGGTGGGCGAAGGATTCGCGGCGGGCGTTGCCGGTGACGTCCATCTTCATCAGGCGGGCATTCATGGTGTCCTGGATGTAGCCCTTCAAGATGCCGTCTTCGATCAGCGTGGTGCACTGGGTCGGGTTGCCTTCATCATCGATGTTGAGCGAACCGCGGCGGTCAGCGATGGTGCCGTCATCGACCACCGTCACGCCCTTGGCGGCGACGCGCTCGCCGATGCGGCCCGAGAAGGTGGACGAGCCCTTGCGGTTGAAGTCGCCTTCCAGGCCGTGGCCGATGGCTTCGTGCAGCAGGATGCCGGGCCAGCCGGGGCCGAGCACCACGGTCATGGGGCCAGCCGGGGCCGGGCGCGAATCCAGGTTGACCAGCGCGGTGGCGACCGCTTCGGAGGCATACTTTTCCAGCAGGGTCTCGGAGAAATAACCGTAGTCATAACGTCCACCGCCACCGCTGCTGCCCATCTCGCGACGGCCGTTCTGTTCGGCGATCACGGTCACCGACACCCGCACCAGCGGACGGATGTCAGCCGCCAGCACGCCATCGGCGCGTGCCACCAGCACCACGTCATATTCACCGGAAAGGCTGGCCATGACCTGCTTGACGCGCGGGTCCTTGGCGCGGGCGATGCGTTCGATGCGTTCCAGCAGCTGCACCTTGGCCGTGGCATCCAGCGAAGTCAGCGGATCATGCGGCAGGTACAGCGCACGACCGCCGGCCGGGGTCATGGCGCCGGCCACCTTGATCTTGCCACTGCCCTGGCGGGCGATGGTGCGGGTAGCGGCAGCGGCGTCCAGCAGGGCCGATTCGGAAATCTCGTCCGAATAGGAGAATGCCGTCTTGTCGCCCGACACGGCGCGCACGCCCACGCCCTGGTCGATGGAGAAGCTGCCGGTCTTGACGATGCCCTCTTCCAGGCTCCAGCCTTCGCTCTTGGTGAACTGGAAGTAAAGGTCGGCGTAATCCACCTTGTGCGTGAACATGCTGCCCAGAGCCTTGAGCAGCTTGGATTCGTCCAGGCCGAAGGGAGTCAGCAGCACGTCGCGCGCCACTTGCAGGGCGCCCATGTTGGGTTCAAATAATTTCATAGCGTCTTGTCGGAAGGCAAAAAGGTCAAAGCTTGCGATGGCGTAGCGCCGGCAAACTTTCTCGAACGTATTGTAGACGATGGGGATCAATGTCGCCGATCACAAGCCCTTCTCCCTCGGGCAGCACCGAGACGATCTCGCCCCAGGGATCGACCAGCATGCTGTGGCCCCAGGTACGGCGGCCATTGACGTGCTGTCCGCCCTGGGCCGAGGCCAGCACGTAGCACTGGTTTTCGACGGCGCGGGCGCGCAGCAGCAGCTCCCAGTGGGCGCGGCCGGTGGTATAGGTGAAGGCGGCGGGCATGACGATCAGGGCGCACTCGCCCAGGGCGCGGTAAAGCTCCGGGAAGCGCAGGTCGTAGCACACCGACAGCCCGACCCGTCCGAACGGCGCCTCGAAGCTGCGAACCTCGCTGCCGTATTCGATGGTGCGGGCTTCGTCGTAATTTTCTTCACCTCGCACGAAATTGAACAAGTGAATCTTGTCGTAACGCGCCACCCGCTGGCCATCCGGTCCATAGACCAGTGAAGTATTGAGCACCTTGCCGGAAACCGCCGACTGTAGCGGCAGTGTGCCCCCCACCAGCCAAAGCCGGTGCTCGCGCGCCAGGGCGCTCATGTGTTCCTGAATCGGGCCGCTGCCATCGGCTTCGGCATGGGCCAGCTTGTCGCGCTCGTGGCGGCCGAGGATGGGCCAGTATTCGGGCAGTAGGGCCAGTTGCGCGCCCTGCCGGGCCGCCTGCGCGACCAGGCGCGCGGCCGCATCGAAGTTCTCCTGCAGTTCGGGGGTGGAGACCATCTGGATCGCCGCCACCTTGAATGAATCGCTCATATCTGCCTCTGGCAAGGGTCGGGAAGAAGGAAACAATGCCGCCAGTATGGCCCATCCGGGCCAGGCGCGCAGGACGCGCAGAACACCATCAGGCGCCCGAATTGACGGCCGGTCCCGGTTCGGGCACGCGGCGCCGCTGCATCGGGGCTGCGGCCGGGGGCGGAGCCAGCTCATCGCCCGGCTTGTTGTCACCCTTGCCGCCATTGTCGCCCTTGCCCTTTTGCAGCACTTCCTTGGCGCGCTCGGCATCCACCGGCGAGACCTGGCCCTGCTTGACCACGATAGGATCGCTCCAGGGGCCGGTCACCTTGTATTCGAAGCTGAGCGACTTCATCACCGGATTGCGCAGGAACAGCTGTGCCAGCAAGGTGCTCACCCCCACCACCGGATTGACCGCCATGGCCACCACCGAGGCCGTCCCCAGGTTGATCTCGGGGATCACCACCACATGCAGATCCTGCGTCTCGCGCGCAATGTCGGCCGAACCGCTCATGAGCACCGAGGCCGTCACCCCGGTCATCTTGAGATTGTCGGTACTGGCGATGCCCTTGGCGATGCTGGCCGTGCCGGCCACGGTGTCGAAGGCAAAGCCTTCCGAGAACACGTCGCGGAAGTCCAGCGTCAGCCGCCGCGGCAGCGCCTGCAGATTGAGCACGCCCAGCAGCTTGGCCGCCCCCGGATCGACCTTCAGGAACTGTCCCGAATGCACGTCCATGTGCACCTGCCCGGCCAGGCTGGCCATGTCCATGGCATAGGGCGGCGCCTTCCAGCTGAGATCGCCATCGAGCTTGCCGCGCCCGCCCCGGATGGTCCCCGGATAGCCGAAGCGCTCCAGCAGCTTGCCGGCATCCTCGATATCGAGGGCGTAGGTGAAGTTGGAGGTGTGATTGCGGCCAAAGGCCAGCCAGTTGCCGGCAGCCCGGAACTGCGCATCGGGATTGGCCAGCAGCAGGCGGCTGATGCGCCATTCCCGGCCCACCGAGGTGAGCATGTTGTTGGCATCCAGTTCCAGTCGGCCCAGCTTCTTGCCACCCAGTTCGAAGTCCTCGGCGCGGATGTCCAGGGCCGGCATCTGCACGTCGTCCTCCCCCTTGTCGGCGCCGGCCGGCTGGGCATTGTCCGCCCCCGGACTGGTCTTGGGGATGACCAGCGAGGACAGGCGCGCCGTCACCTTGCCTGCGCCCCGCCCGCTGCCGGGTTCGTCCCAGGTCACAGTACCGGCCGCTTGCTGCGACTCCAGGTTGATCTGCCAGGCATTGCGGCGATGACTCGCTTCCAGGATCAGCTTGTTGAGCGTCTTGCCCATCAGGGTCAGCTCGCCCACGCGGGCCGATACGCTGTCCGGCTCCAGGTACTGGGTCACGTCACTGCTGCCCAGCCGGTTGCCGGCAGGCGCTGCGCCGGTGTCGGTGCCGGTGTTCTTGCCGGCCAGCTCCTTCTTCAGTGCCAGCCAGGCATCCGCATCCAGGCTATCGGTGGCCAGGGCCAGCTTGAGACCGTTGGCCGGGGTCGGCGCCGGCTGGTTCCAGCCGATGCCGCCGCTGATGACCCGCCACTCGTTGCCCTTGGCCGCCACCCGCTCGCGCAGGTAGCGCGAAGCCACATTGGCGCCCAGCGACAGGCGCATTTCCTCGCGTTCGATCAGCGGGTCCGACGAGGCCACCGGCAGCACGTCGAAGCGCATCGGCAGGCTGTCCTGCACGCCCTTGCGCAGCGGCACAGGCAGGTCCACGCCCAGGCCGGCCAGGCTGGATTCGACGCTGATCTCGGGCTGGCGCTGGCGTACCAGCACATTGGCGGTGTAGCGGGTGCCGCCGGAGAAGCGCGCCAGCAGGCGCTGCAGCGACGGATCCGGATATTGCTTGCGCAGGTTCTCGATGTTGATGGCGCCGTCCAGGCGCACCTGGCTGCTGCCGTCCTTCTGAGTGCCGCCGCTGATGGCCAGGGTGTCGCCCAGGAACTGGCCGCGCACGCCGTCGAGCGTAAATCCGCGCTCGTTGAATTCGACCTTGCCACTGGTGCGATAGAGCGGCGGCAGCTCCGGCAGCAGGTCCACGTCATTGTTGGCGAAGTGGAAGGCGCCCTGCGCGCGGGTATCGATGGCGTGATGCAAGGGCATCTGGAACTTCAGGTCCAGGCGCGCTTCACCGGTGGCCGTGCTGTGTTCCATGATGTTGCCGGTCCAGCGCGCCACCGGGCTCTGGTTCACGTATTGCAGGAACACCGGCATGGGACCGCTGGCCGCACCATCGATTTCCAGCACGGCATCATGGGAATCGACATCGGCCACCCGCGCCGTCACCGGACCCAGCCGGGCGCCCAGCGTACGGGCGCTGTCGGCCCTGATCTCCAGCCGGGTGCGGTCCATGCTGATGCGTCCACGACCCTCTTCCAGCAAGGGCCACTCGGGTTCCTTGCCGTCGCGGCCAACGTGGCCTGGCGTGTAGTTCAGCTTGAGGCCCTCGAAGTCACCGGCGAACTGGAATTGTCCCTTGGGCGGCTCGCCCGGCCTGGTCGTATGGAAGGGGAAATCGGCCAACGCGCCCTTGAGCTTGAAATGCACGTCCTTGAGATTGCCTGCCAACAGGCCCTCGGTGAGCCAGCGGTGCAACGGTTCACTCAAGTGCTGCGGCAGATAGCGGTGGATCGCCTTCACATCGAAGCTGGTCAGCTCGCCGTGCACGTCCAGACTGCCGGCCGAGCCGCCCTGCAGCGGCATGAGATGACGGCCACTCAGGCTGCCGGCCACGCCGGGCTGGGCAAATTCCATCTGGTCCAGGTCCACCTGCAGGGTCTGGTCCTTCATATATTGCCAGCGCGCCTGCAGCTTGAGGCTGTCAAAGGGCAGGCTGGGCTCGCGCAACAGATGGGCCGGCAACTCCACCGCCAGTTGCCGGGCATCCACCTTGAGCGCCCCGCCCTTCTCGGTCGCATCGATCTCGCCGGAAAGGTTGGTAAAGCCCGGGAAGGCGGCCCACTGGGCGCCGTTCTTGCGCGCTTCCACATGGGCCGGCAAGCCCTTCAGTCCCAAACCGGTGAACTGACCGCTGACCCGATAGGAACTCAGTTCCGGATAGGTGCCCTGCCATTGCACGGTGAAGTCACGCAGTTCCCCGCGCGGCGCCAGGTCTTCCAGCAGCTTGCGCTGCGAGGGCGCCAGCGGCAGCCGGGCCGCCAGTTGCGACAAGGTTTCCAGGTTCAGGTAGGTGGCCTTGACGCTGGTGCGCTCAGCCTTCAGCGGCGTGGCCGGTTCATAGCTCTCGGCCACCGAGGTCGGCGGCAGCACGAATCCGTCCGGGGTCTCGATGGAGAAATCCGTCAGGGTCACCTGATGACCATTGGTACCAAAGGTGGGCACACCATCCTCGGGATTGGCGCCCAGGGCTTCGCTGGCGGCGATGCGGCCATTGACGCGTTTGAGCGAAAGCGGCTCGAGCTGGCGCGACAGGCGGGCATTGAAATCGGTCAGGCTGAGATCGGCGGTGAAATTGGCGACCTTGGCATGGTCCAGTGTCAGCCAGGCCCGCACCGAGCCGCGGCCGCTGTTGATGGCGATGGGGTAGTCGAACCAGGCGCGCCAGACCGACAGGTCGGTATTGCGCAGGTCGGTGTAGAGCACGCCTTTCCAGCGGGTGATGTCGGAACTGCGCGAGAAGGCCGGATGACTGAAGTCGGCCCGTACATCCAGGGGTGCGGCCATGTCCTGCGGCGGGATCGCACGCAGCGACACACGATGGTGCAGCCAGCGGTTGTACAGCACCAGGTTGACGTCTTCCAGCACCAGTTCAGGCGCACGGCGCAATTCGTCATCCCAGCGCAGCTTGCTATGACGGATCACGATCTCGCGCTGCGACAGCAGCCAGTCCAGGCTGCTGCCATCGCCGCCGGACGGCACCGGAATGCCGGCCACGAAGAACTTGCCGGCGGCATCGCGCCGGATCGCCAGATCGGCGCCTTCGATGCTGAGGTTTTGCATCTGCAAGCCGGCCACCAGCACGCTGCTCCAGGACAAGGTGGCAGAGACGCGCGGCAGGCTCAGGGCCGGCTCGCCTTGCTGGTCGTGGACGGTGAGATTGGTCAGGGAGAGCTGCGGACGCAGGCCGCTCCAGGACGCATCGATGGCCTCGATGCTGACGGCGCGCCCGATCTGGTGCGACACCAGGGCTTCGATACGCGGCTTGTAGTGGCCGATTTCGGGCAGCACCGCATAGCGCAGCACCAGGAACAGCGCGCAAAAGACGAAATAAGCTGCCAGCAGCAGCTTCAGCGTAAAGCCCAGTACGTGGTGGGTGGCCCGGTTCAGGCGCCGATAGCTGCCCCGTGCAAGTCGCCAGCACAGCGCCCAACGGCCAGGCTTGGGTGCGGCGTTATGTTGTTCTTGGGACATCAGGTTGCAAGGCGGCTCGGCGGAAAAATGGAATCGGGCAGGTAACATGATCGCATGGAAAACCAGCCCATGCCATCTTGGCAAAGGGGCTATGAGGGGCAAAACCGGCGATAAGTTTAAAAAGGGAGGCTAGAATCCTCGGATTCGCTTCTCTTCAGGCAGATCGTCAGTTCAACGTCAGCTGCCATTGCGGTGGATGGCAGCCTTGCCTCGTTTGTCGGCATCGCCCGGGCCGCCCTGAAGCAGGGGCAGCCGTGGTTTTCTTCCTTTTACATTGTCGTGGAGCATTGCGGTTTCTTATGCCTGTTCATCATCCTTCCCTGGTCGGCGCCGCCACCTCCCGCTATTACACCCGCTGGACCCAGGCCGATCCGGCCCGTCCGGCACTGGTGGCCGAAGCCGCTGCGCAGCCGATGGACCGCGCCGCCATGCAACATTACCTGGCGCGCAGCCTGGAGGCCGGTCTGCCCTTGCCGGCGGCGATGCGGCGCCTGCGCAACCTCATCATCTGCAGCCTCATCACGCGCGACCTGGATGGCCGTGCCGACCTGGACGAAGTGGTCGCCACCATGACCCGTTTTGCCGACTTCGCCGTGCAAACCCATCTGGCTGCCCTGATGCAGGAGCAGGTCGCCCTGTATGGCATGCCGATCGGAGAAGAATCCGCACGCCCGCAAGAAATGATCGTGCTGGGCATGGGCAAGCTGGGCGGGGGCGAACTGAACGTTTCTTCCGACATCGACCTCATCTTCGTCTACCCGGAAGATGGCGATACCCGGGCCGAGGCCGGCCAGAAGTCCTTGTCCAACCATGAATTCTTCGTGCGCCTGGGCAAGAAGCTCATCGGCGCGCTGGCCGAGATCACCGAAGACGGCTTCACCTTCCGGGTCGACATGGCGCTGCGCCCCAATGGCAACTCCGGCCCGCTGGTGGCCAGCTTCAACATGGTCGAGGAATACCTGGTGCGCCAGGGCCGTGAATGGGAGCGCTATGCCTGGACCAAGGCACGCGCCCTGACCGGCACGGCCGAGGACATCGCCACGCTGGAAGCGATCAGCCGGCCCTTCATCTTCCGCCGCTATCTGGACTTCGGCTCCATCGATGCGCTGCGCTCGATGCACGGCCAGATTCGCGCCGAGGTCAAGCGCCAGGAAGCCCTGCACCCGGACCGCAGCAACAACGTCAAGCTGGGACGCGGCGGCATCCGCGAGATCGAATTCACCAGCCAGGTATTCCAGCTCATTCGCGGCGGCCGCGATCCCGACCTGCGCGACCGTTCCACCCGCACCACCCTGCGCACCCTGGCCGCCAAGGACCTGCTGGCAGCCGAAGTGGTGGACCAGTTGCTGGAGGCCTATACCTTCCTGCGCGACCTGGAGCACCGCCTGCAATATCTGGAAGACGCGCAGACCCACACCCTGCCCGTCAATCCCGACGACCTGATGCTGGTGGCCAACATGATGGGCTATGCCGACAGCGCCGCCCTGCTGCATGAACTGGAACGCCAGCGCGCCATCGTGGCCACGCAATTCGACGCCATCTTTGCCGACAAGCAGTCCGAGGGCGACGGCGATGGCCCCACGGTGATGGTCAGCGACAACGACAGCCTCGAAGGCCTGGCCGATGCCCTGCGCCTGGTCGGTTTCCCCGAGGAAGACATCGAGGATGGCGCACGCCGCCTGCACCTGACCTGGCAGTCGCCGCGCATGCAAAGCCTGCCCGAGGCCAGCCGCAACCGCCTCAATACCGTCATCAACAACGGCCTGCCGCTACTGGCGGCACTGCATTACGACCAGTTGCCGGCGCTGGGCCGGCTGCTCGACTTCCTCGAAGCGATCGCCCGGCGCGCGGCCTATCTGGCCCTGCTCACCGAATATCCCTATGCCCTGCAGCGCCTGGTGCGCATGATCGGGGCCAGCGGCTGGGCCGCCACCTACCTCACGCGCCATCCGCTGCTGCTGGACGAACTGCTGGACGACCGCAACCTCAAGGTCGCCTCCGACTGGAACGCCTTTGCCGACACCTGCCGCCGCCAGCTGGCCACGGCCGAAGGCGATACCGAACGCCAGCTCGACATCCTGCGCGAACTGCACCATGCCGAACTGTTCCGCCTGCTGGCCCAGGATCTGGAGGGCGACCTGTCGGTGGAAAAGCTGGCCGACGAACTCTCGGCCCTGGCTGACGTGCTGGTGCAGGTCACCGTCGAGGCGGTCTGGCAGACCATCGCCCAGCGCCACCGCGAGGTGCCACGCTTTGCCGTGATCGCCTACGGCAAGCTGGGCGGCAAGGAACTGGGCTATGCCTCGGACCTGGATGTGGTCTTCCTCTACGATGACGACGACCAGGAAGCCCCCGCCCTCTACGCCAAGCTGGCGCAGCGCTTCATCACCTGGATGACCAGCCATACCCCGGCCGGCACCCTGTTCGACATCGACGTCGCCCTGCGCCCGGATGGCGCCAGCGGCTTGCTGGTCTCGCCGGTCTCGTCGTTTGAAAAATACCAGTTGAATGCCGCCTGGATCTGGGAACACCAGGCGCTCACCCGTGCCCGCTTCTGCGCCGGCGACACCGCCATCGGCGAGCGCTTCGAGGCGCTGCGCGAACGGGTGCTGCGCCAGCCGCGCGATGTGAACAAGCTGGAAGAAGAGGTCATGTCCATGCGCCGCCGCATGCGCGACGCTCACCCCAACCGCAGCCAGATGTTCGACCTCAAGCACGATGAAGGCGGCATGATCGACATCGAGTTCATGGTGCAATACCTGGTGCTGCGCCACGCCTGCGACCATCCGCAACTGACCGGCGACATCGGCAACATCGCCCTGCTCAAGCTGGCTGGCCAGCTCGGGCTGATTGACGCGCTGCTGGCGGCCGAAGCGGCCAATGCCTACCGCATCTTCCGCAAGCTGCAGCACCAGATCCGCCTGCAGGGCTCGGAACGTGCCCATATCGATGCGATCCGGGTGGAACATGAACGGGCTTGCGTGATCCGGCTGTGGCAGCAGGTATTCGACTGACACACCGGCTGGAGCATGAATGAAAAAGCGGGATGGACCTCATTGGGGTCCATCCCGCTTTCGTTTGCGGGCTTGCCTGCGAGCGCGCTGGGGGGAGGGGAGCGCAAAGCTTGCGCCTTGCGTCCCGGCTCAATACTTGGGCGGGGTCTTCTCTTCGCGGCTGGCACGGCGGTCGCTGGTGCTGCTGTCGCGCGTGGAGGACGAACTCTCGCGGTCGCGCGAACGGGCGTTGTCGCGAGTGGAATCGCGGTCGCGGTCACGGGCACGGCTGCTGCGGTCGCTGTCCTTGTCCTTGCCATCCTTGGCCTTGGCGTCATCCTTGGGCGCGTCGGCGGCCGGCGCAGGCGGCGTCACGGTCTGGATGCCCTTGGCGGCCATGTATTCGTGCATATCCTTCCAGCCGGCGAAAATGCCCGCCTTCAGGGCATCGGGATTGCGCTGGTAGCAGTCTTCCAGGCTCTGGCCGGCCTGGCGGCAGCCGGCGCCCAGGGCGATGCCTTCGGCCTTGGCCTCTTCCGGGGTCTGCTTGGGCTTGGAGAAGCTGCTGATGTAGTCGCACGCGGACAGCGAGAAGCTGACGGCGGAAATCAGGGCCAGGTTGGCCAACAGGCGGCGGGCCTGGGAGGAGCTTGCTGACATGCGTTCCCTCATTGGGTCGGTTGCTCTTGTTGTGGACAGGCCATGCGCAAATGGACAAAAGGCCATTGCAAGCAGCGCTCGCAACAGCCTTCTGATCCTTTTGCAGGCTGATCCGTGTATTTTCACCGCGGCAAGCAGGCTTGCATACGATGAAAAGAAGCCGAAACAGCCCTGAAATTGACGCTCCCGGCCGGGAACTCCGGCCGGTGCGCCAGTTCACGCGTCTTACTTGGCGTTGGCCAGGGCGACGGTGGTGTCGAGCATGCGGTTGGAGAAGCCCCACTCGTTGTCATACCAGGACGACACCTTCACCAGACGGCCGGACACCTTGGTCAGGGTAGCGTCGAAGTTGGACGATGCCGGGTTGTGGTTGAAGTCCACCGAAACCAGCGGGTCGGTGTTGTAGGTCAGGATGCCCTTCAACGGAGCGGATTCGGAAGCGGCCTTCAGGATGGCGTTGACTTCATCCACGGTGGTGTCGCGCGAAGCCACGAAGGACAGGTCGACGATGGACACGTTGATCGTCGGCACGCGGATGGCGTAGCCGTCCAGCTTGCCGTTCAGTTCCGGCAGCACCAGGCCGACCGCGGCAGCGGCGCCGGTCTTGGTCGGGATCATGGACTGGGTGGCCGAACGGGCACGGCGCAAGTCTTCGTGATAGACGTCGGTGAGCACCTGATCGTTGGTGTAGGCGTGGACGGTGGTCATCAGGCCGTTTTCCAGACCGATCTTGTCGTTCAGCGGCTGCACCAGCGGGGCCAGGCAGTTGGTGGTGCAAGAGGCGTTGGAGATCACGGTGTCCGAAGCCTTCAGCACGCCGTGGTTGACGCCGAAGACGACGGTGGCATCCACATCCTTGCCGCCCGGCGCGGAGATGATGACCTTCTTGGCGCCGCCCTTGATGTGGGCGCTGGCCTTTTCCTTGGTGGTGAAGAAGCCGGTGCATTCCAGCACCACGTCCACACCCAGCTCGCCCCAGGGCAGCTCGGCGGGGTTGCGCTGGGCCAGCACCTTGATGCGGTCGCCGTTGACGACGATGGAGTCGCCATCCACGGCCACGGTGCCGGGGAACTTGCCGTGGGCGGTGTCGTACTGGGTCAGGTGGGCATTGGTCTTCGGATCGCCCAGGTCGTTGATGGCGACGATCTCGATGTCGTGCTTCTTGCCGCCTTCGTAGTGAGCGCGCAGGATATTGCGGCCGATGCGGCCATAACCGTTGATTGCTACGCGAATTGCCATGCTCTTCTCCTCAAGTAGTAAAAATCAATGCAAACCGGTAGTCGGGAAAGCGACCTGCCCGACAGCTTGCACCCGCTGGGCGCCGCTGGTCGGACATGAATCCTTCTTTTCCGGCCTTTTTGTTCAGTTGTTCTTGCCGTCCCTCTTTGCCTGCTGATCCTGCCGATCAATCCGGCACCGCCCTCACCCGCTCAGGAGTGGAGCTTGCGCCAGACGAAACCGATCTCGTCGAGTTCACTGCCATCATCCCAGGTGAACGTTTGTTCATAAAGCCTTTCGGCCCCGAGCGACTCGAAAAATTCCCCGGCGCCTTCGTTCTTGCTCAGCACCCATGCCATCAGGCCGGTCGCGCCGGCACTGATGAGGGTGGCCGCCACATTGGCCAAGAGGCGTTTGCCCAGTCCCTTGCGCTGCTCATCGGGCAGCACGCAGATGGCGGTCAGCTCGGCATCGCAGCCGAAGCGCGATTCGGCCAGGGTCATGCCGGAGGCGAAGCCGATGATCTCGCCGCCGCTCTCGGCCACGAAGGTGCAGGCGGCGTCAGAGGACGCTTCCAGCACCTGCTCCCACAGCTTGACGCTTTCCTCGGGCTTGAGGTGATCGAGATAGCTGTCGGGCACCAGGCCGCGATAGGCGGCGCGCCAGGCATCGATGCGCACCCCGGCGATGGAGGCCGCATCGCCCTTTCTGGCGCGACGGAACAGGACTTCTTCAGTCATGGACGACACACTGCTCAAGCCAGCACTGCCTTGGCCTTGGCCACCACGTTCTCGACGGTAAAGCCGAAGTGCTTGAACAGCACGCCAGCCGGGGCCGATTCACCGAAGGTGTCGATACCGACCACGGCGCCTTCCAGACCCACGTACTTGTGCCAGAAGGCGGTCACGCCGGCTTCGATGGCCACGCGCGGGATGCCGCGCGGCAACACCGAGGCCTTGTAGGCCGAATCCTGGCGGTCGAACACGTCGGTGCAGGGCATCGACACCACGCGTACGGCGATGCCTTCGGCAGTCAGCGCATCAGCGGCCTTGGTGGCCAGTTCGATTTCGGAGCCGGTAGCGATCAGCACCACCTTGGCATCGGCCGCATCGCGCAGCACGTAGCCGCCACGGGCGATGTCCTTGACCTGGGCGTCGGTACGCTCCTGGAACGGCAGGTTCTGGCGCGAGAAGATCAGGGTGCTCGGACCATCGTGGCGCTTGATCGCTTCAGCCCAGGCCACGGCGGTCTCGGTGGTGTCGCACGGACGCCAGTTGTCCAGGTTGGGGATCAGGCGCAGGCTGGAGACGTGTTCCACCGACTGGTGGGTCGGGCCGTCTTCGCCCAGGCCGATGGAGTCGTGGGTGAACACGAACAGCGAACGGATCTTCATCAGCGCAGCCATGCGCAGGGCATTGCGGCTGTAGTCGGAGAAGGTCAGGAAGGTCGCGCCGAAGGGCAGATAGCCGCCATGCAGGGCGATGCCGTTCATGATGGCGCTCATGCCGAATTCGCGCACACCGTAGTTGATGTGGTTGCCGCGCTGGTCGGCGCGCACGGCCACCGATTCCTTCCAGTTGGTCAGGTTCGAGCCGGTCAGGTCGGCCGAGCCGCCCAGGAATTCCGGCAGCGCCTGCGCATAAGCCTGGATGGCGTTCTGGCTGGCCTTGCGGGTGGCGATGGTTTCCTTCTTTTCCAGCGTGGAATTGATGTAGGCGGTCACGGTCGATGCGAACGCAGCCGGCAGCTCGCCCTTGAGGCGACGCAGCAGTTCGGCGGCTTCGGCCGGGTATTGGGCGGCGTAGGTGTCGAAGGTCTGCTTCCAGCTGGCTTCGAAGTCGGCGCCGGTGGCCTTGGCATCCCAGGCGGCGTAGACGTCAGCGGGAATCTCGAAGGGCGCGGAAGTCCAGCCCAGCGCTTCGCGCACGGCGGCGATTTCCTTGTCGCCCAGGGCGGCGCCGTGCACCTTGTCGGTGCCGGCCAGGTTGGGCGAACCCTTGCCGATGACGGTACGGCAGCAGATCAGGGTCGGCTTGTCGGCCAGCTTGGCTTGGTGGATGGCGGCGCTCACCGCCTCGACGTTGTGGCCGTCGACGGCCGGGATGACGTTCCAGCCGTAGGCTTCGAAGCGCTTCGGGGTGTCGTCCTTGAACCAGCCTTCGACGTGGCCGTCAATCGAGATGCCATTGTCGTCATACAGCACGATCAGCTTGGACAGGTTCAAGACGCCCGCCAGCGAGCAGGCTTCGTGCGAGATGCCTTCCATCAGGCAGCCGTCGCCGACGAAGGCGTAGGTGTAGTGATCGACCACGGACAGGCCGGGCTTGTTGAATTCGGCGGCCAGCAGCTTTTCAGCCAGCGCCATGCCCACCGCATTGGTGATGCCCTGGCCCAGCGGACCGGTGGTGGTTTCCACGCCCGGGGTGATGTGCACTTCCGGGTGGCCGGCGGTCTTGGAATGCAGCTGGCGGAAGGACTTGATGTCTTCCATCGACAGGTCGTAGCCGGTCAGGTGCAGCAGCGCGTACTGCAGCATCGAGCCGTGGCCGTTGGAGAGCACAAAGCGGTCACGGTTGGCCCAGTGCGGGTTGGACGGATTGTGGCGATAGTGCTTGGCCCACAGGGCCACTGCGATTTCGGCCATCCCCATCGGCATGCCCGGGTGTCCGGAATTGGCTTTTTGAACTGCATCCATCGCCAGCGCGCGGATCGCGTTGGCCATCTTGTCGGTGGGGAGAGTGGAAATCATGTCGAGGTCTGAGTTTGCTGTGCGGGAGGCGCTGTCAGGCGCACCAATCGGGTTTTGTAGCCAAAGCGCCGCCCCGGAAGGCCAAGTGCAGCGCGGGGCCGTATTTTACCAGAGTGCGCCGGGGGGATTAAAATTCGGGACCAGTGCCTGACCGGACTGATAACATTTTTTCATGCTTTTTTTGATCTCAATCGCCCAGGATCCGCCTCATGCCCCGCTTTTACTTCCCGCAACCCCTCGGCATCGGTTCGGCCCTGGTCCTGCCCGAGCAGATTGCCCATCACATCCAGGTACTGCGCCTGCAGCCGGGCGATACCGTGACCCTGTTCAACGGTGAAGGGGGCGAATATACCGCCAGCCTGACGGCCATTGAAAAGAAGCGCGCCCACGCCGAAGTGAAGACTTTTTCACCCCGCGAGGCCGAACTGCCCTATGCGCTGACCCTGGCCCAGGCCCTGCCTGAAGGATCGAAGATGGACTGGATCGTCGAGAAGGCCGTGGAGCTGGGCGCCACCGCCCTGCAGCCGCTGGCCGCGCAGCGCTGCGTGGTGCGCCTGTCGGGCGAACGGGCCGAGAAGAAGCAGGCGCACTGGCAAGGCATCGTGCATGCTGCGGCCGAGCAATGCGGCCGCAACCGCCTGCCGCACCTGGGCGAGGTGACCGACTTCAAGCGCTGGATCGCCCAGAGCGACCTGCACCGCCGCATCCTGCTCTCCCCGCGCGGCACCGAGCCGCTGTCGGGCTGGGCGCGCCATCATCCGCCCCAGGCCGTGACCGTCATGGTCGGTCCCGAAGGCGGCTTCAGCGAGGAAGAAGAAGACCTGGCCTGCGCCCAGGGGGCGCTGATGCTGTCCATGGGCAGCCGCGTGCTGCGCACCGAGACTGCGGGGCTGGCGGCTCTGGCCGCATTGAATGCGGTGTGGGGCGAGCTTTGAAGAAAGCTTCATACCGCTGATTTCCGGGCAGCTTGGCCGATTTCCTGTATTACGTTGCCAAGTTCGCCGATGCCGTCTATGTACTTCACTGCTTCCAGAAGAAGACAGCGAAGACCAGCAGGACCGATCTGGACCTGGCCGCGAAACGTTACCGCGATTTGTTGAAGGAGTTAGGGCCATGAGCAAGCAACGATTTTCCAGCATCTGGGATGCCATCGAAGACACCCCGGAAGAAGCGGAAAACATGAAGCTGCGTTCCGTCCTCATGACGGCACTTAAGAACCACCTCACCCGCACGGAAATGAGCCAGGCACAAGCCGCCAAGCTCTTCGGGGTGACTCAGCCGCGTGTCTCCGACCTGATGCGAGGCAAGATCAACCTGTTCGGGCTCGATGCGCTGGTGAACATGGCCACCGCCGCCGGCCTGCACATTGAAATGCGTGTGATCGAATCTGCTTGAGGTTCTCTACCCTCGTCGCTTGAAAAAAGAACAGGCAACTGTCCGTGTCTCGGACTGGTTGCCACGGCGGACGCATGGGCAGCGACGAGAAACTGCCTGATTCCCGTGCATCCCCGTCCCTGCTGACGTCCAAGTTCGGCGCACGGCTCCCCATTTTGTCTCACTGACAAAACCTTCATTTCCCCTCGCGCAACTTGCCTTGCAGCACTTCACCTCGCAAACCCGCTTGGTGAAGCCTTTTGCTATTTTCCAGCGGCTTGACCGGCGAGCTGGCACGCCTCCTGCTTAAAGATATTCAATCTTGTATTCAAGTTTGAATATCCAAAATGACTGCCACCCACGCCCTGCAGCAAACCGCCCCCACCACCATTGCCGCCACCCTGGCGGCCTACCGCGAAGGCCGCAGCACGCCCGGCAAGGTGGTGGCCGAGCTGTTGGCGCGCATCGACGGCGCTGGGCGCGATGAAGTCTGGATCAGCCGCGTCCCGGCCAGGCAACTGAAGCAGCAGGCGGCGGCGCTGGACCTGATGTTGCAGATCAAGGGAGAAGCCGTGCTGGAGAGCATGCCGCTGTTCGGCATCCCCTTCGCCGTGAAGGACAACATCGACGTGGCCGAGATGTCCACCACCGGTGCCTGCCCGGAGTTCGGCCGGCTGGCCAGCGAGAGCGCCACCGTGGTGCAGCGCCTGCAGGCGGCGGGCGCGCTGCTGGTGGGCAAGACCAATCTGGACCAGTTCGCCACCGGGCTGGTGGGCGTGCGCTCACCTTATGGGGCGGTGCGCAATGCGATCAAGCCGGAATATGTCTCAGGGGGCTCCAGTTCGGGGTCGGCGGTTGCGGTCGCACTGGGTCAAGTCCTGTTCTCGCTGGGAACGGATACCGCCGGCTCGGGCCGCGTCCCCGCTGCCTTCAATCATCTGGTCGGTCTGAAACCGACCAGGGGCTTGATCAGCGCACGCGGCCTGGTACCGGCCTGCCGCACCCTGGATTGCATCTCCATCTTCGCCCATGACGTGGCCGATGCCTGGCGCGTGCTGCACAGCGCGGCCGGCTTCGATGCCGAGGATGGCTATTCGCGCCGTCCCGCCATGCTGGGCGTGAAGCGCCGTGGTTATCGCATCGCCATTCCCGAGCAATGTGAATTTTTTGGCGACAGCATCGCCCAGGAAGCCTGGGAACGCAGCCTGGCGCAGATCGCCGCCCTGCCCGGCGTGAGCCTGGCGAAGATTCCTTTCGCGCCGTTCAGCGATGCGGCCCGCATGCTCTACCAGGGGCCCTGGGTGGCCGAACGCCGCGCCGCGCTGGGCGATTTCTTCCTGGAGAACCCGGAAGCCATCCATCCGGTCGTGCGCCAGATCACCGCGCAAGCCGATGACTACGATGCGGTCGACAGCTTCAACGCCCAGTATCGCCTGGCCGACCTGCGCCGCCAGGCCGAAAACCTGCTCGAAGGCAGCGACCTGATGCTGGTGCCCACCACTACCACCTTCCCCACCATCGCCGAAGTCGAGGCCGATCCGGTGGTGCGCAATGCGCAGTTGGGCCATTACACCAACTTCGTCAATCTGATGGACATGTCGGCCCTGGCCATCCCCGGCGTGTGGCGCCGCGATGGCTTGCCTGCCGGCGTCACCCTGATCGGCCCGGCCGGTGCGGACCATCTGCTGGCCGAAGCCGGAGCGCGCCTGATGCAGCAACTGGGCGGCCCGCCGCAAGCCGATGCGATTGCCGCCGCGCCGCTGCCCTTCAACGAAAGCACCATCAAGGTCTGCGTGGTCGGCGCCCATCTGGCTGGCCAGCCCCTGAACTGGCAATTGCTGGAAGCCGGCGCACGCCGCGTGGCCGTCACCCGCACCGCCGCGCACTACCGCCTGTATGCGCTGGCCGGCACCACGCCGCCCAAGCCCGGTCTGGCGCGCACCGATGGCGACGGCGCGGCCATCGCGGTGGAAGTGTGGGAAATGCCGCTGCGCCAGTTCGGCGGCTTCGTCGCCGCCATCCCGGCACCGCTGGGCATCGGCACGGTGGAGCTGGCCGATGGCAGCAGCGTCAAGGGCTTCATCTGCGAGCCGGCCGGCATTGCCGGCGCTACCGACATCACCCACCACGGCGGCTGGGTCAATTATCTGAATTCGTTGAACTGACACCCTCACCACGGAGCTGCTCATGATGAAGAAAAAGACCACCTTATCCGCCGCGCACGATGCTTCCCGCCGCCGCTTCATGGCCAAGGCCGGAGCGCTCGCCACCACCGCCGCCATCACGGGCGCGCCTGCCATCCTGCGCGCGCAGAGCCTGCCCATCCGCATCGGCTACTGGCCGGTGGCAGCCGGCCTGCCCTTCTATGCCGCCGTGGAAGCGGGCTATTTCAAGCAGGCCGGGCTGGAGGTGCAAGCCATCAAGTTTGCCGGCGCCCAGCAGGTGATGGAAGCCATGCTCTCCGGCCGTGCCGATGGTTCGGCCAATGGCACCGGAGCGGGCAACCTGGCCATCGGCGAGATCGCCCAGCCGGGTCTGTTCAAGATCTTTGCCACCAATCCCAGCAATGCCAAGTACGTGCTCGATGAATTCCTGGTGCCCAAGGACAGTCCGGTCAAATCGATTGCCGATCTCAAGGGCAAGAAGGTCGCCTCCGGCCCCGGCATCCAGAACGTGACCCTGGCCAAGACCGTGCTGGAACGCGCCGGCGCCACCAGTGCCACGGTAGTGGAATTGCCCATCGGCCAGCACGTCGCTTCGCTGGCCGCCGGTCAGGTGGATGCGGCCTACACGCTGGAACCCACCGGCACCGTGGGCCGTATGAACAACAGCACCCGCGTGCTGGAAGCCGGCGTGATCGCCAAGTACATCCTGGGCGATCCGATGGCCCCATGGCACGGCGGCGCTGCCGCTCTGACCACCGAGTTCATCAAGAAGAATCCGGAACTGGCGCGCAAGTACATCGCCGCCTATGCGCGCGGCATCGAGCTGGTGCGTAGCCATCCGGACCAGGCCCGCACCTATCTGAAGGGCTATACCGCCATCGAAGGTTCGCTCACCAGTGAAGTGCCGCTGGCGGCCTACATGCTCTACAACGAATTCAAGCCCAGCGATATCGCCTACTTCCAGAAGTTCTACGACCTGTTCGTCGAGAAGGGTGTGTTCTCGCAACGCATCGTGGTCGACAACCTGATCTACAAGGGCTGAGGCCATCATGAACGAGACCATCGCGCCTGTCGTGTCCGTGGCGCCCAAGCCCGCGACTACAGCGGCTTCTGCAGCCACTGCGGCCACCGTTGCACGGCGCAAGCGTCCCACGCTGGGCCGCCTGCTGCCCATCGTCGGCCCCGTCGCGCTGTTCGTGATCTGGGACCTGGTGGTGCGCGCCGGCTGGATCAAGGCGATCCTGCTGCCACCTCCGGAAGCCACGCTCATGGCCATGTTCAAGGGCCTGGCAGGAGGACCGCTGCTGCTGGATTTCACGGTGACCGTGATCCGCACGCTTGAGGCCTTTGCCATTGCCGCCGTGCTGGGGCTGCCCATCGGCGTGCTTCTGGGCAGCAACGAGCGCGCCTATCGCAGCGTGGAATTCCTGATCGATTTCTTCCGCTCGACGCCATCTTCGGCACTGATCCCGCTGTTCCTGCTGATCTTCGGTGTCTCCGACATCAACAAGGTGGCCATCGCGGCTTTCGGTGCCTTCCTGATCGTGCTCTTCAACAGCGCTTACGGCGTGCTCAACGCACGCAAGCAGCGGGTGATGGCGGCCAAGGTGATGGGCGCGTCGCGTTGGCGCATCTTCTGCGACGTGCTGATCTGGGAAAGCCTGCAAGCCAGTTTCGTCGGCCTGCGCAGCGCGGTCTCGATGGCGCTGGTGATCGTGATCGTCGCCGAGATGTTCATCGGTTCCGAAAACGGCCTGGGCCACCGCATCATCGATACCCAGCAGGTCTTGAACGTACGCGAGATGTATGCCGCCATCCTCTCGGCGGGCGCGCTGGGCTATGCCCTGAACGTGGTCTTCATCGTCATTGAAAAACGCATCGTGCACTGGAGCGGAAGATGAGCGTCGTGATCAGCCCAAGAGTGGACCTGCCCCCGGAAACGCCCTTCGTTCCCGGGCCGCCAGGCACCCATATCACCATTCGCGGTCTGACGAAGTATTTCGCCGGCTGGCCGTTGTATGAAAACTTCGACCTGGACATCCCCAAGCAGCAGATCGTCTCGGTCTTCGGCCCCAATGGCTGCGGCAAGTCCACGCTGATCAACATGATCGCGGGCCTGATCCCGATCGATGCCGGACAGATCCTGTTCGACGGAAAATCGCTGGCCCAGACCAAGATCGGCTACGTCTTCCAGAACTACCGCGATGCCATGTTCCCGTGGCTGCGCACCATCGACAACATCGCCTATCCCCTGAAGCTGGAAGGCAAGTCCAAGGCCGAGATCAAGCGCCGCGTCGATGAACTGGTGGCGTCCTTCGACGTGAAGTTCGACCTGATGCGCTATCCCTACGAACTCTCGGGCGGCCAGCAGCAGACCGCCTCCATCATGCGCGCCCTGGCGCCGGGGCCGGAAGTGCTGTTCCTGGATGAACCCTTCTCGGCGCTGGACTTCGAGATGACGCTCTTCATCCGCGAGAAGCTGCAACAGGTCTTCCTGCAGACCGGCACCACCATGGTGCTGGTCTCGCACGATCTGGAGGAAGCGGTCTACCTGGCCGACCAGATCCTGCTCCTGACCAAGCGCCCGACAGCGGTGGCAGACATCTTGCATTACCAGGATCCGCGGCCACGCACGGTGGAAACGCTGTCGCAGGCGGGCTTCATCGCGGCCAAGAAACTGTCCATGGAAATCTTCCAGCGCGAAGTGCGCAAGCCGGCGCGCATGCAGGCGCCGGGCTCGCTGGCGCTGTCCTGACCCGTAACGAATCATTGAGCTGATCACCCCCACCACCCACGTTCTCATTGGAGCGCAACAACATGAAAAACCGCCGCGATTTTCTGAAACTGTCCGGAGCCGCCGCCCTGGGTGCCGCCTTCCCGCTGGAGCTGCTGGCTGCCGGTCCCTTGACCGTGGGCTTCATCTACGTCGGCGCGCGCGATGACTTCGGCTACAACCAGTCGCATGCGCAAGCTGCCGCCATCATCAAGAAGATGCCCGGCGTGAAGGTGATCGAGGAAGAAAAAGTGCCCGAGACCGTGGCCGTGCAAAAGACCATGGAAGCCATGATCCAGCAGGATGGCGCCACCCTGCTCTTCCCCACCTCCTTCGGCTACTTCGATCCGCATGTGCTCAAGATCGCCGAGAAATATCCCAAGGTACGCATCGCCCACTGTGGCGGCCTGTGGACGGCCGGCAAGCATCCCATGAACGTGGGCAGCTTCTTCGGCTACATCGAAGAGTGCGAATACCTCTCCGGCGTCGTCGCCGGCTACATGAGCAAGAGCAAGAAGCTGGCCTTCATCGCCGCCAAGCCGATTCCGCAGGTGCTGCGCAACATCAACGCCTTCACCCTGGGCGCGCAGTCGGTCGATCCGTCCATCACCTGCCACGTCATCTTCACCGGCGACTGGTCGCTGCCGGTCAAGGAAGCCGAAGCCGCCAACAGCCTGATCGACCAGGGCTGCGACGTCATCACCTGCCACGTCGATGGCCCCAAGGTGATCGTCGAGACCGCAGAAAAACGCGGCATCATGACCACCGGCTACCACGCCAGCCAGGCCTCGCTGGCCCCCAAGGGCTACCTCACCGGCGCCGAGTGGAACTGGGCCACGCCCTATACCGAGATCGTCAAGGCCACGCTGGAAGGCAAGCCGATGATCAACTTCCTGCGCGGCGGCCTGAAGGATGATTTCGTCAAGATGTCGCCCTATGGCGCAGCCGTCAGCGCAGCGGCCAAGAAGAAGGCCGACGAGATCAAGGCGCAGATGCTGGCCGGCAAGTTCCAGATCTTCAAGGGCCCCATCAAGGACAACAAGGGCAATACCGTGATCCCGGCCGGCACCACCCAGGTCCAGACCGACGTGGTGCTGGAGAAGATGAATTACCTGGTGGCCGGCGTGGTCGGCCAGGTCTGATCCACGCTGCAGGATGGCCTCATGACTTCCCTCCCCGCTCCCGGCGTGGCCGCTGCCGCCAGCCCGCCCTTGCTGCGCGTACGTGCGGCCCTGCTCAATGGCGCCGCACCGGCCTTGCCCACGCTGTGCGCACTGGCCGGCACGCTGCTCTTGTTCGTGCTGTTCCTGCTGGTGCAGGGCAAGCCGGCGGGTGAGGCTTGCCTGCTGATCTTCCAGGGGGCGTTCGGCACGCTCTTCGCGTGGCAGAACACCCTGCAGCGCGCCGCGCCCCTGCTGTTGACGGCGCTGTGCGTGGCATTGCCGGCGCGCGTGGGGCTCATCGTCATCGGCGGGGAAGGTGCGCTGGCGCTGGGTGGACTGGCTGCGGCGGTGATGCCGCAAATGCTGCCGGCCTTGCCCTCGCTGGTGATGCTGGTGGTCATGGCGCTGGCCGCGATGCTGGCCGGCGGGCTGTGGATCGCGCTGTGCGGCGGTCTGCGCCAATGGCGCGGGGTCAACGAGACCATCTCCAGCCTGCTGCTGTCCTATCTCGCCGTGGCCGTCTTCAAGCATCTGGTGGAAGGGCCCTTGCGTGACCCGGCCAGTCTCAACAAGCCGTCTACCTTGCCCCTGCCCGATCCTTATCTGGTGGGTTCGCTGCCAGGCATGGAAGTGCATTGGGGACTGGTATGGGGAGCCGTGTCCTGTGTGGCGGCGTGGGTCTTCCTGCGCCACAGCGTTTCCGGTTTCGCCATGGGCGTGGTCGGCGGCAATGTCCGTACGGCGCGGCTGGTGGGCTTGCCGGTCAATCGCCTCATCCTGACGGCCTGCGCGCTCGGCGGTGCTGCAGCCGGACTGGCGGGCATGTTCGAAGTCAGCGCCGTGCAAGGCAGCGCCACCAGTGCGCTGCTGGCCGGTTACGGTTTCTCCGGCATCCTGGTGGCCTTTGCGGCGCGCCAGAATCCCTTGGCCATCATCGTCTGCGCCATCGTCATCGGTGGCGTGGAAGCCAGCGGCAGCCTGCTGCAACGGCGACTGGACTTGCCGGACGCCACCACGCTGGTGCTGCAGGGTCTGCTGTTCTGCAATCTGCTGGCCTGGGAAGCCATCACCGGCCGCCTGTCCGCGCTCAAGCTGCGCTGGCAGCAACAGGCACAAGTCATCCCCGCCAAGGAGACCGGCCATGCATGACATCGATCTGACCACCCTCTTGCTGGCGCTCTTTGCCGGCGCGATCCGGGTCGGTACGCCCTTTCTCTTCGTCAGCCTGGGCGAGTGCATGACCGAAAAAGGCGGCCGCGTGAACCTGGGGCTGGAAGGCATCCTGGTCTGCGGTGCCATGACGGGCTACGCGGCTTCCTTCCATACCGGCTCGGCCTGGCTGGGCGTGCTCGCGGCCGGTTGCGCGGGCCTCTTGCTGGGCGTGCTGCACGGCGTGGTGTGTTCGCTGCCGCGTGTCAACGACATCGCCTTCGGCATCGCGGTCATGCTGCTGGGCACGGGCCTGGCCTTCTTCCTCGGCAAACCCTTCATCCAGCCGCAGGCGCCGATGCTGCCCTCCATCGATCTGGGTGCGTGGAGCAGCAATGACCGCCTGCACCATGCGCTGCAGATCAATGCGCTCTTCTTCATCGGCGTGGCGCTCGCGCTGGTGCTGCAATGGGGCCTGTCCACCACGCGCTGGGGGCTGGCCTTGCGGCTGGTGGGCGATCATGCCGAAACGGCGCGGGCGCTCGGTTATCGCATCACCGCCACGCGCATCGCCGCCACCGCTGCGGGCGGTTTTTTGGCGGCCATCGGCGGTGCCTATCTGTCGCTGTACTACCCCGGCAGCTGGAACGAAGGACTCTCCAGCGGCCAGGGCCTGATGGCCGTGGCGCTGGTGATCTTCGCGCGCTGGCAGCCGTGGCGCTGCCTGCTGGCCGCGCTCCTGTTCGGTGCTGCCGGAGCGCTCGGGCCGGCCTTGCAGGCGGTGGGCGTCACCTCCGGCTACTACCTCTTCAACGCGGCACCGTATGCGCTGACGCTGTTCATCATGATCCTCACCTGCCGCCCCGACCGCACGCTCTCCAGCGCGCCGGGCGAACTGAGCCTGACCCGATAAACCCTTCGTTCCCAAGGAGACACCATGTCCGAACGCTTCATCCAGGCCGATCCCTATCCCTGGCCCTATGACGGTGCCCTGACCCCGGCCAATACCGCGCTCATCGTCATCGACATGCAGACCGACTTCTGCGGCATCGGCGGCTACGTCGACAAGATGGGCTACGACCTCTCGCTCACGCGCGCGCCCATCGAACCGATCAAGAAAGTGCTGGCCGCCATGCGCGCCGGGGGCTACACCATCATCCATACCCGCGAAGGCCATCGCCCTGACCTGTCGGACCTGCCGGCCAACAAGCGCTGGCGCTCGCGCCAGATCGGCACCAATGGCGTGGGCATCGGGGATGCCGGTCCGTGCGGGCGCATCCTGGTGCGCGGCGAACCGGGCTGGGAAATCATCCCGGAACTGGCGCCCATCGAGGGCGAGATCATCATCGACAAACCCGGCAAGGGTTCCTTCTGCGCTACCGACCTGGAAATGATCTTGCACACGCGCGGCATCCGCAACATCGTGCTGACCGGCATCACCACCGACGTCTGCGTCCACACCACCATGCGCGAGGCCAATGACCGCGGCTTCGAATGCGTGATGCTCGCGGACTGCTGCGGTGCGACCGACTACAACAATCATCTGGCGGCGCTGTCGATGATCAAGATGCAGGGCGGCGTCTTCGGCGCGGTCTCGGATTCGGCGGCGCTGATCGACGTGATCGGGGCCTGATCATGCATGCGCTCGAGCTGGAGATCATCAATGTCGGCAAGTCCTTCGGCAGCTTTCGCGCGCTCGATGAGGTGTCGCTGAAGATCCGCGCCGGCACCATCCACGCACTGCTGGGCGAGAACGGCGCCGGCAAGAGCACGCTGGTCAAGGGCCTGGTCGGCTATAGCCCGCTGGACCAGGGCAGCATCCTGGCCGACCGCCGCGAGGTGGACATCCGCAGTGCGCGCGTACCCAACCAGCTCGGCATCGGCATGGTGTATCAACACTTCACGCTGGCCCCCAGCCTGACGGTGGCCGAGAACCTGCTGCTGGCGCGCGGCGACCTGCCCTGGCGCATCCGCTGGGGCAGCGAACGCGCGGCGCTGGAAGAATTCATGGCGCGCATGCCCTTCAGGCTGGCCACCGAGCGGGCGGTGAGTAGTCTCTCCGCCGGCGAAAAGCAGAAGCTGGAAATCTTGAAGCAGCTTTATCTGCGCCGCCGCTTCCTGATCCTCGACGAACCGACTTCCGTGCTCACACCGCAGGAAGCCGACGAAGTGCTCGGCCTCATGCATGCGCTCACGCGCCAGCAGGAACTGACAGTGCTGATGATCACGCACAAGTTCCACGAAGTGACCGCCTATGCCGACGACGTGACCGTGCTGCGCAAGGGGCGGCTGGTCGGCAGTGCGCAGGTGGCCGCCACCACCCCGGATGAACTGGCGAACTGGATGATGGGCCACGCCCGCGCGGAAAAGACCCAGGTGGCGCGCGCCGCAGTGCCCGGGGAGGCGCGTGTCGGGCTGGAAGTGAAGGATCTGACCGTCAACAACGATCGCGGTGTGGCTGCCGTACGGGCGCTGTCGCTGCAAGTGAAGCGCGGTGAAATCGTGGGCCTGGCCGGCATCTCCGGCAATGGTCAGAAAGAACTGGTGGAAGCGCTGCTGGGCCAGCGCCGCCATTTGCTGGGAGAGATCCGCGTGGAAGGCGCCCCCTATGGCGCCACCCGCGAGGAGATGCGCCGCCTGCGTGTCTTCGCACTGCCCGAAGAACCGCTGCGCAATGCCTGCATCGCCGGCATGAGCGTGGCCGAGAACATGGCCTTGCGGCATTTCGATGTCGCCCCCTTCAGGCGCGGCGGCTGGCGCGTGGACCGCAGCGCCATGAAGCGCCAGGCGCAAGCGCTGATCGCCGCCTTCAACGTCAAGCCACCGGTGCCGGAACGCCCCATCGGCACGCTCTCCGGCGGCAACGTGCAGCGCGCCGTGCTGGCGCGCGAACTGGGCGAAGAGGGCGATACGGGCGCGGCCAACGTGCTCATCGTCGCCAATCCGGTCTTCGGGCTGGACTTCGCCTCGGTGGCCGACATTCACGCCCGCCTGCTGCAAGCGCGCGCACGCGGCGCGGCCGTGCTGCTGGTGAGCGAAGACCTGGATGAACTGCTGGAACTGTCCGACCGCATCCTGGTGATGACCGAGGGCCGCATCGTCCACGTGGCGCAGGACGTGGCCACGCAAGGTGCGGACCGCGCCGCCCTGGGCCGCTGGATGGCGGGCCACCCTGAACAATCCACCCACGCCGAGGCCGCATGATCCGCATCGACGCATTCCCCTATCCCTATCAGTTCCACCCGCGCAGCACGGCGCTGGTGGTCATCGACATGCAGCGCGACTTCGTGGAAGAAGGCGGCTTCGGCAGTGCCCTGGGCAACGATGTGCGGCCGCTGGCTGCCATCGTGCCGACCGTGGCCGCCTTGCTGGCACTGGCGCGCGCGCATCAGATGCTGGTAGTCCATACGCGTGAATCGCACCTGCCGGACCTCTCCGACTGCCCGCGCGCCAAGCGCCTGCGCGGCAACCCGACGCTGGGCATCGGCGATGTCGGACCGATGGGCCGCATCCTGGTGCGTGGCGAACCGGGCAACCAGATCCTGCCGCAACTGGCGCCCATTGAGGGCGAGATCGTCATCGACAAACCCGGCAAGGGCGCCTTCTACGCCACCGACCTGCACGCGCAATTGCAGGAACGCGGCATCACGCACCTGCTGATCGCTGGCGTCACCACGGAAGTCTGCGTGCAGACCTCGATGCGCGAAGCCAATGACCGCGGCTATGAATGCCTGGTGGTGGAAGATGCCTGCGCCAGTTACTTCCCGCAATTCCATCGCGCCACCCTGGAGATGCTGACCGCCCAGGGCGGCATCGTCGGCTGGCGTGCGCCGCTGGCGCAGTTGCAGGGCGCCATGGCCGCCTACGCCGGAGCAAACCCATGATGCACGTGAACCTGCCCCACGTCGTGGCCGAGGTCGAACAAGCCTTTGCCGATTACGAATACGCCCTGCTCATCAATGACATCCCCGCGCTGGACCGCTGGTTCTGGTATGCGCCCGAGACCGTGCGCTACGGCGTGGGTGAAGTACTGCTGGGCGGCGAGGCGATCCGCCAGTACCGCAAGACCTGCACCCCGGTGCCGGCCTCGCGCAGGCTGCATCGTACCGTTGTCACCACCTTTGGCAACGACTATGCTACGGTCTCCACCGAATTCACCGACCATACGTCTGATCGTATCGGCCGCCAGATGCAGACCTGGGTGCGCATGGACGAAGGCTGGCGCATCGTCGCCGCCCATGTCAGCCTGATGGCATGAGTCCGCCCCCCTCGAACACGAATGCCCGCACCATGACCGTCACCGTCGCCAACCCGCTCGCCGAACAGGTCTATCACCGGATCAAGGACGACATCTTCAGCTTCCGCCTGCTGCCGGGCGACAATTTCACCGAGACCGAGATGGCCCAGCGCCAGGGTGTTTCGCGCACGCCCTTGCGCGATGCGCTGTTCCGCCTGCAGCGTGAAGGCTATCTCGAAGTGGGATTCCGGCGCGGCTGGAAGGTCTGCCCGATCGACTTCGACCGGCTCGACAATCTCTACGACCTGCGCATCGTGCTGGAAATGGCCGCGCTGGAAAAACTCTGCAGCCAGCAGGAGCCAACCGCCGAACTGGAGCAGCTGAACGCCATCTGGCTGGCCGAACCCGAGGCGCGCCATACCGATGCGGTCAAGGTGGCGGCCCTGGACGAGGCCTTCCACACCAACCTGGTGGCGGCGGCCGGCAATGTCGAGATGACACGGGTGCATACCGAGGTCACGGAAAAGATCCGCATCGTGCGCCGGCTGGACTTCCTCAAGAAGAAGCGCATCGACGCCACCTACGAGGAACACGGCAAGATCCTGCAGCTGATCGCCAAGCGCAAGGCCACCGAGGCCCAGATCCTGCTGCGTGCCCATATCACGCAGAGCAAGCTGGAGGTCAGGAAGATCACCATCTGGATGCTGGCAGAGGCGCGCCAGCTCCAGGAGCCGGAAGCGGCGCTGGCCCGCTGAAGGGGCATGGAATCATCTTTCACATGAAAGATTACCAACTTTTCCTGCTGGAAATATGAAAATCTGCGCTGAATAGCCGCATCAGGCAGCTTGATCGGCGCCGAGCCGCCACCAAATCAAGGAAAGCCTCCGAAACCATTTATAATGGAAGGCTTTTGCAACAGCGCATCTTTCCAGCGGCTCAATGAAGGTATTTCGCGGACTTCCCACAGCCGAATCGCGCGCCCCGTGCGCGCTGACCATCGGCAATTTCGACGGCGTGCATCTGGGCCACCAGGCCCTCTTGGCGCGCGTGCGCGAGGCCGCCGCCAAGCTGGGGCTGGACGCGGCGGTGATGACCTTCGAGCCGCATCCGCGCGAGTTCTTCGCCCAGCTGGCCGGCACGCCCGAACGCGCCCCGGCGCGCATCGCCAACCTGCGTGACAAGCTCGAAGCACTCTCCAACTCCGGCATCGACCGGGTGGTGGTGGAGCATTTCGGCAGCCATTTCGCGGCCCTCTCGCCGCAGGATTTCATCGAGAAGATCCTGGTGCAGGGCCTGCACGTGCGCTGGCTGATGGTCGGTGACGACTTCTGCTTCGGCGCCCGCCGCGCCGGCACCCTCGACACCCTGATCGCCGCCGGCAAGCAGTATGGCTTCGAGGTACATGCCCTGCCCACGGTCACCAACGCCGGTGTGCGCATCTCCTCGTCGGCCGTGCGCGCTGCGCTGGCCGATGCGGACTTCGCCTTGTCGCAACAGTTGCTGGGTCATCCCTACGCCATCAGCGGCCGGGTCGTGCACGGCAAGAAGCTGGGCCGCACCATCGGATTCCCGACGCTGAACATGCGCGTGGGCCACAAGCGTCCGGCGCTCTCGGGCATCTTCGTGGTGCAGGTGCATGGCCTGGCCGCGCAGCCCTTGCCGGCCGTGGCCAGCCTGGGCGTGCGCCCGACGGTGGACAACAGCGGCCGGGTGCTGCTGGAAACCCATCTGCTGGATTTCCAGGGCGATTGCTACGGCAAGCTGGTGCGGGTGGAATTCCTCAAGAAGCTGCGCGATGAAGAAAAGTATGTGGACCTGCCCACGCTGACCACGGCCATCGCCCGCGACGTCGACCATGCCCGCGCCTGGTTCCGCGAAAACGCCGGCTTCGCCGTCTCGGCCACCGACCGAATTTGAACGCTGGGCGGTTGCCGGAGCCCCGCTCCCGCAGCCGCCCAGCCGCCCCATCCTGCATCTTGCCAGCGTGCATCTTGCCGCGCGGCTCCTGAATCAACCCGCATTCAACGAAAGTCCCGTCATGTCCAACAACGAATCCTCCGCCAAACCCGGCAAACCGGAAAAAGCCGGCAAGGCGCCCTCCAAATACCCGGTCAACATGACCGAGACGGCCTTTCCCATGCGCGGCGACCTCGCCAAGCGCGAGCCGCAGTGGGTCAAGGAATGGCAGGAAAAGAAGATCTACCAGCGCATCCGCAAGGCCTCGGCCGGCCGTCCCAAGTTCATCCTGCATGACGGCCCGCCCTATGCCAATGGCGACATCCACATCGGCCACGCCGTCAACAAGATCCTCAAGGACACCATCGTCAAGGCCCGCAACATGGCCGGCTTCGACGCGCAATACGTGCCGGGCTGGGATTGCCACGGCATGCCCATCGAGATCCAGATCGAGAAGCAGTTCGGCAAGAACCTGCCGGTGGCCGAAGTACAGGCCAAGGCGCGCACCTATGCGGGCGAGCAGATCGAGCGCCAGAAGGCCGACTTCATCCGCCTGGGCGTCCTGGGTGAATGGGACAACCCTTACAAGACCATGAACTTCTCCAACGAAGCCGACGAGCTGCGCGCCCTCGGCAAGATCCTGGAGAAGGGTTACGTCTATCGCGGCCTGAAGCCCGTGAACTGGTGCTTCGACTGCGGCTCCGCCCTGGCCGAAGCCGAGGTGGAATATCAGGACAAGCGCGACCCGGCCATCGACGTCGGCTTCCCCTTTGCCGAACACGACAAGGTGGCCACCGCCTTCGGCCTGACCGAACTGCCGACCCGCAACGGCTACATCGTCATCTGGACCACCACGCCCTGGACCATCCCGGCCAACCAGGCGCTGAACGTGCATCCGGAATTCGAATACGCGCTGGTCGAGACCACCCGCAATGGTGAAGCCACCCTGCTGGTCCTGGCCAAGGATCTGGTGGCCTCCTGCCTGGAACGCTTCGGCCTGGAAGGCCGGGTCATCGCCACCACCACCGGCGAGAAGCTCTCGCTGATCCGCTTCCACCACCCGCTGGCCAAGGCCGATGCCGGTTATGACCGACTCTCGCCGGTCTATCTGGGCGAGTACGTGACGGCCGACAGCGGCACCGGCATCGTGCACTCCTCGCCGGCCTACGGTATCGAAGATTTCATCTCCTGCAAGGCGCACGGGATGAAGGATGACGACATCCTCAACCCGGTCATGGGCGATGGCCGCTATGCCTCCTGGCTGCCGCTGTTTGCCGGACTGACCATCTGGGAAGCCTCCAAGCCCATCTGCGACAAGCTCGATGAAATGGGTTCGCTGTTCAAGCTGGTCATGTTCAGCCACAGCTACATGCACTGCTGGCGCCACAAGAGCCCCATCATCTATCGCGCCACCTCGCAATGGTTCGCCAGCATGGACAACACGCCCAAGGATGGCGGCCCCAGCCTGCGCCAGACCGCGCTGCAAGGCATCGAGGACACCGCCTTCTTCCCCGGCTGGGGCAAGGCGCGCCTGCACGGCATGATCGCCAACCGTCCGGACTGGACCCTCTCGCGCCAGCGCCAGTGGGGCGTGCCGATGGCCTTCTTCGTGCACAAGGAAACGGGCGAACTGCATCCGCGCACGCCGGAACTGATCGAACAGGTTGCCCAGCGCATCGAGAAAAGCGGCATCGAAGCCTGGCAGGCACTGGACCCCAAAGAATTGCTGGGCGAAGACGCCGAGCACTACATCAAGAACCGTGACACGCTGGACGTCTGGTTCGATTCCGGCAGCACCCACCAGACCGTGCTGCGCGGCTCGCACGCACAGCAGTTGCAGTTCCCGGCCGACCTCTACCTGGAAGGTTCGGACCAGCATCGCGGCTGGTTCCACTCGTCGCTGCTGACTTCCTCGATGCTCAATGGCCGCGCGCCCTACAAGGCACTGCTCACGCACGGCTTCGTGGTCGATGGCGAAGGCAAGAAGATGTCCAAGTCCAAGGGCAACGTGGTGGCCCCGCAGAAGGTCTCGGACTCGCTGGGCGCGGAAATCCTGCGCCTGTGGGTGGCCTCGACCGACTACTCGGGCGAGCTGTCGATCTCGGATGAAATCCTCAAGCGCGTGGTGGAAGCCTATCGCCGCATCCGCAATACCCTGCGCTTCCTGCTGGCCAACACCTCCGATTTCGATCCGGCGCAACATGCCGTGCCGGTGGCGCAGATGCTGGAAATCGACCGCTATGCGATCGCCAACATGGCGCGCCTGCAAGCGGAGGTACTGGCGCACTTCGAGACTTACGAATTCCACCCGGTGGTGGCCAAGCTGCAGATGTACTGCTCGGAAGACCTGGGCGGTTTCTACCTGGACATCCTCAAGGACCGCCTCTACACCAGCGGCGTGGAGTCCGCTGCACGCCGCTCGGCCCAGACCGCCGTGTGGCACATCACGCAGTCGCTCTTGCGCCTGATGGCACCGATCCTCTCCTTCACCGCCGAAGAAGCCTGGCGCTACTTCGCCAGCAAGGAAGCCTTCGAGGCCAGCGGCGAAACCATCTTCTCGCAGGTCTATTACACCCTGCCCGAAGTGGCCGATGCCGATGCCCTGCTGTCCAAGTTCGCGGTGCTGCATGAAGTGCGCGCCGCCGTGACCAAGCAGCTGGAAGAAGTGCGTATCGCCGGCAGCATCGGTTCGTCCCTGCAGGCCGAGGTGGAACTGAAGGTGTCGGGCGAGAAGGCGGCCCTGCTGGAGAGCCTGGGCGATGACCTGAAGTTCGTCCTCATCACCTCGGCAGCCCGCGTCACCCCGGTGGCCACGGTGGAAGAGGAAACGGTGGTGGTCACGCCCTCGGCGCACCAGAAATGTGAACGCTGCTGGCACTATCGCGCCGATGTCGGGTCTCATGCCGATCATCCGGGCCTGTGCGGTCGCTGCACCAGCAATCTGTTCGGCCAGGGCGAAAAGCGTCAGTTCGCCTGATCCGGACGGGACGGCCTTGCAAGCGCCCCGCTGCACTTGATCGCAGCCGGGCGCCCACTCCAACAAGAACATCCATGGCAACCAAAAAGCGCTCCTCTTCTTCCGGTTCTTCGTCCTCCACACAAGGGCTCTTGCCCTGGCTGGGCATCGCCACCATCGTGCTGCTGCTGGACCAGCTCAGCAAAATCACCATCCTCAAACTGTTCCACTACGGCGAGTCGCTGCCGGTGACCGGTTTCTTCAATCTGGTGCTGGTCTACAACAAGGGCGCGGCCTTCAGCTTCCTGGCCGCCAGCGGCGGCTGGCAGCGTTACCTGTTCACTGCCATCGGCATCGGTGCGGCGGTCTTCATCATCCATCTGCTGCGCAAGCATCCCGGCCAGCGCATGTTCTGCTGGGCGCTGGCACTGATCCTGGGCGGTGCAATCGGCAACGTGATCGACCGTGTGGTCTATGGTCATGTGATCGACTTTCTGGACGTCTATGTGGGCAACTGGCACTGGCCGGCCTTCAACCTGGCCGATAGTGCGATCTGCCTGGGTGCGGTATTGTTCGTCGTGGACGAACTGCGCCGCGTCTCGAAGAAGTAAGGCAACACCCAACACGCCTGCGGCGCGCCGCATTCCGGGAGCAAACAATGGATCTGGCTGGCAAGAAAATCGTACTGGGCCTGACCGGCGGCGTGGCCTGCTACAAGGCCGCCATGCTGGCGCGCGAACTGGGCCGCGCCGGTGCCTCGGTGCACGTGGTGATGACCGAAGGGGCCACCCACTTCATGACGGCGGTGACCATGCAGGCCCTCACCGGCAACCCGGTCTACACCGACCAGTGGGATGCGCGCATGGACAACAACATGCCGCACATCAACCTCACCCGCGATGCCGATGCGGTGGTGATCGTGCCCTGTTCGACCGACTTCATCGCCAAGCTGGCCCACGGAACCTGCGACGATCTGCTCTCGACCCTGTGCGTAGCCCGTCCGGCACGCGTGCCGCTGCTGGTGGCCCCGGCCATGAACGTGGAGATGTGGCAGAACCCGGCGACCCAGCGCAACGTGCGCCAGATCCGCGAAGACGGCATCCAGCTGCTGGGCCCGGATGCGGGCGCGCAAGCCTGCGGCGAGGTCGGCGAAGGCCGCATGCTGGAGCCGGCGCAACTGCTGGAAGACATCATCGCCGCCTTCCAGCCCAAGCTGCTGGCAGGCCGCCGCGTGCTGCTGACGGCCGGCCCGACCTTCGAGCCTATCGACCCGGTGCGCGGCATCACCAATCTCTCCTCGGGCAAGATGGGCTATGCGATTGCCCGTGCTGCGCGCGAGGCCGGCGCCGAGGTCACCCTGGTCTCCGGCCCGACGGCCCTGCAGACGCCCTATGGCGTGCGCCGGGTGGACGTGCAGACGGCACGGCAGATGTACGAGGCGGTTTTGGCCGATGTGAAGGAAAAAGACCTGTTCGTGGCCGTTGCGGCCGTCGCTGACTGGCGCGTGGCCAATGCCAGTTCACAGAAACTGAAGAAACAGGACGAAAACGATACCCCTCACCTGGAGTTCGTGCAGAACCCCGACATCCTGGCGGCCGTGGCCGCCCTGCCCCAGCGACCGTACTGCGTCGGCTTTGCCGCCGAATCGGAGAACCTGGAGCAATACGGTGCGGCCAAGCGGATCAGGAAGAACATTCCGCTGCTGGTAGGCAATATCGGCCATCAGACCTTTGGCCGTGATGACAATGCCCTCATGCTGTTCGACGCCGACGGCCATACGGCCCTGCCCCGCGCGGACAAGCAGACCCTGGCCCGCCAGCTGATCCGCGAGATCGCGCGCCGCATGGCGGCCTGACGCTGCGCGGCCCGCCTCTGCGGGCCGTGTCTTTTGTACACCTTGTACGCTTTGTAGTTTTTTTCGTATCCGATTACGCATCCATGAAGACCATCGACATCAAGATCCTCGACCCCCGCATGAAAGACCAGCTGCCCGCCTACGCCACCCCCGGCAGCGCCGGCCTGGACCTGCGGGCCTGCATCGATGCGCCGCTGACCCTGGCGCCGGGTTCCACGCATCTGATCCCGACCGGCCTGGCGATCCACCTGGCCGATCCCAACTATGCGGCCGTGATCCTGCCGCGCAGCGGCATGGGCCACAAACACGGTATCGTGCTGGGCAACCTGGTGGGGCTGATCGATTCGGATTACCAGGGCCAGTTGATGATTTCGACGTGGAACCGCGGCAGTACCGAGTTTGTCCTAAACCCCATGGAACGCCTGGCGCAGCTGGTGATCGTGCCGGTGCTGCAGGTCGGGTTCAATGTGGTGGATGAATTCGACAGCAGCGAACGCGGCGCTGGTGGTTTCGGCAGCACAGGCAAACACTGATGGAGAATCGCATGCTCGTATCCCCCCTGCCCGCGTGGCAGAAGCTGAAAACCCTTGCAGTCCTGGCGCCGCTGGCCTTCCTGGCCGCCTGCGCCACCCAGGAACCCGGCCCCGTGCCGGCCACGCCGTCCAAGCCGGTGACGGTCGCGCCCCAGGCACCGCGCCCGGTGACCGCCAATCCCCAGCAGCAGCAATTGCGCGAGCTGATCGACCAGCAAGACCGTCTCTACCGGGTGGCCGCGCCGCTGTTGACCAGCAACGCCCAGCTGTGCCGGGGCAATGCCCGCAACCTGCTTGGCTTTACCGCCAAGAACCGCTATTCCTTCCCCATCGAATTTGCCGATACCGCGCGCAGCCTGGGCTATGACGACCGCCTGCAGGTGACCGGCGTGCTGCCCGGCAGCGGCGCCGAGCAGGCCGGCATCCAGCGTGGCGACATCCTGATGTCGGTAGCAGGCAAGCCCATGCCGCAAGGTACCGATGCCGAACGCCAGGCCGCCGTGCTGCTGAGCCCGCTGGTGATCAAGAAGGCGCCGATTGCACTGGGCGTGCAGCGCAACGGCCAGAACTCCACCGTCAACGTCCCGCTGACCTACGCCTGCGCCTTCAGCATCGAGCTGGGCAATGCCGATAACGTCAACACCTATGCCGATGGACGCCGGGTGCTCATCACCCGGGGCATGCTCAAGTTCACTCAGTCCGACGATGAACTGGCCTACCTGATCGCCAAGGACATGGCGCACAACATCCTCGGTCACGCCATCCGCCAGCGCATGGTCTCGACCATCGCCGAAGTGATCGACAACCTGCTGCTGCCGCATCCGGACCCGACCACCACGGCCGGCACGGCCGGTATCCGCGTCTATCCGCAGGATCTCGATGCGGCTGCCGATACGCTCTCGCTGTACCTGCTGGCGCGCGCCGGCTACAACATCGACAACGTGCCGGCCTTCTGGAAGCGCCTGGCCGACCAGTATCCGGCCAGCGTCCCCAATGGCTATACGGCACTGCATCCCTCCACCGCTTATCGCCTGGCGATGATCGAGAAGGTGACGCAGATCGTGAAGGCCAAGCAGGAGGCGGGCAAGCCGCTGGTGCCGTAAATGCGGTGAGTTGAAGTGTTTGACGTGAAGACGGCGCGGTGAAGACCGCGCCGTTTTTCTTTTGTGGATCGCTTGCTTGGGCCCGCCTTCGATACGCGGCCTTGCCGCTACTCAGGTCGAACGGTAATCAGGTCGCCAATATGCTTCGTTGCCCACCCATTACCGTTCGACCTGAGTAGCCGCGCAGCGGCGTATCGAAGGCGCACCAATCAGCGAATCAGCAAATCAGCAAATCAGCAAAACAAAAGGCCACGCCGGTTTCCCGACGTGGCCTTGATGGCTTGCTTGATGCGCTTACTCGACTTCGAGCTTCTCTTGCGGCTCTTCCGGCGGAGACGAATCGTCGCCTTCGGGGAAGTCCAGCTTGATCTGCTCCTTGTCGTCCATCTCCACCGTCACCCGGCCACCGCTGACCAGCTTGCCGAACAGCAGTTCGTCGGCCAGCGCCTTGCGGATCAGGTCCTGGATCAGGCGCGACATCGGACGGGCACCCATCAACGGATCGAAGCCCTTCTTGCCCAGGAACTTGCGCAGGCTGTCGGAGAAGACGGCTTCCACCTTCTTCTCGTGCAGTTGCTCTTCCAGCTGCATGAGGAACTTGTCGACCACGCGCAGGATGATTTCCTCGTCCAGTGGGCGGAAGCTGATGATGGCATCCAGACGGTTGCGGAACTCCGGGGTGAACATGCGCTTGATGTCCGCCATTTCGTCGCCGGCTTCCTTCTTCTCGGTGAAGCCGATGGTGCGCTTCTGCAGGCTCTCGGCACCCGCGTTGGTGGTCATGATGATGATCACGTTGCGGAAGTCGGTCTTGCGGCCGTTGTTGTCGGTCAGCGTGCCGTGGTCCATCACCTGCAACAGGATGTTGAAGATGTCGGGGTGCGCCTTTTCGATTTCATCCAGCAGCAGCACGGCGTGCGGCTTCTTGTTGACGGCTTCGGTCAACAGGCCACCCTGGTCGAAACCGACATAGCCCGGAGGCGCGCCGATCAGGCGGCTCACCGCGTGGCGCTCCATGTACTCGGACATGTCGAAACGCACCAGCTCGATACCGAGGATGAAGGCCAGCTGCTTGGCCACTTCGGTCTTGCCCACGCCGGTCGGACCGGAGAACAGGAAGGAGCCGATCGGCTTGTCGGTCTTGCCCAGGCCGGCACGGGCCATCTTGATGGCCGAGGCCAGCGCTTCGATGGCCGGATCCTGGCCGAACACCACGTTCTTCAGATCGCGTTCGATGGTCTGCAGCTTGGCGCGATCATCCTGGTTGACGGACTGCGGCGGGATGCGGGCGATCTTGGAGATGATTTCCTCGATTTCCGGCTTGCCGATGGTCTTCTTCTGCTTGGACTTGGGCAGGATGCGCTGGGCCGCACCGGCTTCGTCGATCACGTCGATGGCCTTGTCGGGCAGGTGACGGTCGTTGATGAAGCGGGCAGCCAGTTCTGCCGCCGAAGTCAGCGCCGAAGCAGAATACTTCACACCGTGGTGTTCCTCGAACTTGGACTTCAGGCCACGCAGGATCTGCACGGTCTGCTCGACTGTCGGTTCGTTCACATCGATCTTCTGGAAGCGGCGCGACAGCGCGTGATCCTTCTCGAAGACGCCACGGAATTCGGTGTAGGTGGTCGCGCCGATGCACTTCAACTGTCCGCTCGACAGAGCAGGCTTCAACAGGTTGGACGCATCCAGCGTGCCGCCCGAAGCCGAACCCGCACCGATGATGGTGTGGATTTCATCGATGAAGAGGATGCCGTTGGGGCTGTCCTTCAGTTGCTTCAAGACGGCCTTCAGGCGCTGCTCGAAATCGCCGCGGTACTTGGTACCGGCCAGCAGCGCGCCCATGTCCAGCGAATACACGACGGCATTCTTCAGGATCTCGGGCACGTCGCCCTGCGTCACGCGCCAGGCCAGGCCTTCGGCAATGGCGGTCTTGCCTACGCCGGCTTCGCCCACCAGCAGCGGATTATTCTTGCGGCGGCGGCACAGGGTCTGGATGACGCGCTCGACTTCGGACTCGCGCCCGATCAGCGGATCGATCTTGCCTTCGGCAGCGGCCTTGTTCAGGTTCTGGGTGAACTGGTCCAGCGGGCTTTCCTTCTGCTGGCCTTCGGCTTGCACGTCTTCGGCGCCTTCCGGAGCCTTCTGCGGATCGGTCTGCTGATCCTTGCGTACGCCGTGCGAGATGAAGTTGACCACATCCAGGCGGGTCACGCCCTGCTGGTGCAGGTAGTAGACCGCGTGTGAATCCTTTTCACCAAAGATGGCCACCAGCACGTTGGCGCCGGTGACTTCCTTCTTGCCGTTGGAGGCCGACTGCACGTGCATGATGGCGCGCTGGATCACGCGCTGGAAGCCCAGCGTGGGCTGCGTGTCCACCTCATTGGTGCCGGGCACCGTGGGCGTGTTGTCGGTGATGAAATTGGTCAGCGTCTTGCGCAGATCGTCAATGTTCACCGAGCAGGCGCGCAGCACTTCGGCGGCGGAGGGATTATCCAGCAGCGCCAGCAGCAAGTGTTCCACGGTAATGAATTCATGACGGGATTGTCTGGCTTCGACAAAGGCCATGTGCAAACTGACTTCGAGTTCCTGCGCAATCATGCTTCCTCCATCACGCATTGCAGGGGATGCCCTGCTTTTCGAGCGTGGGTTAAAACGAGTTCCACTTTTGTGGATGCGATATCTTTGGGATACACACCACACATTCCCTTCCCATCGCGGTGAACCTTGAGCATGATCTGCGTCGCGGTTTCACGGTCCTTGTTGAAGTACTGCTGGATGACGGCGACGACGAACTCCATCGGCGTATAGTCATCGTTCAACAATAAAACCTGGTACATCGGGGGCGGCTTGAGTTTGGCCTCTTGCCGTTCCAGGACTGTACCGCCATCATTTTCGTGCTTGGTTGCCATGCGTTTATTGGACCATCAAAAGCTGTGCAACGCACAATGATCTCGTAACCTCTAGATGAGATAGATATTACTTGTTTTCCGGACCTTGCGCAGATGACGATGATTTATCCTAAATCAAGGGTTTCTTTCCCCATCGCTCAAACAGGGCCACAAAGCCAAAGATGAAAACTGCTTGACTTTTGGATTTCGACCGAGAACAATGGAATTCATTGACTAGTAGTTACTAAATGTAACAGCTCGTCGATACGATAGGGGGCACGGTGTAAGGGGGGCTGCGTGACGCGCGATGCTTCTTGCTTTGTCGGCTCGTGTGATACTTAATTTTGAAAGATGCTTTTATGGCAACAGGTACTGTCAAGTGGTTCAATGATTCCAAAGGCTTTGGCTTTATCACTCCGGATGATGGCGGCGAAGATCTGTTCGCTCACTTCTCCGCAATCCAGATGAACGGCTTCAAGACCCTGAAAGAAGGTCAAAAAGTCCAGTTTGACGTTACGCAAGGCCCCAAAGGCAAGCAAGCTTCGAACATCCAGAACGCCGCTTAAACCCCGGTTTCTCTAAAAGCCCCGCTGATGCGGGGCTTTTTTCATTGGCGCACAGCAACTGATGCACCCGAAATCCACGTAACCAAAAATCAAACAGCCGGGTAAAAACCCGGCTGAGTGTTGTTTTTTCGTCATTACTTTTCAGCAATTTCACAGCCCGAAGCAGTCAGTCCGGCTTACATGTTTTCGATCATGACCTCACCGAAGCCGGAGCAGGACACCTGGGTCGCCCCTTCCAGCAAGCGCGCAAAATCATAGGTCACACGCTTGGACGACACCGACTTCTGCATGGCCGTCACGATCAGGTCGGCGGCCTCGATCCAGCCCATGTGGCGCAGCATCATTTCGGCCGAGAGAATGCTGGAACCGGGGTTCACATAATCCTTGCCGGCATACTTGGGCGCGGTACCGTGGGTGGCTTCGAAGACCGCCACCGAGTCGGACATATTGGCCCCCGGCGCGATGCCGATGCCGCCCACCTGCGCAGCCACGGCGTCGGAGATGTAGTCGCCGTTCAGGTTCATGGTGGCGATCACGCTATATTCGGCCGGACGCATCAGCACCTGCTGGAAGAAGGCATCGGTGATGGCATCCTTGATGACGATCGGGCGCCCGGTCTTGGGATTCTTCAGGCGCATCCACGGACCATCATCGATCAGCTCGGCGCCGAACTCGCGGCCGGCCAGGGCATAACCCCAGTCACGGAAGGCGCCTTCGGTGTACTTCATGATGTTGCCCTTGTGGACCAGCGTCACCGACGGCTTGTCATGGTCGATGGCGTACTGAATGGCCTTGCGCACCAGCCGCTCGGTGCCTTCGCGCGACACCGGCTTGATGCCCAGCGCCGAGGTCTCGGGGAAGCGCAGCTTCTTGACGCCCATCTCGCGTGTCAGCAGCTCGATCAGTTTCTTCACTTCGGGCGTACCAGCCTGCCATTCGATGCCGGCATAGATATCTTCGGAGTTCTCGCGGAAGATCACCATGTCGGTCTTCTCCGGCTCCTTCAGCGGCGAGGGCACGCCCTTGAAGTAACGCACCGGGCGCAGGCAGACATACAGGTCCAGCTGCTGGCGCATGGTCACGTTGAGCGAGCGGATGCCGCCGCCTACCGGGGTCGACAGGGGGCCCTTGATCGAGACCAGGTACTCCTTGAGCACAGCCAGAGTTTCCTCGGGCAGCCAGACGTCGGGGCCATAGAGCCTGGTCGCCTTCTCGCCCGCATAGATTTCCATCCAGTGGATCTTGCGCGCACCGCCGTAGGCCTTTTCCACCGCGGCATCGACCACCTTGAGCATCACCGGCGTGACGTCCACGCCCACGCCATCGCCCATGATGAAGGGAATGATGGGGTTGTTGGGGACATTGAGGGTGTCATCGGCATTGGCGGTGATCTTGCGCCCTTCTGCAGGCACTTGGATATGTTGGTACGACATCGTGGTCTCCGACGGTTGAGGCAGTGGCGTTAGGAAGCAATCAGCGGCAATGGGCAAGCAAGACCTGGACGGCCTTGCATGAATTGCCATACAAGCGGGGAATTTTAAGAGATTTCCGGCATTTGAGCCGGGGAAATTCCGAATGGCAATCACCAAGTCTTATATAAGACATAGGACATGTGCAATCGATTATGCATCAGGATTTTACTCAAGGCCATCTTTTTGCGACACTAGCGCATGCCTCTGATCCTATTCAACAAGCCCTTCGGCGTGATGAGCCAGTTCTCGGCCCATCCGCAGCGCCAGACCCTGGCTGATTACCTCGACATCCCCAACATCTACCCCGCCGGCCGTCTCGATGCCGACAGCGAGGGCCTGCTGCTGCTCACCGATGACGGCAAGCTGCAGCACGCTATCGCCCACCCGCGCCGCAAGCAGGCCAAGACCTATCTGGCCCAGGTGGAAGGTCTGGCCTCCCCCGAGGCCTTGCAGCGCCTGCGCAATCCGCTGGACCTGGGCGACTTCGTGACCCAGCCCAGCGATGCCCGGCTGATCCAGGAACCGGCCTGGCTGTGGCCGCGCACGCCGCCGATCCGCCAGCGCGCCCACCAGCCGACCAGTTGGGTGGCGCTCACCATCAGCGAGGGCAAGAACCGCCAGGTGCGCCGCATGACCGCCGCCGTCGGCCTGCCGACCCTGCGCCTGGTGCGCATCGCCATCGGGCCGTATGCGCTGGCGACCCATCCGGTGATGCCGGGGGAATGGCGCGAAGTCGATCCGCAGGAAATGGAGCGCTGAGCCCGGGCCGTCGCCTCTTGATGGCCGGAAACTATTTACTGAAGGCAGTTGCGCGTTTCTTGCAGACTCCCTTTGAAAAAGATCAAAAAAGGTGTCAACCTTCATACGCGCGCGCCGTTATTGGCATTGATTCGCACGAATCATCGTTTGCCTCACATCCCTAACATGTTGAATTGAAGGACGCAAAATGAAAAAATTGATCGCCGCTCTGATCGCTGGTCTGTTCGCAACTGCTGCTTTCGCACAAGCTCCGGCCGCGCCTGAAGCGCCGAAGGCTGAAGCCGCTGCTCCGAAGGCAAAGAAGGCCAAGAAGGCAAAGAAGGCCAAGAAGGCAAAGAAGGCAGCTGAAGCTAAGTAATTAGCGTCCGCACACAGAAAAGGCAGGCTAGTCCTGCCTTTTTTCATGTCCGTACGGTTTGTAGCCGGCGCAAAGGCCACCCACGCCCGCCTGCGCCCCGCTGCTGCTATCCTGCAAGTCTTCCGCAGTCTCCGCCCGATCCGAATCACGATTGATAATGACCATGCGCCAATCTTCACTTTTTTCATTTTCCCCGGTTTCCCGCCTCTTCCTGCGCAGCGCAGCCGCCCTGCTGGCGCTGGGCTGCCTCTCCAGCGCCGGCGCTCAGACGCCCCAGGTGAGCAAGTTTCCGACCATCCAGCTCAATATCGGCATTCACCTGATCAAGGCCGAAGTGGCCCAGACCGAAGCCCAGCGCGAACAAGGGCTGATGTTCCGCGAAAAGATGGCCGACAACGAAGGCATGGTGTTCCTCTTCGGCCAGCCGGCCGGGGTGTGCATGTGGATGAAAAATACCCTGATCCCGCTGTCGGTGGCCTTCATGGATGAAAAAGGCGTCATCATCAACATCGAAGAAATGAAGGAACAGACCCTGGATTCGCACTGTGCCAAGCGCCCGGCGGTCTATGCGCTGGAAATGAACAAGGGCTGGTTCAAGCAGAAGAACATCAAGCCCGGCACCCGGATCGAAGGCTTGCCGCAGTAAGGCAGCCGGGCCGCAGCAGTCGCGGCGGCCTGCCATTGGGAAAACGGCCCCGCAGAAAGGCCGTAGAAACGCAAAAAACCGCTTGGCAACAAGCGGTTTTCTTGTACTGCAGTCTGAAGCGGGCGGTGCCGCGCTTCAACTCAAGCCCGGATGCAATTAAGCAGCCAGAGCCTTCAGGGCAGCAGCCAGGCGGCTCTTGTGGCGAGCGGCCTTGTTCTTGTGGATGATCTTCTTGTCGGCGATGCTGTCGATGGTCGACACGGAAGATTGGAACACGGAGGTTGCTGCAGCCTTGTCGCCGGCCGCGATCGCCTTGCGAACTGCCTTGATTGCGGTGCGCAGGGTCGAGCGCTGGCTCGAGTTGTGAGCGTTTTGCTTGACTGCTTGACGAGCACGCTTACGTGCCTGTGCGGTATTTGCCATGAAAATTATCCTAAATCGAGAGTCGTTTGCGCCGCAAACCCCGAGGACTCGCGATGCCAAATTCTGTAAAGCATCGGATTATAACGAGATTCCCGTGACAAGGCAATCAACTTGTCCGCTTCTACCGTAAACAGGATGCCATCCGTTGCGATGCCACCGCACTCATCCGGATTTCCGCGAAGAAATTCACGCCTGCCGCCGAACCTGCAGCCAGACGGCCGACTCTATTGCGCCTGATGGCCAGGCTTTGTCTTTTCCTTCATATCGGCCCCAGACCACCCAGACCACCCATTCCCGGGCTCCCGGCCTGCCACCGCTGGCCAATCACCACCGTTGCCACAAAAGCACCGCTGCCCACCGCTATAATGCCGCTCCATGAATCTGCATAAAACCCTCGCCGCCATCTCGGGCATGACGATGCTCTCGCGCATCACCGGGCTGGCCCGGGAAATCCTGTTCGCCCGCGCCTTCGGCGCCTCCGCCTACACCGACGCCTTCAACATCGCCTTCCGCATTCCCAACCTGCTGCGCCGGCTCTTTGCCGAGGGCGCCTTCTCGCAGGCCTTCGTGCCCATCCTGGCCGAATACAAGAACCGGCGCGGCGAGGACGAAACCAAACACCTGGTCGATCACGTCGCCACGGCGCTGATGTGGGTCATGCTCATCACCTGCGTGGCGGGCATCGTCGCCACCCCCTTCGTGGTCTATTTCATCGCCACCGGCCTGCAATACAACCCGGAAGCCTTCAACGCCTCGGTGCTGATGACGCGCATCATGTTCCCCTACATCGGCTTCATGGCCTTCGTGGCGCTGGCCGGGGGCATCCTGAACACCTGGAAGGAATTCAAGATCCCGGCGTTCACCTCGGTGCTGCTGAACATCTCCTTCATCGTCGCCTCGCTGTTCGTGGCGCCTTTCATGGCGCAGCCGATCTATGCGATGGCCTTCGCCGTGCTGGTGGGCGGCGTGCTGCAGGTGGCCATCCAGATTCCGGCCCTCATCAAGATCGGCATGCTGCCGCGCCTGTACTGGAACCCCATGCTGGGCCTGCGCGACGAAGGCGTCAAACGGGTGCTCAAGAAGATGGGCCCGGCCGTCTTCGCGGTTTCGGCCGCGCAGATCAGCCTGATGATCAATACCAACATCGCCTCACGCCTGGAACACGGCAGCGTCTCCTGGCTCAGCTATGCGGACCGCCTGATGGAATTCCCGACCGCGCTGCTGGGCGTGGCGCTGGGCACCATCCTGCTGCCCAGCCTGGCCAACGCCCATTCCGCCGACGACATGGAAGAATATTCCGCCCTGCTGGACTGGGGCCTGCGCCTGACCTTCATGCTGGCCATGCCGGCCGCGGTGGGCCTGGCCACGCTCTCTGAGCCGCTGACGGCGACCCTGTTCCACTATGGCCGCTTCGACGCGCTCTCGGTCACCATGGTCGGCCATGCCCTGGTGGCCTACGGGGTCGGCCTGATCGGGCTGATCGTGGTGAAGATCCTGGCCCCCGGCTTCTACGCCAAGCAGGATATCCGTACGCCCGTCATGATCGCCGTGGGCGTGCTGATCGCCACCCAGCTGATGAACAGCGTCTTCGTGCCGCTCTTCGCACACGCCGGCCTGGCGCTGTCCATCGGCCTGGGCGCCTGCCTGAATGCGCTGTGCCTGTTCATCGGTCTGCGCCGCCGCCAGATCTACGTGCCGCGTCCTGGCTGGGGCCTGTTCCTGGTGCGCCTGACCGGCGCGCTGCTGGTGATGGCGGGCGTGGCGCTGTGGATCGCCGACAAGTTCGACTGGGTAGCCCTGCGCGCCCATCCAGTCTTGCGCATCGGTGCACTGCTGCTGGTGCTGGTCGTGTGCGCAGTGGCGTATTTTGGGCCCATGTTTGCCATGGGCTTGCGCCTGCGGGAATTCAAGCGTATCGCACGCCGTTGAGGCTCTTGCAGGCGGCTTCATTGCTTCATTTCCAGCCGGAGCGGCCTGAAACAGGAAATTTCACTCCTTTCCGAGCAGGACTGACGCAGCGCGCAATATTTTGATAGCATGGGTGTCATGACGCTGACCTCCCTCGATTATTTCGCTTCGCTGGTGCGCCAGGACGATTCGATTCCATTGTTCGAATCCGCCTTGACGCTGGGACAGGATTTCTATCCCGAAATGGATTTCGCCGAGGAAGAGATGGCGCTCGATACGCTGGCGCTCAAGCTCAGGCAGCGCCTGCCCTCGGATGCCTCGCAGATCCAGAAGCTGCGCATGCTGAACCATTTCTTCTTCCAGGAAATGGCCTTCGCTGGCAACGTCAACAATTACTACGATCCCGACAACAGCTACATCCACCGCGTCATCTCGACGCGGCGCGGCATTCCCATTTCGCTGGCGGTGGTCTACATCGAACTGGCCCAGCACATCGGGCTGGACATGAAGGGGGTTTCATTCCCCGGCCATTTCCTGATGAAGCTGTCGGTGCAATCGGGCGAGATCGTGCTCGATCCCATGAATGGCGCCAGCCTGTCGCGGCAGGAACTGGAAGAGCGGCTGGAGCCCTATCTGGCGCACCAGCCGGAAGAAGATTTCGGTGATGAGCTGCCATTGGCGGCCTACCTGCGCGCGGCCCATCCGCGCGAGATCCTGGCGCGCATGCTGCGCAACCTCAAGGCCATCTTCATGGAAAGCCAGCGCTGGCAGCAGGTGCTGGATGTGCAGGAGAGACTGGTGATCCTGCTGCCCGAGGAAATCACCGAAAAGCGCGACCGTGGCCTCGCCTACGCCAACCTCGGCCAGGCCCAGGCAGCGCTGGAAGACCTGGAAGCCTACCTGGCCCTGCGCCCACATGCCGAGGATGCGCCTAACCTGCGCGAGATGCTGCCCGACCTGCGCGAAGCGCTGCGCAAGCCGAGCTGATCTGCCCGTGCGGGCTTACTGTTTCCCTTCGATTTCTTCCCAACGCTCCAGGCTCACCAACAGTTCTTCGTCGATCTCGGCGAAGCGCTGGTTCAGCTTGACGGCTTCATCAGCGCCCTTCTTGTACAGGTCCGGATCAGCCAGTTTGGCCGACAGTTCCTTCTGTTCCGCTTCCAGCGCGGCGATGCGCTTGGGCAGTTCTTCCAGCTCACGCTGTTCCTTGTAGCTCAGCTTCTTCTTGGCCGGCGCGGGGGCGGCGGCAGGGGCAGCCATCGTCGATTCAGCCTTGACCTCGTTCTTGTCGGCCGCCTTGGCAGCCGCCTTCGAGGACGCGGCGGACTGGACCGGACGCTGGCGCTCCCAGTCGGAATAGCCGCCCACGTATTCACGCCAGACGCCATTGCCTTCGGAAGCGATCACCTGCGTGACCACATTGTCCAGGAACATGCGATCGTGGCTGACCAGGAAGACCGTACCTTCGTACTCTTCCAGCAGTTCTTCCAGCAGTTCGAGCGTATCGATGTCGAGGTCGTTGGTAGGTTCGTCCAGCACCAGCACGTTGGCCGGCTTGGCGAACAGGCGCGCCAGCAGCAGGCGGTTGCGCTCGCCGCCGGAGAGCGTGCGCACCGGCGAGCGGGCGCGTTCGGGCGCGAACAGGAAGTCCGACAGATAGGTCATCACGTGCTTGCGCTGGCCGTTGACTTCCACCCAGTCGCTGCCCGGGGCGATGGTATCGGCCAGGGTCGTTTCTTCATTCAACTGCGCGCGCATCTGATCGAAATATGCGACCTGCATCTTGGTACCCTGCTTGACGGTGCCGCTGTCGGGGGTTTCCTCGCCGAGGATGAGCTTGAGCAAGGTGGTCTTGCCGGCACCGTTCTGGCCGATCAGGCCCACCTTGTCGCCGCGCATGAGGATGGTGCTGAAGTCGCGCACGATGGTCTTGGGGCCATAAGCCTTGTTGACGTTTTCCAGTTCCGCCACGATCTTGCCGGAACGCTCGCCGGTGCCCACTTCCAGCTTGACCTGCCCCTGCCGCTCGCGGCGCTCGCTGCGCTGCACGCGCAGGGCTTCCAGACGGCGCACGCGGCCTTCGTCGCGGGTGCGGCGGGCTTGCACGCCCTTGCGGATCCAGACTTCTTCCTGGGCCAGGAATTTGTCGAACTTGGCGTTTTCCACTTCTTCATTGGCCAGCAGCTCGGCCTTGCGGGTCTGGTAGGTCGTGAAGTTGCCGGGGAAGGAGAGGATCTTGCCGCGATCCAGTTCGATGATGCGGGTGGAGACGTTATCGAGGAAGCTGCGATCATGGGTGATGAAGAGGATGCTGCCCTTGAAGTCGCGCAGCAGCCCTTCCAGCCACAGGATGGAGCCGAAATCGAGGTGGTTGGTCGGTTCGTCCAGCAGCAGCACGTCGGGGTTGCCCACCAGCCCGCAGGCCAGGGCCACACGCTTCTTCATGCCGCCGGAAAGCTCGCCGATGCGCGCCTCGCGGTTCAGGTTCAGCTTGTCCAGCGTGGTCTCGACCTTGTTGCCGATGGACCAGGCATCGGCCGCATCCAGCACGGTCTGGATCTGGTGCATGCGTTCCAGCAGGGCGTCGTCATTGTCGCCGCCGAACTGGCCGGTGATGGCTTCATATTCGGCCAGGAGCGCCGGCAGCTCGCCCAGGCCCGAGGCCACGGCGTCGAAGACGGTCATCTCTTCCGGGAAATGCGGTTCCTGGTCGACGTAGGCGATCTTGAGGTTCTGCTGCATCACCAGCAAGCCATCATCCAGCTTGGAACGCCCGGCGATGATCTTCAGCAGCGAGGACTTGCCGGTGCCGTTGCGGCCGATCAGGCCGATGCGTTCGCCGGTCTCCAGCGAGAATTCGGCGTGATCCAGGAGGGCAACGTGGCCGAAGGCCAGTTGTGCGTCGGAAAGGGAAATGACTGCCATAGCGTGCGTGATCTGCGTGAATGCGACGGCCAGGGCCGCGCAGGATGAATGCGAAAGGCGCCTGATGCGGGAAAAAGCGCAAGAGCGGCATTGTACCGACTGCGCCGCCGAAATGCTGATTTAAGCGCAGTCCCGCCTCGTCGCGGCGGCCATGCACTGCGCCAGCTTGCACTTTGGCAACGGGATTGATGAAAAATAACGACAAATCCTCGAATTTCCTCGTCGTCCGGGAGCGATGTTACAACTCGTTAACCATTGCCCGCGCCCGGCGCGCCGGCCCGGCAGCGCGATGCGGTAAGATAGCGCATTCCGATTCGCGCTCATCCCATGCCTTTTCCCTCCTTGCCGAACCTGCGCCGCCAGCGCGGCTTCCTCACTTTTAACGTTGCCAAGTTCATCGGTCTGTCCATCCTCGGTCTTGGCGTTGCCGCCGGACTGCTGGTGGTATATGCCCTGATCTTCATCAACCCGCGCCTGCCCTCGCTGGACCTGATCACCGACTACCGTCCCAAGGTGCCACTGCGCATCTGGTCCGCCGACAAGGTGCTGCTGGGCGAGTTCGGTGAAGAAAAACGCAGCCTGGTCAAGCTCGACGACATCCCGGCCGACATGAAGAACGCCGTGCTGGCCATCGAAGACTATCGCTTCTATGAACACGGCGGCATCGACTGGATCGGCATCGCCCGCGCGCTGGTGACCGACGTGCTGCGCGGCACCGCCTCGCAGGGCGCCAGTACCATCACCATGCAGGTGGCCCGCAACGTCTTCCTGACCAAGGAAAAGACCTTCTCGCGCAAGCTCTACGAAGTGCTGCTGGCCAACAAGATCGAACATGCCCTGACCAAGGACCAGATCCTGGAGGTCTACATGAACCAGATCTACCTGGGCCAGCGCGCCTTCGGCTTCGCCGCCGCCGCGCGCACCTACTTCGGCAAGGACCTCAAGGACATCACCCTGGCCGAAGCCGCCATGCTGGCCGGCCTGCCCAAGGCACCGTCGGCCTACAACCCCATCGTCAATCCCAAGCGCGCCCACATCCGTCAGCAATACATCCTGCAGCGCATGCTGGACGTGGGCTTCATCACCCAGGCGCAGTACGACAAGGCTTCCAAGGAAGAACTGAAGGTGCGCGCACCGGGCAGCCAGTACAGCATCCACGCTGAATACGTGAATGAAATGGTGCGCCAGATGGTGTATGCGCAGTACAAGGAAGATACCTACACCCAGGGCTTCAACGTCTACACCACCGTCAATGCAGCCGACCAGCAGGCCGCCTACGACGCCGTGCGCAAGGGCGTGATGGATTACGACCGCCGCCACGGCTATCGCGGCCCGGAAGAAACCATCGAGCTGCCCGCCAACGCCGAAGACCGCGCCGCCGCCATCGACGACGTGATGGACGACCATCCCGACAACGACGACATCCTGGCCGCCGTGGTGGTGGCCGCCAGCCCCAAACAGATCGATGCGGTATTGCGCAGCGGCGACAAGATCAGCATCAAGGGCGAAGCCCTGCGCTTCGTGGCGTCGGCCCTGTCGGAGAAGGCCAGGAAGGACATTCGCATCGCCCCCGGCGCCCTGATCCGCGTGATGCAGGACGCCAAGCAGAACTGGCAGGTGGTGCAGCTGCCGCAGGTGGAAGCGGCGCTGGTCTCGGTGGTGCCGCAGGATGGCGCCATCCGCGCCCTGGTGGGTGGTTTCGACTTCACCCAGAACAATTTCAACCACGTCACGCAAGCCTGGCGCCAGCCCGGCTCGACCTTCAAACCCTTCATCTATTCGGCTGCATTGGAGAAGGGTTTTGCACCGGCTTCCATCGTCAACGACGCCCCGGTCTCCTATCCGGCCGGCCCCGGCCAGCCGAACTGGGAACCCAAGGATGACGAAACCCCGGCCGGTCCCATCACCGTGCGCACTGCCCTGCAGAAGTCGGTGAACCTGGTGGCCATCCGCACGCTGGATTACATCGGCGTGCCCTATGCGCGCGACTTCATCACCGGCACCTATGGCTTCGATGCCGACAAGGTACCGCCCTACCTGCCCATGGCGCTGGGGGCGGGCCAGACCAATCCGCTGCAGCTCTCGGCGGCGTATTCGGTGTTTGCCAACGGCGGCTACAAGATCCAGCCCTACCTGATCTCGCAGATCACCGACGCGCGCGGCAAGGTGCTCTCCAAGGCGGACCCGCTGATCGTGGGCAATGGCGCGCCGCGCGTGGTGGCCGAGCGCAACAGCTACATGATGACCAACATGCTCAAGTCGGTGGCCCAGGCCGGTACCGGCGCACGCAGCAACAGCATCGGCCGCACCGACCTGGCCGGCAAGACCGGTACCACCAATGATGCCGTCGATGGCTGGTTCGCCGGCTACCAGCGCACCCTGGCCACCGTCGCCTGGATGGGTTACGACCAGCCCAAGAGCCTGGGCAGCAAGGAATTCGGTGCACAGCTGGCGCTGCCGATCTGGGTCGATTACATGGCCAAGGCCTTGAAGGGCGTGCCGCAGTTCGACCTTCCGGTGCCGGACGGCATCCGCTTCATCGATGGCGAGCCGTATTACGACAACTTCACACCCAACAACGGTCTGGTGACCAATGTGGGCGTGACGGCGGGCGATGCGCTGGCGAACTTCTTCGGCTGGACGCCCAGCCAGACCCCGGCGGCGCCGGGCAATCCACAGCCGGCACCGAACGTGCCGGGTACGTCCCAGGGCGCGGCGCCTGCTGCTTCCGGGACGCGCCCCCAGAGTGAGAGCGCAAGACGCTTCATGGACAATACCAATCAAGGTCACTGAGGCAGGGCTTGAAGGCCGGGCGCAATGCGCCACGGCCGGCACGAAAAAAAACGGGCACTTCCGAAGAAGTGCCCGTTTCCTTTTGTCTGGCGCCCCCGACACGGATCGAACGTGTGACCTATCCCTTCATACCACTATGGCTTTCGCCACCATCAGATACGTGTGACCGGATGTTTGTAGTCTGGACTATACCTTGGCCGTGGACCCTGCCCGGGAGGGCGGATCGGAAGGCCGGAGCCGTCTAGTCTCTACACCTTCCGGCTTCCGAGGAAGCCGGCTTGGCTCGGTATTGCCAGCAGCCGCTTTGCATGAATGCATGCAGGCGCTGTCAGGGTTCACCGACTTTGACTCCATTCAGGCGGCGCCTTTCGGCATCCGCTGCCCAATTTGACTTAGGAGGGGATCGCTCTATCCACTGAGCTACGGGGGCAACAAGGCCGCTATTGTATCCGCTGCGCCCGCCCTTGCAAAGCCGCCCTGGGCAGGCGCATGGACTACAATAGGCCGATGCGCTTGCCAACAACAACGATGAAGAAGCTTGCAGCCGCCGCCCTGGGGAGCCTGATGGCAGGCGGCATGGTCATGGCCCAGCAGACCGTGCCGGGCATGGCCGACCGCTTGGCCGCATGCATCGCCTGCCACGGCAAGGAGGGCCGCGCCACCGCCGATGGTTACTATCCGCGTATTGCCGGCAAGCCGGCAGGCTATCTGCTGAACCAGCTGCAGAGCTTTCGCGATGGCCGGCGCCGCTATCCGATGATGAATTACCTGCTGGCCAATCTCTCGGATGATTATCTCCAGCAGATCGCCACCTTCTTCGCCGCCCAGCATCCGCCCTACCCGCCTGCGGTCCCCTCGGACGCCGGCGCGGCGGTGCTGGAACGCGGCCGCCTGCTGGTCAGCCAGGGCAAGCCGGCGCAGGCCATCCCGGCCTGTGCCAGTTGCCACGGCGCCGGACTGGCCGGTGTGCAACCCGGCATCCCGGGATTGCTGGGCCTGCCTCGCGACTATCTCAATGCGCAGCTGGGTGCCTGGCGCAATGGCGAGCGCACGGCCAGGGCGCCGGATTGCATGGGCGAGATCGCCAGGGCGCTCAGTCCAGAAGAAATCAATGCCGCCAGCAGCTGGCTCTCCGCCCAGCCGGTGCCGGCCGATTATGCGCCGGCGAGCGCCCCGTCCACACCGCTGCCGGTGGCGTGCGGCAGCATGCCGGGCACGGGAGCGGCGCGATGAACAAGACCGTGCGCCTGGGCATGGTGATTCTGCTGGGCGCGCTGCTGGCCGTGGCGGCGCTGGCCGGCGGCATCATCGCCTGGCAGAGCCTGCGCCGCGAAGATCCCGGCGTATCCGTCCCGGTCACCGATGCCCGGGCCCAGCGCATCAAGGGTGAATACCTGGCCCGCGCCGGCAACTGCATGGCCTGCCACACGGCACGCGGCGGCGCGGCCTACGCCGGTGGACGCCCCATCGCCACGCCCTTCGGCACGCTCTACACCACCAACATCACGCCCGACAAGGCCAGCGGCATCGGCGACTGGAGCGCCGACGACTTCTGGCGCGCCCTGCATCACGGACGCGGACGCGATGGCCGCTTCCTCTACCCGGCCTTCCCCTATCCCAGCTACACCCTGCTACAGCGCGAGGACAGCGATGCGCTGTGGGCCTACCTGCGCAGCCTGCCTCCTGTTTTTCAGCAAAATCGTTCACACGATTTGCGCTTTCCCTATGACCAGCGCCCGTTGCTGGGACTATGGCGCGCATTTTTCTTCACACCGGCCGTATACCAGCCAGAATCGGGCCGCTCCGCGCAATGGAACCGGGGCGCCTACCTGGTCCGGGGAGCCGGGCATTGCAGCGCCTGCCACAGCGCGCGCAACCGCCTGGGCAGCAGCATGGCGCCGCTGGCGCTGGAAGGCGGCATGATCGCCGGACTGGACTGGTATGCGCCGCCCCTGCACAGCGGCGAACACGGACTGGGCAGCTGGAGCGAAGCCGAGATCGCCAGCCTGCTCAAGACCGGCGTCTCGCCGCGCGGCGCCTCGCTGGGACCGATGTCGGAAGTGGTCGGACGCAGCCTGCAATATCTCGACGATGACGACATCAGCGCCATGGCGGCCTATCTGAAATCGCTGCCGGCGCAGCCTCTTGCCGACACTGCCCCGGTCGCACGACCTGAGCCTGCCGACGCTGAGCGCATCCTCAAGCAGGGCAAGAAACTCTACGGAGAACTGTGCGTGGACTGCCACGGCAGCAAAGGCCAGGGCAGCGCGCCGGATTATCCGCCGCTGGCGGACAACCATGCCATTGCCGGGCCGCAGGCGGTCAATGCCATCCGCGCCGTGCTCAATGGCGGCTTCCCGCCGTCCACGGCGGGCAACCCCTACCCCTTCGGCATGCCGCCCTTCGGGCCGCAACTGAGCGATCAGGAAGTGGCGGCGCTGGTCTCCTACGTGCGCAACAGCTGGGGCAACCAGGGCGGCTTCGTTTCGGCCTCGGAGGTGAACCGCTATCGCAGCGTGCCGCTGGATTGATCCTGCGCGGCAGCGATCAGGAAAAAAGGCGATCCGCGGATCGCCTTTTTCATTCCTATCACGAATGGGGGAACGTCACTGCTCGGTACTGAGCTTGTAGCCCATGCCGCGCACCGTCTGCACGTAGTGCGCCAGATCGCCCAGCGACTTGCGCAGCCGCATGATGTGGACATCCACGGTGCGCTCTTCGATGAAGGTGTGGTCACCCCACACCTTGTCGAGCAGCTGGGCGCGCGAAAAGATGCGTTCGGGATGCGCCACCAGGTAGCGCAAGAGCTTGAACTCGGCCTGGTCCAGCGTCACCGACCGGCCCGCCACGGCCACCTGGCGGCGTTCGACGTCGATGCTGATGTCACCGTAGCGCAGTGCCTGGCTGCCGATCTCCGGGGCCTTGCGGCGCAGCAGGGCCTGCACCCGCGCCACCAGTTCCTTGGGGGAGAACGGCTTGGTCACGTAGTCGTCCGCACCCTCGTTGAGCCCTTTTACCTTGTCTTCTTCCATGCCCTTGGCGGTCAGCATGATGACCGGCAGCGCGGCAGTACGCTGGTCGCGCCGCAGTTCCGACAGCAACACCAGGCCGGAGCTGTCGGGCAGCATCCAGTCCAGCAGTACCACGTGGGGCAGCGATTCGGCGATCAGCTTGCGGGCCTGGGCCACGTCGGTGGCGATCGTGGTGGCAAAGCCGGCTCCTTGCATCGTGAAGCGCAACAGCTCCGCGATGCTGGGTTCGTCTTCGACCATCAGGATGTGGGCTAGCTCTTTTGACATTGTGCTGGGATCCGCAACAGGCTGAACTCAGAGCACCCTGGCCGCGATGCGCTGGGCCATGGTGCGCGCCAGTTCGGCGTCTTCGGCCTCCACCATCACGCGGATCAGCGGTTCGGTACCGGACGGGCGCAGCAATACGCGGCCACGTTCGCCCAGCTCTTCTTCCACGGCAGCCTGTTCGGCTTGCAGGGCGGTGTTGGATTTCCAGTCGTAACCGGCAGGAATCTTCACATTGATGAGCGACTGCGGATACAGCGTGATGTCGCCGGTCATCTGCGCCAGGGTCTGGCCGGCGCGCTTCAGGGCGCACAGCACCTGCAGCGCCGAGACGATGCCGTCGCCGGTAGTGTGCTTGTCCAGCGCCAGCAGGTGGCCGGAGCCTTCGCCGCCGAGCAGCCAGCCCTTTTCCAGCAGCACTTCCAGCACGTAGCGGTCGCCCACCTTGGCGCGCGCAAAGGGCACGCCCATTTTCTTGAAGGCCACTTCCAGGGCCATGTTGGTCATGAGGGTGCCGACTGCGCCGTCGACCGGGCCGGTGGCCAGGCGATCCTTGACCATCAGGTAGAGCAGTTCATCGCCGTTGTAGATGCGGCCGCTGCCATCGACCATGATGAGGCGGTCGGCATCGCCGTCCAGCGCAATGCCCAGGTCGGCACGGTATTCGCGCACCGACGCCACCAGCGACTTGGGGGCGGTGGCGCCGCAATCCTCGTTGATGTTCAGGCCATCGGGCTGGTTGCCGATGGTGATGACTTCCGCGCCCAGCTCGTGGAACACGTGCGGGGCGATGTTGTAGGCCGCACCGTTGGCACAGTCCACCACCAGGCGCATTCCGCGCAGGTCCATGGCGCTGGGGAAGGTGCTCTTGCAGAATTCGATATAGCGGCCGGCGGCATCGGACAGGCGGCGGGCCTTGCCCAGCTTTTCGGAGGGCACGCACTCCATGGGCTGTTCCAGCGCGGCTTCGATGTCGGCCTCGACCTGATCCGGCAGCTTGTTGCCCTTGGCCGAGAAGAACTTGATGCCATTGTCCTGGTAGGGATTGTGCGAGGCCGAGATCACCACGCCCGCCGACAGGCGCTGCGCCCGCGTCAGGTAGGCCACGGCCGGGGTCGGCAGCGGGCCGGCCAGCCAGACATCCACGCCGGCAGCGGCGAAACCGGCTTCCAGCGCGGCTTCCAGCATGTAGCCGGAAATACGGGTGTCCTTGCCGATCAGCACCGTCGGACGGGCTACGCCATCCTTGGACTTGGCCAGCACCTTGCCGGCCGCATAGCCCAGACGCATGACGAAATCAGGCGTAATCGGCGCCACGCCGACGCGACCGCGCACGCCATCGGTGCCGAAGTATTTTCCTGCCATGTTGATCCTTTATTGATGTCGTGCAGGCCGGGGCGAGCGCGCCAGCCTGTCTCCCATGAAATGATGTGTTGATGCCTGATGTTCTGTCACGTCCCTGCGTTCATCGCCGCGTCCGTCAGATGTCGCCGCGCCCGGCCTGCCACATGGACAGCGCATCGACCGTTTCGGCCACATCGTGCACCCGGATGATCATCGCGCCCTGCTGTGCTGCCGCCAGCGCCGCGCCGATGCTGCCTGCCATGCGGCGCTCCAGCGGCTTGCCGGTGACTGCGCCGATCATGGACTTGCGCGACATGCCGGCCAGCAGCGGCAGGTCCAGTGTGTCGATCAGGCGACGCGTGCTTTTGAGCAAAGCCAGATTATGCTCCACAGTCTTGCCAAAACCAAAACCTGGATCAATGCAGATGCGTTCACGTCCGATCCCGGCCGCGCGCATCAGCTCGACCTGGGTCTGCAGGAACCGGGCGACCTCGGTGACCACATCTTCATAGACCGGATCTTGCTGCATGGTCTGCGGCTGGCCTTGCATGTGCATCACGCACAGGCCGGCCTCGCTGTCCTTGACGGCATCGATGGCGCCCTCGGCGCGAAAACCGTTGATGTCATTGATCATGTCCACCTCGGCCGCCAGGGCTTCGCGCATGACGGCCGGCTTGTAGGTGTCCAGCGAGAGCGGCTTGCCGCAGTCGCGCAGGGCGTAGATCACCGGCATGACGCGCTCCAGCTCTTCCTGCAGGGACAGCGGGGCAATGCCGGGACGGGTGGATTCGCCACCGATGTCGATGATGTCCACGCCATCGGCGATCATCTGTTCAGCATGGGTCAGGGCCAGGTCCAGCGAGTGATGGCGGCCGCCATCGGAGAAGGAATCGGGCGTCACGTTGAGGATGCCCATGACCAGCGGCCGACGGCCAGGCTGGACCGGCAGGCGGAACCTGCCGCATTTGAGAAAAGCTTGCGTCATCTTGCTTCTGTGGGTGAGATGGCTGCGGCGGTCACGGCAAGCGCACCGCCGGGTGGCGGCAGCATGATACACCGCCGATTGACGGTCTTTACACTTTTGTCCGGCAAGAACGCCCTTCCCTGCAAGGTTTTTCACATTCCGCGTGATTCTGCGGCATTTTCGCCGCACCAAAAGAAAAAGGTGAGGATCGCTCCTCACCTTCATCGGGACTGCTGCCTCAGGCGTTCGCCTCGCGTCTGGCTCTGGTGCCCTCAGGCAGGAGCCGTGGCGTTGGGCGAGACGTCGCCGGAACGGTTGCCATCCGAGGGCGACTTCTTGACCGGCGTACCGTTGCGCGGGGGACGCGGTTCGTCGCCATTCATGATGTCGTTGACCTGATCGGCGTCCAGGGTTTCCCATTCCAGCAGGGCCTTGGCCATGACGTCGACCTTCTCGCGGTTTTCTTCCAGCAGGCGGCGCGCCAGGGCGTATTGCTCGTCCAGGATGCTGCGGATTTCAGCATCCACCTTTTGCTGGGTGGCCTCGGAGACGGTCTTGGAGGACATGCGGCCGAAGTAGGCGTCCTGTTCCGAATCTTCATACACCATGGTGCCCAGGGTCACGGACATGCCGTAGCGGGTGACCATGGCGCGGGCCAGCTTGGTGGCACGCTCGAAGTCGTTGGACGCGCCGGTGGACATCTGGTGCATGAAGATTTCTTCAGCGATACGGCCACCGAAGAGGATCGAGATCTCTTCCAGCATCTTGTCCTTGTACATGTTCACGCGGTCATGTTCCGGCAACTGCCAGGTCAGGCCCAGGGCATAGCCACGCGGCATGATGGTGACCTTGTGGACCGGATCGGCCTTGGGCAGCAGCTTGGCGACCACGGCGTGGCCGGACTCGTGGTAGGCGGTGTTGCGGCGTTCTTCTTCGCGCATCACGGCCGACTTGCGTTCCGGGCCCATGACGATCTTGTCCTTGGCATCTTCGAAGTCCTGCATTTCCACCAGGCGCTTGTTGCGGCGCGCAGCGAACAGGGCAGCTTCGTTGACCAGGTTGGCCAGGTCGGCACCGGAGAAACCGGGGGTGCCACGGGCCAGGATGTCGGCCTTGACGTCAGGCGCGATGGGCACCTTGCGCATGTGGACGTAGAGGATCTGTTCGCGGCCACGGATGTCGGGCAGGCCGACCATCACCTGGCGGTCGAAGCGGCCCGGACGCAGCAGCGCCTTGTCCAGCACGTCGGCGCGGTTGGTGGCGGCGATGACGATGACGCCGGAGTTGGCTTCGAAGCCGTCCATCTCCACCAGCATCTGGTTCAGGGTCTGTTCACGTTCGTCGTTGCCGCCGCCCATGCCGGCGCCACGATGGCGGCCAACGGCGTCGATTTCGTCGATGAAGATGATGCAGGGAGCGTGCTTCTTGGCGTTCTCGAACATGTCGCGCACACGGGAGGCGCCAACACCGACGAACATTTCCACGAAGTCCGAACCCGAAATGGTGAAGAACGGTACCTTGGCTTCACCAGCAATCGCGCGGGCCAGCAGCGTCTTGCCGGTACCCGGGGGGCCGACCATCAGCACGCCGTGGGGAATGCGGCCGCCCAGCTTCTGGAACTTGGTCGGATCGCGCAGGAACTCGACCAGTTCCTGCACTTCTTCCTTGGCTTCGTCGCAACCGGCGACGTCGGCGAAGGTGACCGAATTGCTGTTTTCATCCAGCATGCGCGCCTTGGACTTGCCGAAGGAGAACGCGCCGCCCTTGCCGCCGCCCTGCATCTGGCGCATGAAGAAGATCCAGACGCCGATCAGCAGCAGCATCGGGAACCAGGAAATGAAGATTTGCGACAGGAAGGATTGCTCTTCCGGCTGGCGCACGTCGAACTTCACGCCATTGTTGAGCAGATCGCCCACCAGGCCACGGTCCAGAATGGTGGTCGCGGTCTTGACCTTGGTGCCGTCCTGGGTGGTGGCGACGATGTTGCGATCCTCGATGGTCGCATCCTTGATGTGTCCGGCCTTGACCTCGGAGATGAAGTCCGAATACGCGATCGGCTTGGCGTTGGTCGCCAGGCTGCGGTTGTCGAACTGTTTAAAGACCATAAACAGCACGAGCGCGATGACCACCCAGATGGCAGCCTTGGAAAACATATTGTTCACTGGAACTCCTCCGACGCCTGGGCGCCACGTTGCCTTTGTATTGCCCGATTTTACCCGGATTCAACCACCCTTACACGGAAAACCGCCGTCCGCCCCGCCTCGCCCTGCCGTACTGTGCCGCGACGCAACGCACAACAACGCGTCACGTCGGCTGCAACCGGACTTGCTTGCCAATCCGACATCAGCATTGTGACGGGCGGAGACGACATTGGCGTTTGCCGATTCAGGCAATCTACCGATTTTCAAAAATCGATATAAGGCTGAAATCAGGCAAAACAAGGCAGGAAAATTCACTAAATTGCCGGGTTTCCAGCAGATTTTGCGCCTGATTGCGGAGAAAGGAACGGCTCTGCGTCAACTTTAACCGAATTAACTGCGAGGATTTTTCAGGATTTTCCCTAGCAGAAAGATTTCGGAGGACTTGTCACGGCTGGCCTTGGGCTTCTTGGACATCACCGTCTTGAATTCCGCCCGGAATTTGTGCACCAGTTCGTTGTAGCCGGTCCCGTTGAAACACTTGACCAGCAAAGAGCCGCCAGGTTTCATGTGCAGTTGCGCAAAATCGATGGCAAGGTCGATCAAATACTCCACCCGCGCGGCATCGGCGATGGCCACGCCCGACAGGTTGGGCGCCATGTCCGACAGCACCAGGTCGGCCTTGCGGCCGTCCAGCACGGCTTCGAGCTGGCGCACCGGCTCGTCTTCGCGGAAGTCGCCCTGGATGTAGTGGACGTCCGCAATCGGGTCCATGGGCAGGATGTCCAGCCCGATGATGGTGCCGTGAATGCCACCGCCCTCGGCGCCGGCCAGCTTATTGCGCACGTACTGGCACCAGCTGCCGGGGGTGCAGCCGAGGTCGACGATCACCTGGCCGGGCTTGATGAGACGCTCTTCCTCGTCGATTTCCTTGAGCTTGTAGGCGGCGCGCGCACGATAGCCCTCCTTCTGTGCCAGCTTCACATAAGGGTCATTGATATGGTCATGCAACCAGTTTTTGTTCAGTTTGTTCTTTGCCATTCGCGTAGAATATTGGTTTTATCTCATTGAGGGACAACTTGGCGCCGCCGAGAACATCGTCCCGAACCGCACTCCCATGTTGAATTTGACTCCCGCCGAGCGCAGCGAACTGCGCGCCCAGGCCCATGCCTTGAACCCTGTCGTGATGGTTGGCGAAAGTGGCCTGTCCGAATCCGTGATGAAGGAAATCGACAAGAGCCTCAACGCCCACGGCCTGATCAAGGTCCGCGTCTTCGGCGACGACCGCGAAGCCCGCATCGCGATCTACGAAACCATCTGCGCCGAGCTCAAGGCCGCGCCGGTACAACACATCGGCAAGCTGCTGGTGCTATATCGCCCGCAAAAGGAAGAAGGCAAGAAAGCCGCTGCCGGCGCCAAGGGCGGCCTGCGCGAAGTGACCATCGTCAAGTCGCATGCCACCAAGCGTCCTTCGGTGAGCAAGGTCATGCTCAAGGGCAACGAACGCATCACCGCCGGCGGCCTGGTCAAGAAGGCCAAGCCACGCCAGCGCAGCACCAAGAAGAGCGCTGGCTGATCACCGCCCGGGGCCGACGGCCCATAAAACAGAATGCCCGCTGATGCGGGCATTTTCATTTCCGGCTCGTCGGTGTTGCAGCTGGATCACCGCAGCGGCCGCCCAACATCCTGCCCGGGCGGCCACGGCAGGCCACGTCAGACGTAGCGCACTTCCAGGATTTCGTATTCCTTCAGGCCCGAGGGGGCTTCCACGGCCACCACGTCACCGGCGCTCTTGCCGATCAGGGCACGGGCGATGGGCGAGGTCACGGAGACCTTGGATTCCTTGATGTCGGCTTCGTCCAGGCCGACGATCTGGTAGGTCACCTTCTCGCCGCTGTCCAGGTTTTCCAGGTCCACGGTGGAGGCGAAAACTACGCGGCCTTCGGCGTTCAGTTCGGCCGGATCGACGATCTGGGCCGCGCCCAGCTTGCCTTCCAGGTCGGCGATACGGCCTTCGATGAAGGCCTGGCGCTCCTTGGCGGACTCGTATTCAGCGTTTTCGGACAAGTCGCCCTGCGCGCGCGCTTCAGCGATCGCATTGATGACTTCCGGGCGGTCTTTGGTTTTCAAACGGTGCAATTCTTCCTTCAGAAGTTCGGCGCCACGCTTGGTAAGGGGAACTGTGCTCATAAGTCTCTTGCTCAAGGTTAGGGTTACACGGAAGACGCATCCAAAGTCCGCCGGCCGCTGAACACGCAAAAGGAGAACCTCGCCGCCAACCTGGCGGACAAGCATCGTCATTACGGGAACAGTCTGGCTGGTGAACGGACCGTTGCTGCAGGTTTCCGTCAGCTCTTCAACAACACGCGCTCTGACCCAGAGCCGCTAAGGACATGACACCACGCCAGACTGCACGATGGCGTGGCATGGCGGCGTCATGTCCTTAGCGTCCCCGGACGCATCTGCCCTGCAACATTGGAGATGTTGTGGCCGCAGGGTGTCGTCCAAAAGTCAGAGAGGGCATCGATTGCTCAGATGCCCTCTTTGCCTGCCGGCGTCAACTAAAGCCGACAAAAATCACGTGTTGTGGGTTTAGTGTATAGCTTTATGCAGGCCTTGTAAATCGTAGACGTCCAGGGCGTCAAGATGGCGCATGCCTTCCACTGCGGCTTCGGCACCGGCGATGGTGGTGAAGGTGGTCACGCGGGCGGCCAGAGCCGAGGTACGGATCGCTCCGGAGTCGGCAATGGCGTTGCGCTTTTCTTCAACGGTGTTCACCACCAGGGCGATCTCGTTGTTCTTGACCATATCCACGATGTGCGGACGGCCTTCCACGACCTTGTTGACGGTGGCCACGGGGATGCCGGCAGCGCTGATGGCGGCAGCCGTACCCTTGGTGGCGACGATGGAGAAGCCCAGGGCGACCAGGTCGCGCGCCACTTGCACGGCACGCGGCTTGTCGCTGTTCTTCACCGACAGGAAGACCTTGCCCGACTTCGGCAGCTTCACGCCGGCGCCCATCTGCGACTTCACGAAGGCTTCGCCGAAGGTCTTGCCCACGCCCATGACTTCGCCGGTGGACTTCATTTCAGGGCCGAGGATGGTATCCACGCCCGGGAACTTCACGAACGGGAACACGGCTTCCTTGACGCTGTAGTAAGGCGGCACGACTTCGTTCCTGATGCCCTGGCTGTCCAGCGACTGGCCGACCATGCAGCGTGCGGCGATCTTGGCCAGCTGCAGACCGGTGGCCTTGGAGACGAAGGGCACGGTGCGCGATGCACGCGGGTTCACTTCCAGCACGAAGACGGTATCGACGGTCTTGCCATCGACTTCATTTTGCTGGATGGCGAACTGCACGTTCATCAGGCCGACCACGTTCAGGCCCTTGGCCATCAGCGCGGTCTGGCGCTTCAGTTCTTCGATGGTGTCCTTGGACAGCGAATACGGCGGCAGCGAGCAGGCCGAGTCGCCCGAGTGCACGCCAGCCTGTTCGATGTGCTCCATCACGCCGCCGATGAAGGTACGTTCACCGTCGGAGAGGCAATCCACGTCCACTTCGATGGCGTCGTTCAGGAAGCGGTCCAGCAGCACCGGCGAATCATGCGAGACCTTGACGGCTTCGCGCATGTAGCGCTCCAGGTCACGCTGCTCGTGGACGATTTCCATGGCGCGGCCACCCAGCACGTAGGACGGGCGCACCACCAGCGGGTAACCGATTTCCTGCGCCAGTTGCAGCGCGTCGGCTTCGGTACGGGCGGTACGGTTGGGCGGCTGGCGCAGGCCCAAGTCCTGCAGCAGCTTCTGGAAACGCTCGCGGTCTTCGGCGGCGTCGATCATGTCGGGCGAGGTGCCGACGATGGGCACACCATTGGCTTCCAGATCCAGCGCCAGCTTCAGCGGGGTCTGGCCGCCGTACTGGACGATCACGCCGACCGGCTTTTCCTTGTCGACGATTTCCAGCACGTCTTCCAGCGTCACCGGCTCGAAGTACAGGCGGTCGGAGGTGTCGTAATCGGTCGAGACGGTTTCCGGGTTGCAGTTGACCATGATGGTTTCGTAACCGTCATCGCGCATCGCCAGTGCCGCGTGCACGCAGCAGTAGTCGAACTCGATGCCTTGGCCGATACGGTTCGGGCCACCGCCCAGCACCATGATCTTCTTCTTGTCGGTCGGGTTGGATTCGCACTCTTCGTCGTAGGTCGAATACATGTAGGCGGTATCGGTAGAGAACTCGCCCGCACAGGTATCGACACGCTTGAAGACCGGACGCACACCCAACTTCTTGCGCTGTTCGCGCACGGCGGTGTCGGTGGTCTTCAACAACTTGGCCAGGCGGCGATCCGAGAAGCCCTTCTGCTTCAGCTGGAACAGGGTCGCCTTGTCCAGCGACTCCAGCGCCACATCCTTTTCCAGCCACAGTTCGATGTCGACGATCTCCTTGATCTGCGACAGGAACCACGGATCGATGTGGGTCAGATTGTGCACTTCTTCCAGCGAGAAGCCCTGGGCGAAGGCATCGCCCACGTACCAGATGCGGTCCGGACCGGGTTCGCCCAGTTCCTTCTCGATGATTTCGCGGTCGGTGGTCTTTTCGTTCATACCGTCCACACCCACCTCCAGGCCGCGCAGGGCCTTCTGGAAGGATTCCTGGAAGGTACGGCCGATGGCCATCACTTCACCCACGGACTTCATCTGGGTGGTCAGGTGCTTGTCGGCCTGCGGGAATTTCTCGAAGGTGAAACGCGGGATCTTGGTCACCACGTAGTCGATGGACGGCTCGAAGGAGGCCGGGGTCGCACCACCCGTGATCTCGTTGCGCAGTTCGTCGAGCGTGAAGCCCACGGCCAGCTTGGCGGCGATCTTGGCGATCGGGAAGCCCGTGGCCTTGGAGGCCAGTGCCGAGGAACGCGAGACGCGCGGATTCATCTCGATGACGATCATGCGGCCATCAGCCGGATTGACCGAGAACTGCACGTTGGAGCCACCGGTATCCACGCCGATTTCACGCAGCACCGCCAGCGAGGCGTTACGCATGATCTGGTATTCCTTGTCGGTCAGCGTCTGTGCCGGGGCCACGGTGATGGAGTCGCCGGTGTGCACGCCCATCGGGTCCAGGTTTTCGATGGAGCAGACGATGATGCAGTTGTCCGCCTTGTCGCGGACCACTTCCATTTCGTATTCCTTCCAGCCGATCAGGGATTCTTCGATCAGCAGTTCGGAGGTCGGCGAAGCCTCCAGGCCGCGCTTGCAGATGGTCTCGAATTCTTCGGCGTTGTAGGCGATGCCGCCACCGGTGCCGCCCATGGTGAAGGACGGACGGATGATGACCGGGAAGCCGATGGTCTTCTGCACCGCCCACGATTCTTCCATCGTGTGCGACACGCCGGAGCGGGCCGAACCCAGGCCGATCTTGGTCATCGCTTCCTTGAACTTGGAGCGGTCCTCGGCCTTGTCGATGGCTTCCGGGGTGGCGCCGATCAGTTCTACCTTGTACTTCTCCAGCACGCCGTTGCGGTGCAGGTCCAGCGCGCAGTTCAGCGCGGTCTGGCCGCCCATGGTCGGCAGGATGGCGTCCGGCTTTTCCTTGGCGATGATGCGTTCCACCGCTTGCCAGGTGATCGGCTCGATGTAGGTGGCATCGGCCATTTCCGGGTCGGTCATGATGGTGGCCGGATTGCTGTTGACCAGGATGACCTTGAAACCTTCTTCACGCAGGGCCTTGCAGGCCTGGGCGCCGGAATAGTCGAATTCGCAGGCCTGGCCGATGATGATCGGGCCAGCGCCAATGATCAGGATGCTTTTGATGTCAGTACGCTTAGGCATTTTGTTTCTTCTCCATCATCGCCACGAACTTGTCGAACAGGGGAGCGATGTCATGCGGTCCAGGGGATGCTTCGGGGTGGCCCTGGAAGCAGAAAGCAGGTTTGTCGGTACGCTCGAAGCCTTGCAGCGAACCGTCGAAGAGCGACACGTGGGTCACGCGGCAGTTAGCCGGCAGGGTCGCCTGGTCCACGGCGAAACCGTGGTTCTGGGAGGTGATCATCACCTGCCTGGAATCCAGGTCCTGCACCGGGTGGTTGGCGCCGTGGTGGCCGAACTTCATCTTCAGGGTCTTGGCGCCGGAGGCCAGGGCCATGATCTGGTGACCCAGGCAGATGCCGAAGGTCGGGATGCCGCGCTCGATCAGTTCCTTGGACGCGGCGATGGCGTAATCACAGGGCTCCGGATCGCCAGGACCGTTGGAGAGGAAGATGCCGTCCGGATTCAGGGCCAGCGCTTCGGCCGCAGTGGCTTGCGCCGGCAGCACGGTGACCTTGCAGCCGCGCTCGGCCAGCATGCGCAGGATGTTGTACTTCACGCCGTAGTCGAAGGCGACCACGTGGAATTTCGGGGTGATCTGCTGGCCATAGCCGCGGCCCAGGCGCCATTCGGTCTCGGTCCAGTTGTAGGCCTTCTTGGTGGAGACCACCTTGGCCAGGTCCATGCCGGCCAGGCCCGGGAAGGCGCGCGCCAGCTCCAGTGCCTTGGCGGTAGCGGCCGCGATGTCGGCCTCACCGGCCACGATGGCGCCGTTCTGCGCGCCCTTTTCGCGCAGGATGCGGGTCAGCTTGCGGGTATCGATGCCGGCGATGGCGACGATATTGCCTTCCTTCAGGTAATCCGACAGGGATTGCTGGCTGCGGAAGTTCGACAGCAGGCGCGGCAGGTCCTTGATGATGAGGCCGGCGGCGTGGATCTGCGAAGCTTCGACGTCTTCACGGTTCACGCCCGTGTTGCCGATGTGCGGATAGGTAAGAGTGACGATCTGGCGGCTGTAGCTGGGGTCGGTCAGGATTTCCTGGTAGCCGGTCATCGCGGTATTGAAGACCACCTCACCGGTGGTATTGCCTGCGGCGCCGATGGAAAAACCTTGGAAGACAGACCCGTCTGCGAGCGCGAGGACGGCCGGAATCGCGGGACCGGAAAGAAGAGGCAGCAAGGGTAACTCCTGAGATTGTTACCGCCGCGGCTGGATGACCGGAAGACCTTTGCGCGCCAAACCGACCGGCGCGAACACCCCGACTCATTCAGTACGGAAGCGTGGCAGGGCCTGTTGGGAACGAGGAAGAGGAATGGGTATGCGCTACGGCGGATAAAATTGGCTAAACCGCTCGATTATAGCGCAAAAGCCACCCTCCGGCAAATCGCAGATTGCCGAAAGTTGACGTAAAGATGCACCGAAATGGGGTGCAACAAGGAGGGGAAACGCCGGCAGGCAAGGCTGCCGGCGTAGAAGGAATTACAGACCCAGGGCAGCGATACCGGCCTTGGCGATCTGCACGTCTTCCGAGGATTTCACGCCGGAAACGCCCACGGCGCCCACGTAATGGCCATCGACCACCACCGGCACGCCGCCTTCGAGCAGGCCATCCAGGCCGGGGGCGCTCAGGAAGGAAACGCGACCGTTATTGATCATGTCTTCATAGATCTTGCTTTCGCGGCGGCCCAGCGCGGCGGTGCGGGCCTTGGCCGGAGCGATCTGGGACGAGATCGGAGCGGCGCCGTCCATGCGCTGCAGCCACAGCAGGTGACCGCCGTCATCGACCACCGAGATGGCCACGTTCCAGTTGTTGGCACGGGCTTCGGCTTCAGCGCCGGCAGCGATCTTCTTGACGTCATCCAGCGACAGGAACGGTTTGGTTTGCATGTTTGCTCCGATAGGCAGAAAAAAATGAACGCTGATTGTACGGCCAGAAAGTCTTTTTTGACATCCTGCCCGCCAAACTCATCTTTAGGCCAAATGTGAAGTTTCTTGCATGAAACCTGCCCTGCCCGCCCACTTTCCCCTATAGCAAGGAAACTTTTTTCCAAAACGCCGATCTTTTCCCCGAATTATTTTTCCGGTCCTGCGTAGGAGGAACCCCTACGGGGAGAAGCCGTCGAAAACGCCGCTTTTGCCCCGGAAATGAGCCCGGCCAGCCAGGCTGGCATGAATGCAGCTTTTGACAAGCCGTAAGATTTACCTTACAGTCCCGCAATCCTATTTTGAGAGGATCCCGATGACCCTACGCCGATCTGACCGAATCCGACGACAAACCGCTCGCGCGTGCGCGCTGGCGGCCGGCCTCTGGATCAGTGCATCGGCCTATTCCGCTGACCTTTCCCTGGCAGCGCAGGATCTTCCCCCTCCCCAGGCAACATCGCCGCAAGCCCAGCAGCTGATCAGCAAGACCAATCTGGCCATTGCCCGCCTGCAAGACATCACCAACCGCGCATCCGAACTGGCCACCCAGGCCCTGGCCATGCTGGGCATCAATTACCGCTACGGCGGCAATTCGCCCGATACCGGCCTCGATTGCAGCGGACTGGTGCGTTACGTCTTCAAGGAAGCGTGGGGCACCGACCTGCCGCGCACTTCGCTGGAAATCAGCCGCGTCGGCGAAAAGATCGGCAGTGACAACCTGCAGCCGGGCGACCTGGTGTTCTACAACACCCTGCGCCGTGGCTTCTCCCACGTAGGCATCTACCTGGGCGACGGCAAGTTCATCCACTCCCCCTCGGCCGGCGGCCAGGTGCGCATCGAGAGCATGGACGAGTCCTACTGGAAGAAGCGCTTCAATGGTGCACGCCGCATCATCGCCGGTGACGACGATCAGCAGAAATGATCACCATCACGGTGCATACCCCATAGCAAAAGGCCGCTGGATCAGCGGCCTTTTCGTTTCCTTCATATCTCCTTGAAAAACGGCTGAACCATCAGTTTCCGGTGGCCATCAGCTTGAGCTTGCGCCTGATCTCCGGCATGGCGGCCATCGCTGCCTGTTCACCGGCCAGGATAGCCACGTTGCGGTTGGCGAAGTCACTGCCCTTCATCGCGCCCAGGCCCGGCTGCAGCACGATGTCGGCATTCTTCAACTCATACTGGTTGATGGTCTGGCCCATGATGGCGAAGGTCTGCAGCAAGACGTCGATGGAGCTGCTGGAGGCCGCCTGCGCCTCCGGATTGGACGAGATGTTGACCGCAATCACGAAGTCCGCCCCCATCTGCCGGGCAAAGCGCACCGGCACCGGCGACACCAGCCCGCCATCCACATAGGTGTGGTCACCGATCCTGACCGGCTGGAACACCCCCGGCACCGCCGACGAAGCCCGCACCGCGATGCCGGCATTGCCGCGCTGGAACAGGATGGGCTGGCCGGTGCGCAGGTCGGTCGCCACGGCGCCGAAGGGAATCTTGAATTTCTCGATGGGAACGTTATGCACCGCCTTGTTGACGTAGTTCTGCACGCCCTCCCCCTTGATGACGCCACTGACCTTGGCAAACAGCGGCACCGACCAGTCCGAGATGGCCGCCTCATCCATGGCCAGCGCCAGCTTCTGCAAGGCGAAGCCATCGTTGCCGGCCGCATAGAGTGCGCCCACGAGGCTGCCGGCACTGGTCCCGGCCACCACGTCCACGGTGATGCCCTGGGCTTCCAGCGCCTTGATCACGCCGATATGCGCAAAGCCACGCGCCGCGCCGCCGCCCAAGGCCAGGCCGATCTTGATCTTGCGCGGGGTGGGCGCGGCCGCAGCGCTGGGTGCAACCGGGACCACGGGAGCCACCGCGCCATTAGTAACATTTGTTACGTTCGTACCGGCCGTGACCGTCGCGCCGCTGGTCTCGGATGGCCTGGAGGCTACACCGGCCGGCAACAAGGACGAGGTACCGCAGGCAGAAAGAAGCAAGGAAGAAGCGATGGCCGCAGCCATCAGACGGAAGGAGAAGCGCATGACACGAAGAGTCAGTGACGAAGCCCGACATTGTACTGCAAGCGCCATTGCCGCCCGCAGAGCGCGGCAGGCGGTGGTGTAGAATGCGACCCCGGCTTTTCGATTCAGTCCAGGCGCCGCGGCGTCACAGTCCCATGAATATCGTCATCAACGAAGAACTGAAACAGTACATCGATCCCCTCACCCCCAACGAATACGCCGCGCTGGAGCGCAGCCTGCTGGCCGAAGGCTGCCGCGATGCGCTGGTGCTGTGGGGGGATGTGCTCATCGATGGTCACAACCGTTACGAAATCTGCAGCAAATACGACCTGCCCTTCAAGACCATCCAGAACGACAGTTTCCAATCGCTGGAAGATGTGCTGCTGTGGATGATCGATAACCAGCTCGGCCGCCGCAGCGTCTCCGACTTCCAGCGCGGCATGCTGGCCCTGCGCAAGCGCGACATCATCGCCGCGCGCACCAAGGCCGAGGCCAAACCGGCCAGGTCCGCGGCCGACGAGACCGCCCCCACCGAAGGCGCGGCCGCAAGCGAACCCGCTGAGGCCGGCGACGATCCCTGGCACGCCGACGACAACACCGGCCGCATCAAGACCCGCGAAGACATCGCCCGCGCCGCCGGCATCAGCAGCGCCACCATCGGCCAGATCGACCGCATCCGCAAGACCGCCGCACCTGAACTGGTGGAGGCCGTGCGCAGCGGTGCCATTTCCATCAATGCCGCTGCCGCCGTGGCGACCCTGCCCAGCGAAGTGCAGGTCAGCGCCGTGGCGGGCGGCAAGAAGGAATTGCGCGAAGCCGCCAAGAAGGTACGCGAACAGAAAGCCGCCACCCGCACCCCGCGCGCGCCCAAGGTCGACGATGGTGCAAGCGAAACAGCCATCCCGCTGGTGGAAGGTCAGGAAAACGAACTGACGGCCACCCTGCGCCGCGAGATCGCTACGCTACAGGCCCGCGTGGCGCGCCTGTCCGAAGAAAACCAGGGCCTGCGCGCCGAGCTGGCGCTGCTCAAGAGCGCCGCTGCGCAGCAGGACTGAGGCCGCACCGCATGGCCACCTTCACCCTCGCCCAGCGCGCCGAGATCGAACTGGAGATCCGCAAGAGCCGCTTCATCGGCATCGTCATGCCGGTGCCCGGCCGCGAGGCGGCCATGCAGGAGATCGCCAGGATGCGTGAGGCCCATCGCAGCGCCACGCACGTCTGCTGGGCGCTGATGGCCGGTGGCCAGTCGGGCATGTCCGACGATGGCGAACCGTCCGGCACGGCCGGACGCCCGATGCTGGAAGTGTTGCGCCATCACGAACTCGATGGTGTGCTGGCCATGGTGGTGCGCTATTACGGTGGCGTGAAACTGGGCGCGGGCGGCCTGGTACGGGCCTATACCGATGCCATCGCCACCGCCCTCAAGAGTACGGAACGCACCGAACGCGTGGCCCAGGCCGAGATCGAAATCGGCGTGGTCTATTCCGCCGAACCACAGCTGCGCCACTGGCTGGCCCAGCAGAAATACGAACTGCTGGCCAGCCGCCACGACACCCTGGCCCACCTTCATCTGCGCCTGCCCGAAGCGGCGCTGGGGCAGGCGGAAGAAGCCATCCGCCGGCTCTCGTCGAACGCAGAGATCAAGCGCCTGCTCTGATTGCGCGGCAGGGCTGCTACGCGCAGCCGAACTGTGCGAAGATCGCGTGCGCCGCGCAGCCTCGGGGAAGGCCTGGCGGCCATCACCACGCCACCAATCAGGGGAAGCCATGCCACCAGACCAGAGTGATTTCGATCCCGTTCTCTTCATCAAGGACGGCCCGTCAACGCCTTTGCTCGACACCACCCGGTATCCGTACATGCTCAACGAGGACGGCAAAGGCCGTCAGAGCGCCACCGTCGTCGGCGAACTCATCGCGCTGGCACCGGAAGCACCGGCGCTGGAACGCGGCGTGACCTATCGTGACATTGCGCACTGGCAACGCACGGTTACGCCCAAGGACTGGCCCGCCTACGAGATTACCGAATTTGATTTTCGCGTCCCCGAGGTACGCTACGAGCCGCTGCCTGCCACGCCGGAGAACGCCCAGGCATTCGGCGCCACCCTGCTGCGCAGCGGCCAGTGCCTGCGCTTTGCCTATGACGGCCTGGTCATGGCCGAGTACACCTATGGCAAATGGGCCGGCTATGAATCGCCCTACCTGGGCGATGGCCGCAGTCGCGAGCTGCTGACCTGGAATGCCACCGACCTCGAGTATCACGACTTCGCCCACATCTTCTTTTCACGCGGGCCGGAACCGCTGGTGATCACGGTGGCGCGCTGGCGGCCCTACGTCAATGAAATCAGCCTGGCCGACCTGTGGGTCGAACCGGGTGATGCCCTGGTCATCCCACCCAAGCGCATGGCGCCGCCGCCCACGCCGGGTATGAGCGAAGAAGAGAAGCGCCTGCTGGTGGTGGACATGCACAACAACCGCAATTCAGCCCAGGCCTGCCGCCGCTATGACGGCCCGCCCGGCCTGTTGACGGTCACGGTGCTGGGTGATGAACAGGTGATGTCGGCGCCCCTGACCCGTCCTTACTATCACGAAGAAAAACAGCCTACCTGGCACGGCATGTTGCGCTAAGGCCGAGCGGCGCGGGCCGGCTTACTGCTGGCCCAGCTCCCGATACAGATCATTGGCGCGCATCAAATGCGCACGCATCGCTTCGGCTGCGGCGTCGCCATCATGGGCGGCAATCGCATCGACGATGCGCTGGTGTTCGGTCAGGGTAAGTTCCTCCGCGCCCGGGGCGCGCACCAGCGTGATGTAGAACTCGCTGGCCCAGCGGAACATCGATTCGACGATGGAAGGAAAGATGGGATTGCCGCTGATGTCGGCAATCTCGCGATGGAAGGCCATATCCCGCTCGATGAAGTCGTCCAGGTTGACCATCGAAGCCCGGTGCGCGGCGATGGCCTCGCGCAGGCGCGCGATCTGCTCTTCGGTGGCACGCTCGGCAGCCATGCGGGCGGTACTGGTTTCCAGGAAAACGCGCGCTTGCTTCATATGTTTCAGCATGTCCGGCTTGGTACGCAGCAGGTGCTGCGCACCGGCGGTGATCTGCGCGATCAGCCGGTCGGCCGTCAGATCGACCACGCGCGCCCGTTCACCGTGGGCAATTTCCACGAAGCCGGAGCGCTCCATGGCCTGCAACGCTTCGCGCACGGCCGGACGGCCCACACCGTACTGCTCCATCAGGTCACGTTCGGAGGGCAACTGCGAACCGGGCGGAAATTCTCCCTGATGGATGCGCGCCATCAGGCGCTCAAGTACTTCCTGGTATAGCTTGCGTCGCTGTATCGGTTCCCGCATGGCTGGCTGGTCTCAGAGGCTAGGTTTCGTTGGAGGCGCACTCTACCACAATCCCGCGCCAGCACTGTGATTGCGGCCGTTGAGCGCAGGTAGCGCCGCAGTGGTACGTACCACTGAATGGCGCCCAACAATGCCGCCCACTCCACACCTCAGCAGCGCACCGGCCGCTCCCGCAACAGGCGCACGAATGCCTCGCCCGCGCGCGACAACTGACCTCCCTTGCGCGTGACGATGCCGATGGTCTGCGACATCGAGCGCAGCTTCACCGGCAGGATGCGCAGCATACCGCGCTTAACGAACATCTCCGCCACCGCCGTGGGCAGGATAGCCACCATGTCGGTGCCCTGCTGCAACAGTGCCACCGTCACGAAGGTCGAGGCGGTGGAAATCGCATTGCCCGGCATGCTCACCCCGGCCAGGTCCATCTCCCGTTCCAGCACCGCGTGCAGCGGCATGTGGCTGGGATAGGTGACCCAGCGATAGCCCGCCAGCGCGGCCAGACTCATCTGCCGGCCGCGCACACGCGCATGGTCGGCCGACACCACCACCGACAGCGGCTCTTCGGAGAGCGGCTGGTAGTGGTACTTGCCGGGATTGTCCGAGACACTGGCGCGCGCCACCAGCAGATCCAGATGGCCTTCGTCCAGCAGGCTCAGCAATTGCACACTGGTCTCTTCGACGATCTCGATGGACAGCTCCGGATGACGCCGCTGCATCGCATCCACCGCCGGCACCACCAGCGCTGGCAGCGCCCCCATGACCGCGCCGATGGCCAGCCGTCCGCCGCGTCCGGAGCGGATCTGCGCCATCTCCTCACACAGCGAACCGAGGTCGGTTGCCATCAGCCGCGCATAGCGGATCACGCAATGGCCGAACTGATTGGGGATCAGGCCGGACCTGGTGCGTTCGAACAATTGCGCATCCAGCATCGATTCCAGCTCGGCCAGCGACTTGCTGGCCGCCGATTGCGTCATGGCCAGGGCGCTGGAGGCCTTGTGCAGGGACTGATGATCGTCCAGGGCGATGAGCAATTGCAGCTGCTTCATGCGCAGGCGGGACAGGAGACTGTTCAGGCTTTGCTGACTGGGCGCGGGTTTCATGGGCGATTCCAAAAAGCGATCACATGATGGAAAGTCTTCACTATACAGCCCATCGGCCCGCACGTATATTGAGCTCCATTGCAAGCCGCCATCCCTTGATGGCCCACGACAACCACGACGGAGACTCCCATGAGCACCCCCATCTACCGCGGCGTATTCCCGGTCGCCCCGACCATCTTTGACGAAAACGGCAAGCTGGACCTGGAAGGCCAGAAGCGCGCCATCGACTTCATGATCGATGCCGGCTCCAACGGCATCTGCATCCTGGCCAACTTCTCCGAACAGTTCGTGCTCTCCGACGAAGAGCGCGTGCTGGTGCAGGACACCGTGCTCAAGCACGTGGCCGGCCGCGTGCCGGTGATCGTCACCACCACCCACTTCGGCAGCCAGATCTGTGCCGAGCGCAGCCGCGCTGCGCAGGATGCCGGTGCGGCCATGGTGATGGTGATGCCGCCGTATCATGGCGCCACCTTCCGCGTCTCGGAAAAACAGATCTACGAATTCTATGGCCGCGTCTCCGACGCCATCGACATCCCCATCATGATCCAGGATGCGCCGGTGGCCGGCACGCCCCTGTCGGCCCCCTTCCTGGCGCGCATGGCCAAGGAAATCGAGAACGTCTCCTACTTCAAGATCGAGACTGCCGGTGCCGCTTCCAAGCTGCGTGAGCTGATCGAACTGGGCGGCGACGCCGTGGTCGGCCCGTGGGATGGCGAAGAAGCCATCACCCTGATCCCCGACCTGGACGGCGGTGCGACCGGCGCCATGACCGGCGGCGGTTATCCGGACGGTATCCGCAAGATCGTCGATGCCTATTTCGCCGGCGACACCGAAAAGGCCGCCGAGCTTTACATGCAATGGCTGCCGCTGATCAACTATGAAAACCGCCAGTGCGGTCTGTCCGCATGCAAGGCGCTCATGCTCGAAGGCGGCGTGATCAAGTCCGACATGCTGCGTCATCCGCAGGCACCGCTGCACCCCAAGGTGCGCGAAGGCCTGCTGCGCGTGGCACGCCGCCTGGACCCGATGGTCCTGAGCTGGGGCAAATAAGCCTGCCGACAGTACAGGATGCCATCCACAACGGGAGCTTCGGCTCCCGTTTTTCATTGCGCAGGTGTGGCTGTCCCAACGACGGCACGCGGCGTTCTGTGTCATCCTTGGCTCTTTTTCCGCAGGAGCCCCTCATGCACCAATCCAGCCATTTCCGTCCTGTCGCACTGGAACACGCCAGCCGCCTCATCAACCACGGACCGACGGTGCTTGTGAGCAGCGCCCACGGCGCACACCGCAACATCATGGCGGCGGCCTGGTCGATGCCGGTGGAATTCACGCCACCGCGCATTGCCGTGGTGATCGACAAGAGCACCTACACGCGCGAGCTGATCACGCAATCGGGCAGCTTCGGCATCATCGTTCCCGGTGCGGCACAGATGGACCTGACCTATGCGGTAGGCAGCGCGAGCGGACGCGATGAGGACAAGTTCGCCCGCCACCGGATCGCCGCGCTGGCCGGTCCGGTGCTGGGCATGCCGGTCCTGCAGCAAGGCTGTGCGGCGTGGATGGAATGCCGCTGGCTGCCGCAGGGCCAGACCGAAGACGCCTATGACACCTTGTTCGGCGAAGTCGTCAGCGCGGCGGCCGATGTGCGCATCTTCGAGAATGGCCACTGGAACTTCACCGCTGACAATGCCGACCTGCACACCCTGCATCATCTGGGCGCGGGCAAGTTCGTGGTGGCCGGCAACCAGGTCCAGGCGCGCCTGGACTGAGGCGGCCAGCCACGCAGGCCGCGCCGGTCTCAGCAGGTCTGGATCGATTCCGTGAAGCAGTAACCCACGCCGTGCAGGGTTCGCAGTGGCAGCTCGTACATGGTGCTGTCGCGCCATTTGCGGCGCAGGCGACTGACGGTCTTCTCCAGCACGCGCTCGTCGAAGCCGACCCAATCCGCGCCAAACGCACGGGCGATGGCCATGCGGTCGGCCGCGTGACGCGTATTCTCGGCCAGCAGCTTGAGCAAGGCGGCTTCGCGGGAATTGATTTCTACCGCATCGTGCTGGGGCGCGCGCAAGGTACGGGCGGCCAGGTCGAGCGACCAGGCTTGCGGCGCCATCCGGCGCAGCATGACTTCGATGTAGGCATTGAGCAATTCCAGCCGGTGCGGCATGGCTTCGCAGAAATCGGCACCGCGCTCCAGACCGGCGATGCGCACGACCTTGCTCTCATGCTCTGCGGCCATCAGCAGGATACCCATGCGCGCATTGGCCGCGCGCAACTGCCTGGTCAGCGCATAACCGGCTGCGCTGGCCTGCCCCACATGGACGATGGCGATCTCGCCCAACTGGGCTGGCATCAACAACTCCTCGCCATCGGCCACCACGCGGCTGACCTCATGACCCTGGTCTTTCAAAAATCTGCACAAGCTGCTGTTGCGATAGTTTTTCAAGACATCTTCTATCAACAAAATGCTGGCCATACGGACTGACCTCCCCTGATCTTGTAGCGGTTCTTGTTCCCTGGTGGACCGTCCCTGACAGTCCGTTCTGGTTGTGTCGTGGCAGCATCACGCTGGCGGAGCGGCGGGCGATGGCCTGGTGACGAAGAGGAAATTTAGCGCAAGAATTCCGGCGCTGGTCCGGTCGGGTTTTGCAACTCGGATGCATGTTTCTGGAACAGCGAAAAATATTTCGCAGTGCCAAGATCGGGCAGGACAGCAGGTCCGACGCGCGTCGGAAATATAAGGTTCACCGATAAAAACCGGGAGGCCGATGGTTATGAGTCCGGGCGACCCACATCCGTGCAAGCCTTTAGGCATGCGGATTTTCCAGCCCTCTTCCGCTTGTTGATCCACAGTTCCAGCAGCAGGCAAAGATAGATCGCCGCTGTCAGCGCCAGGCATATCCGTGCGAGCCCGCCCGCAACTTCGCTGACCGGGCGCGGCCCCGGAAAAATGTATTCACATGCGATCAGTACAAGGCAGGTCATTACCCCGCACCCGATCGAGAGCAAAAGACGTCTTGTGTGGGAGAACGGAGAACCGGCTTGCGGACGAGTGGAGAGGGCCCCTTCCCACAGGAACTGGAGCAATAACCAGATGAGTTCCATACCTCACATTCCTTCATCCACTGAAAAAAAGAAGATGATCTCCATCACGCTGTCGCAAATACTGAGATGGTGAGCACGATGGCGAGCAAAGAGACGTTAGAGATCCCTGAATAGGCAGACCATGGGATTCTGCTTTTCACGGCATCACGATCAATTTCCCGCGACCACTGAACATTTCCTCTGACCCAAATCTGAAACGAGGCATGAAATACAAGCAGTCCTCCGACAATTAAAAGGTGCAAGGCTGAGACACCGCCCGCCCAAAGCGCACTGATCAAGCCAACCGCACTCATAGAATAGAGGTACAACAATCTCATCCATTTCTCCACCAACTAGCCGGAAAAATCCCCGGCCGATATCCATCGGCTTACCAGTCCAGACGTACTGCTGCAACACCACCAAAGAACGCCACACAAGGAACGGGCAGATCGCTGAAAAAATCATCTCCAGCTCAAGCGATAACTGAGTGAGCAAGACCACTCCTTCATCGCCAACCACAACCGGGCGCATGCTGCCACAGGCACTCTCATCAGCTATCGTTCGAGACGGAATCCCCTCGTAATCTCGAAATTATTCGCACTTTGTCTAGTTTTACTTTTCCTGAATTGACAAATTGTTTTTACAGATAACCTGAGCTTCGTCTCAAGAGGAAAAGCGGCGAGTCCGTCTCCACGCCTGGCTCATCCGGAAACTCCATGACAGACACATCCACTGCACTCAGACAGCCCTTCGCATAGGGATATAGAAATTTTTCGACGATTTACTCATCAATGTTTTGCCTCTCCATCGCATAGTTTTGATGGCCGGAAAAATATTTTCCACCCGGCCCTTTTCGCTTCGTCTCATCCCCATTTCGCGGTAACGTCGCACAGATTTCTGATGAGGCAAACATGGTCTACAAATCGTTCCACCCGGCCTACGCCGGGCCTTTGGCGGGGCAGCGCATCCTGGTCGTCGACGACGCCGAGGACGACCGCACGCTGCTGTCGGATTTCCTGCTGCGCCACGGCGCGCGGCTGTATGTGGCAAGGGATGGGCAAGACGGTTATCGCAAGGCGCAGACCGTGCGGCCGGACCTGATCCTGATGGACATCCGCATGCCGGTCTATGACGGGCTCACCAGCTGCCGGCTGCTCAAGGCCAATTCCACCACGCGCAACATTCCGCTGATCTTCCTCTCGGCGGCCGCGTCCACCGAAGAAAAAGTCAACGGCCTCACCGTGGGCGCCGTCGATTACATCACCAAGCCCTTCGATTTCGAGGAAGTACGGCTGCGCCTGTGCGTGCATCTGCGCTCGCCCGTGCATGCGGATCTGCCGCCGATCAACCAGTCGCCCGGCGTACACGGTGGTTCCAGCACCTTCGACATGGTGCTGTTCCAGGCGGCGCGCCGGCTCATGCTGGACAAGCTGGACCAGCCGCTGGGCCTCAATGCCCTGGCCGCCGCCGTGGGCACCAATGCGCGCCGCCTGTCGAGCGCCTTCAAGCATTGCGCCGGGGTGACCGTGTTCGATTTCCTGCGCGAGGAACGGATGAAGGAAGCGCGCCGCCTGCTCTCCGAAAGCACCCTCGAGATTGGCGCCATCGCGCTGGCCCTGGGTTACAGCAATACGGCCAATTTTTCCACGGCCTTCCGCGATCGCTTCGGGATGCCGCCCAGTCAGTTCCGCCGCTGATCCGTTGCGATGGGATGTCTGCGCGCAGCACTGCTGTTTCCCTGGCTGTTGCTGTGTGCTCTGCTGAGCGCGCCGGCCCTGGCCGTGCCGCTGCCCCCGACCATCGAACTGGCGGGCATCCCGACGCGCCTGGTCATCACGCCACAAGTGCACATCCTGCGCGACCAAACCGGTAGCGAGCAACTGGCCACCGCACTGCACAGCACACAGTGGCAGGACATCGACGTCCCCATGCTGCAGGAGGGCTACAGCACCGGCGCCTTCTGGCTGCGCGGCCAGGTCCGCAATGACAGCGACGAGCATGTCACCCGCTGGCTGGCGCTGGGCTCGGCGCGGCTGCAGGATGTGCGGCTGTACTGGCTGCCACCCGAAGAGTCCTCCGGCCAAGGCAGCCAGGTCACGCCGCGCTACGCCGGCACCCTGCATCCGCTCTCCGAACGCGAGATCGTCAGCCGCACTCCGATGTTCCCGCTGACGCTGGCACCGGGCGAGCAACGCCAGTGGGTGCTGCGCATCGCCGGTGACTCGGCCATCGATCTCAACGTCACCCTCTGGGAACCGGCCGCATTCCGCCAGGAAGAAGGACGCGAACTGGCGATCCAGGCCTTCGTGCTGGGCGTGTCGCTGTTGCTGGTGGCCTATGCGCTGATCCAGGGCATTGCCTGGCGTGACCGCGGCTTCGTGCTGATGGCCGCGTGGATCGTCACGGCGCTGGCCTACATCTGCGCCTTCCAGGGCTATCTCCAGCTGTACCTGTTTGCGCAGGGCGCTGCATGGATCGTGCGCGCGCCGGCCACCCTCGGCTGCCTGGCCACCCTGCTCTACGTGCGCATGAGTTACGTGCTGGTCGGGCTGCACCGGCTGCACGTCTGGAAAATCGTTTATACGGCGATGCAGGCGCTGCTGCTGGCTGTGATCGCCTGGACGGCGCTGGGCGATTACCGCATCACCGCACCGCTGGCCAATGCCGCAGGTGGACTGGCCTATCTGATCTGGCTGGCATCGATGCTGCATGGCTGGCGCCGTGGACTGGCGCATGCGCGGCTGCTGACGCTATCGTTTGCGCTGGCCTGGCTGGGCATGTCGCTCAAGCTGTTGGAACTCAACGGGCTGGTGGATCGCAGCCTGCTGCCGGACTGGCATTTTGCGGCGCTGTTCCAGATGGGTCTGCTGTGCCTGACCACGGTGGTCGTCATCGGCCGCGCGCTGGAACTGCACCGCAAGCATGACCAGATGCAATGGGCCATGCTCTATATGCGGGTGCGCGAGCAGCTGAAGCTGGAACAAGCCGTGGCGACCCGCACCCGCGAACTGCGCGAAGCGCTGGAAGCGGCCGATCAGGCCAACCGTGCCAAGACCGGTTTCCTGACCCGCATCAGCCATGACCTGCGTACCCCGTTGACGTCCATCCTCGGCTTTGCCGACATGCTGCAGACCGGTGGCGACGAACGCGCGCGGCATGGCCGCATCATCGTGCGCAGTGCGCGCCACATGCTGGCCATGGTCAACGACCTGATCGACTACGCACGCGGTGATCGTCCCGATCTGCCGCAACCGGCACCGGTCTATGTCCACGCGCTGTTGCAGGAGATCAGCCAGGAAGCCGCGCTGCTGGCGCAACGCCAGCACAATGCCTTCGGCCTGCAGGTCGCGCCCACGCTGCCGCCGGTGCTCACGCTGGATGCCCGGCGCGTGCGGCGCATCCTCGGCAATCTGCTCGACAACGCTGCCAAGTACACCCGTGACGGCCGCATCGTGTTGCAGGTGCTGTGGCACCCGGCCTCGGCGCAGTCCGGTATGGGTGTGATGGAAATGCAGGTGCGCGATACCGGCTGCGGCATCCCGCTGCATTTCCAGAGGCGCGTGTTCGAGCCCTTCGAACGCGCCCATGCGGATCGCTCGCAGCCGGGCATCGGGATGGGCCTGACCATCGTGCGCCAGTGGATCCAGCAGATGGGCGGCCAGGTGGCCCTGTCCAGCCAGCCCGGCCAGGGCACCACGATGACGCTGCGGCTGCCGGCGGCCATTGGCAGCGAACACGACATCGCCCGCCATGACGCCCCGGAAGACGCCGGCGGGCGCCTCCTGATCGACGGCGAGGGACGTCTGGTGCTGGTGGTGGAAGACCACGCCGACATCGCCCATCTGCTGGGCGACCAGCTCGGCAGCGTCGGCTTCGCGGTGGAACTCTATGCCGATGGCGAGAGTGCCATCGCCCGCATCGCCGCGCAGGATGCCCCCGTGGTGGCGCTGGTGCTGACCGATTACCAGTTGCCGGGTCTGCATGGCGACGCCGTGCTGCAGGCTGCGCGCCAGCATCTGCCGGGCGTGCCGGTACTGCTGTTGTCGGCCACGCTGCAACCGGAACGGGGCGAGGATGAAGGAGAACAATTCGATGCCTGCCTGCTCAAGCCGGTCAATTTCCTGGAACTGCAGGAGACCATCGGCCGGCTGCTGGCGCTGGAAAAACAGCCGGTCCCAGGCAGCGATGATGCCGCCGCACCACCGCTGCAGCGCCCGCCGCCAGACGATCTGCGGCAAGCGCTGGCGCTCATCGAGATCGGCGCGGTGTCGGATTTGCTGGACTGGTGCGAGCGCCTGTTGCAGCGGCACCCGCAATGTGCAGGCTTTGAGGCAATCGCCAGGCAACTGGTGCTCAGAGCCGACCTGTCGGCACTGGAAGCCTTGTGCCAGCCGCCTCATCGAAAAAATTGAAAACCGGATGATGAGTTGCGGTGCCTGCCTTGTTTGGAAACACTACGCAGGCATGATATCATTTTTTGATATCAACACGCGCCATGAAAAGCATTCACCGGAGAACTCTTCTGGCCATCTTCAGCGACCCGCTGCCGCGCTCGCTCGAGTGGCGCCAGATCGAAGCGCTTTTCATGGCAATTGGTGCGCAGCTTATCGAGGGTCGCGGATCCCGTGTCCGCTTCATGATTGGAGAGGTCGTGGGAACATTTCACCGACCGCACCCCGCCAAAGATGCAAAGCCGTATCAGATCCGCGATGCACGTACCTTCCTGCTCAATGCAGGATACGGCCCCGAGAAAGGAATGAGCGAATGGGAACAATGACCTACAAGGGCTATGCAGCCCGTATCGAATACAGCGACGAAGACGAAAGCTTCATCGGTCGCATCGCCGGCATCCAGGATGTCGTCGGATTCCACGGCGATTCCGTGGCTGCGCTGAGGGCCGCTTTCGAAGAGGCGGTCGATGATTATCTGGAGGCCTGCGCCAAGGTAGGCCGGGCACCGCAAAAGCCGTTTTCAGGCAAGTTCATGCTGCGCGTCTCACCCGAAATCCATGCCCATGCAGCGACGATGGCCGAGGCACGCGGCATGAGCCTGAACGCATGGGCCGCGCAAGCCCTCGCGCTCTATCGCTGATGAACTTGCTGTTCGGGATCAGTACCGCTCCCGGCTACGTCCATCGTCCCGCGCCGCCTCACCTTCAGGCCGGCTGCGTTCCAGTTCGGCATGGCGCTGGTTGATCTGGTACTGCTCCTCGGCATGCTGGAACGCCAGTTGCTCCTTGGGCGAGCGGCTGCACGCACCCAGAGTCAGGGGAAGCAAGACCAGCATGGCGATCGAAGCCAACGGGAGGGGGGCCGGTCGGATTGTCACGGATAATCTCCAAAATTATATTTCTGCCCGGCAATATACCCCTCGCCAATTCGCAGTGCAAGCCTCTCCGCCAGTCCGCAGGCGGCTCAGCGGGGCTTGCCGGGTCGGCCGATGCGGCCCAGATGGGTCGCACCAAAACCTTCGCTGCGCTTGAGGCCGTACCCCAGGGAACGGTCAAATCCGATATGCGCCAGCCAGATCAAGGCCAGCGGCAGCAGCACAGGCGGACCGCCTGCCCCTGCCAGCAACAGGCACCCCAACGGGCCCAGCGTGCTGTGCGAAGCGTTGTAGGCCAGCGCCCCGGCACGCGGTCCGGCCAGGTAGCCGAGCAGGGCGAGGTCCGGCAGCAGGAAAGTGGCGCAAAACCAGGACCATCCCTCGCCCCAGCGGGCATAGGCGAGCACCGCCACCACCAGCAGCAGCGCGCCCTCCGCCCGCAGTACCCGGCGCACGCCGCCATTGACGGCGCCAACGTCGGCGTTGTGGGTGATTGAATCTGCTTTCAGCATGTCCGTGCTCCGATGCGATTGACGAGCCGTCATCATCGGTTAATATCCCGGAAAACAAAATTGCATGGAGTTGCCTGGCAGCCATGCAAAAATGCATAGGCGGACCATATGGAAAATCTCGACTGGACGCTCCTGCGCTCCTTCCTCCACGTGATGAACGAAGGCTCGCTCTCGGCGGCGGCGCGGGTGCTGGATCTGGCCCAACCGACGCTGGGACGGCAAATCCAGGCGCTGGAAGCCGCGCTGGGAACTCGCCTGTTCACCCGCTCGCAGACCGGCCTGCTGCCCACCGATGCCGCGCGCGAGCTGCTGCCGCATGCCCGGGCCATGGCCAGCATCGCCGCAGCGGCACAGCGCAGTGCACAGGATCATGGCAAGGAAATCAGCGGCACCGTCCGGATCACGGCCAGTGAAGTGATGGGCATGGAAGTGCTGCCGGCCATGCTGACCAGCTTGCGGCATCGCCATCCCGAACTGAAGATCGAACTGGTCCTCAGCAACAGCCTGCAGGACCTGCTGCACCGCCAGGCCGACATCGCCGTGCGCATGGTGCAGCCGCGCCAGGAGCGGCTGATCGCGCGCCGCATCGGCTCGGTCGAGTGCGGCCTGCATGCCGCGCGCGACTACATCAAACGTTATGGCCTGCCACGCTCGCTGGAGGATCTACAGCACCATGCCCTGATCGGCCCGGACAGCATGAGCCCGGCACTGCGGTCCCTGGTGCAGCGCTGGCCGCAACTGGACCCGGCGAGGCTATCCCTGCGCACCGACAGCGACCTGGCCCAGCTGAACCTGATCCGCGCAGGGGCCGGCATCGGCATCTGCCAGGCGCCGCTGGCGGCGCGCACCCCGCAGCTCACCCGCCTGCTGCCGCGCCAGTTCAGCGTCCCGCTGGAAACCTGGGTGGTGATGCACGAAGACCTGCGCCATCATCCTCGCTGCAGCAAGGTGTTCGAAGCGCTGGTGCGCGGCCTGTCCGGCTATCTGGGCATACCGCCACGGGCATGTCGATGAACGCGGCTCAGTCGCGTGCCGCGATCCAGTCCCAGGTATCAGCCGCCGACATCGGCCGCGCAATGCCATAACCCTGGCCGTACTCGCAACCGAGGTGATGCAGGATGCGTCGGCACTTCTCGGTTTCCACGCCTTCGGCCACCACCGCAAATCCCAGCTTCTGGCCGAGATGGATCATCGAGGGCACGATCTGCTGGTCGGAATAATTGCTTTCCATGGTGCGGATGAAGGATTGGTCGATCTTGAGGTAATCGGCCGGGATGTTCTTGAGATAGCTGAGATTGCTGAATCCCGCCCCGAAGTCATCGATGGCCACCTTCACACCCAGGCGTTTGATCTCCTGGATCTTGCCGTAGAGTTTCTCGGGATTCTTGCTCATCGCGCTTTCGGTGAACTCGATCTCGATCAGGCTGGCCGGAATGCGATGCCGCCGCAACTGCGCCGCCAGCGTCTGCACCAGATCGTCGTTGTCGAAGTCGCGTGCCGATACGTTGATGGCCACCGGAATGGCCCGCCCCTGGCCTGCCCAGGCGGCCGCCTGTTCGATGCCATGTTGCAGCACCCACAGGCTCACCTGGCGAATCAATGCCGTCTTCTCGGCCAGGGGAATGAAGAGTGCCGGCGAAATCACGCCATGCACCGGATGGCGCCAGCGCAGCAAAGCCTCCACCCCGGCGCACTGGCCCGAGGCCAGCGCCACCTTGGGCTGGTACTCCAGCCACAACTGGTCCACCGATTGCAATGCGGCCGGAATGGCCCAGAGCAGTTCGAAGGAATGCTTCTGCAGACGTCCCAGCGGCTGCTCGTAGCAGCACTGCAGGGAGCCGGACTCACGCGCCATGTCGGCCGCCGTCAGCAGGGACGGCACCAGTTCGTCGAGATCGGCGCATTGCGCCAGCGGCACGATGCCCACGGAGATTTCCAGACGGTGCGGGATGCCCTGATACTCCAGCGTCTCTGCAAAACTGCGCTCGACCTGCTCCGCCTGCTGCTGCCAGAGGTCGCGCCGCTCCAGGTAGGCAAAGGCCGTGGTGCCGATGCGATAGAGCGCGATCTCGCCCAGCGCCTGGCGCAGGCGCTCCTTGGCCTGCAGCAGGAAGCCCTCGGCGTAATCCCATCCCAGTGCCTTGATCATGTCGGCCAGATAGCCCCTGTCACAGACATCGACCACCACCGCCGTGAGCCGCTGCGGCAGGGATTCGGCACCGCACCCCACGGACTGCAAGGCCTGCAGGTCGGCCAGCAGGCGGCTGCGGTTGGGCAAGGAAGTGAGACTGTCGATGTAACTGGAAACACGCAGAATCTCCAGCCGCGCCATCACGATGGCGGCCAGCTGCGCCAGCGTGGCGCGGTCCGCCGCGCTGAACTGCACGCGCGGCGACTTGCCGATCACGCACAGCGTTCCCAGCCGCACGCCATCGGCCGCCTGCAGCGGCGCACCGGCGTAGAAGCGGATGCCCGGTTCACCGGTGACCAGGGGATTGCCGGCGAAGCGCTCGTCCCGGGTGGCATCGAGCACCACCATGACCTGCTCCTGCTCGATCACGTGGCTGCAGAAGGATTGCGAACGGGGCGTGCCGGCCGCCTTCAGCCCGCGCCGGGATTTGAACCACTGGCGGTTCTCGGCCACCAGCGATACCAACGCAATCTCGGTATCGAAAAGCCTGGCGGCAAGTTCGGTCACCAGATCGCACAGCACGTCGGGCTGGGTATCGAGTACGCAATAGGTATCGAGTACGCTCAGGCGCTGGTGCTCCTGTTCGGCCAGCGGGGCGGTCAATGGGAGGAGGTCTGCATGCATGACGTGGTGGCGCTCAGAAAGTAACCCATTCATCGGAGGCGCCCGCCATGGTCCGGCTGGGCAGAGGCGCCACCAGACGCGGTTCGCGAGGCGCCAGGCGCGACTTGACCGAGGCTGGTGCAACGGCAACGGGCGTGATTGGTTCGGCCAGTGGCACCGCAGCGGCGACCTCGATGGCGGCATCCTGCGCGCACTGCCCGTCGAGGCGGAAAACGCTGACCGCCTGCGCCAGCTCCTGCGCCTGTTCCTGCAGCGCCTGGGAGGCCGCAGCGGCTTGTTCCACCAGGGCCGCATTCTGCTGCGTCACCTGGTCCATCTGGCCTACCGCCTGGCTGACCTGCTCGATGCCGGAGCGCTGTTCTTCTCCGGCGGCGCTGATCTCGTTGATCATGCCAGTGACCCGTTGCACGCTCTCGACGATCTCGCGCATGGTGGCGCCGGCTTCGTTGACCAGCACGCTACCGGATTCGACCTTGGCGACCGAATCGCTGATCAAGGCCTTGATTTCCTTGGCGGCGGCCGCCGAGCGCTGTGCCAGGCTGCGCACCTCGGTGGCCACCACTGCAAAGCCGCGTCCCTGCTCACCGGCGCGGGCCGCCTCCACGGCGGCATTCAAGGCCAGGATGTTGGTCTGGAAGGCGATACCGTCGATGACGCTGATGATGTCCACGATCTTGCGCGCGGAGGCATTGATCTCTTCCATCGTGTCGACCACGCGGCTGACCACACCGCCGCCGCTGCTGGCGATGTCGGAGGCCACCTGCGCCATGCGGTTGGCCTCGCGCGCATTGGCGCTGTTCTGCTGCACGGTGGAGGTCAGTTCTTCCATCGAGGAGGCAGTTTCTTCGAGCGAACTGGCCTGCTGCTCGGTGCGCGAGGACAAGTCCAGGTTGCCGCTGGCGATCTGCGAAGAGGCCGTGGCGATCATGTCGGTGCCCCGGCGCACGCCGGCCACGATGCGTACCAGGCTGGCATTCATGTCCTTGAGCGCGCTCAGCAGTTCGCCGGTCTCATCGCGCGAACGCACCTCGATGCGCGCGCTCAGATCGCCCCCGGCCACCTGGCGCGCCAGCTTCACGGCCACCGCCAGCGGACGGGTGATGTTGTTGGCCAGCCACCAGGCCAGCAGCAGGGACAGCAGCACCGAAACCATGCCGCCCAGGATGAGGATCTTGCCGGTCAGCGCTTCGAGCGCATCGGCCTCTTCGTTGCGCTGTTGCAGCAATACGCTTTCGGTGCGATCCATCTCGGCGAAGATGGCCCGCATGTTGTCCATCTCTGCCTTGCCCCGGCCGGCTTGAATGAACGCCACCAGCTTGCCCATGTCTTCGCGGCCATCACGCACAGCGCGGCGCAGGGCCAGGGCCGGTTCGATGGCGCTGCTCACCCAGCGCTGCTCGGCCTCGGCCACCTGCTGCAGGCGCTGCTGCTGGGCGGGATTGTCGCGGGTCAGCTGTCGGGCTTTGTCCAGGTGCTCCTTGAAACTGGTCAGGCCCTGCTGCATGGGTTCAAGCGATGCCTCATTACCGGTCAGGGCGAAGCCGCGTGCCCCGGTCTCCATGTTGACCAGGCTCTCCAGCATGGCCTGCATCTCCGCACGCACCTGGTAGCTGTGGTCACTCATGTCGTTGGCGACACCGAGCCGTGCAAAATTGGAATAGGCCACACTGACCAGGATGACCAGGATGGCAGAGACCAATCCGAAGCCGATATACAGGCGGGTGCCGATTTTCAGGTCCGATATTTTCATGACGATTCTTTCCGGTGGAGCAGCAAGGTTTCTCGGGAGGGCGACGCTTTCCTTCACAGATCGCGCCGATTCTTGTTTTGATAAGGAGTTCTCACTTTGCACAAAAGCGTGACATACTGCCAAAAATCACCAAAACTGCCGGCAATATTTCGCTTAAAGCGTGCAGAAATTTAATTTGCAACGACTCTGAGCGGGTATATTCAAAAAATATCCGTACATTACAAAAAAATTTTCATTGGAAACGTGACAATAACAATCAAGCAAACCTCCTCTTCCACCGTGGCCCCTACCGAGCCAGAGGAACTCTCCGACCTGCCGCTGCTGCGGCCCGGTGCGGTCGCCCGCCAGTTGGGGATGTCGGTCGAGACGCTGCGTGCCTGGGAGCATCGTTATGGCATCACGTCGTCGCAGCACAGCGGCGGCGGCCAGCGCCTGTATTCGCAGGAAGACCTGCAGCGGCTGGTGTGGATCAAGACCCTGGTGGATGCCGGGCACCGTATCGGCAAACTGGCCGCACTCGCTCCGCAGGACTTGCAGGCCCTGGCGCAGGGCCTCTCAGCAGAGGGCGGCGCGGCCGCTGCAGCAGGCGCCGGCGCACTGGAGCGCCATCCCGCACCGCCCGCACGGCTGGCCCTGGCCGGACCGTGGATCGCCACCAAGGCGCTCGGCCAGGCGCTGGCCGAGCGGCAACTGCGCGTCACCACTGCGGTGGAAACGCTGGACGAACTCGATCCCAACCACTTCGAAGGCGACCTGCTGGTGCTGGAGAGCACCGTCTTGAAAAGCGACCTCGATGTCCGGCTGGAGCGCCTGCGCAGCGACCTCATCCAGGTGCCGGTGCTGATCCTGTATCGCTTCGGCGCGCCGGACATGGTGGCGCGCCTGACCGAGGCCGGGCACCGCGTGGTGCGCAAGACGGTGGAGGGAATCGACGTGGAATGGCTGTGCGAACTGGTCAGGCGCATGGAACCCGCAGCCAGCCAGAGCGCCAGCGAGGAAGAGTGGCTACCGGCACCGCGCTTCAGCGACAGTGCCCTGGCTTCGGTGTCGGACCAGTCTGATCGCGTGCAATGCGAATGCCCGCGTCACCTGGCCGAACTGCTGACGGCACTGGCCGGCTTCGAGCGCTACAGTCGCCAGTGCGAGGACGACTCCGAAGAAGAAGCCGCGCTGCACCGCGCATTGCGCATCGCCGCCGGACAAGCGCGCCTGCCGCTGGAAGAGGCCTTGCAAAAGCTGGCGCGCCTCAAAGGGATCACGCTGAGCTGAGCCCGCCATCTTCCTTCGAGGCGCGCAAAAAAAAACAGCGCGCCCGGTGGACGCGCTGTTTGCTCACGCTTGCCCTTGCGGGGAGATCGAGCGGGTCAGAACTGCTCCCAATCTCCATCGGCTACTGCCGGCTTCAGGGCTGGCTGAGCGGGCGGCAAAACCTTGGCCGGCGCGCTGACCTTCGGGGCCGGCTTGCGCGGCAGGGCCGCCGCACGCGGGGTGACGTCCACGGTACGCGGGGCGGCACTGGCCACGGCCGGACGCACTTCATGGCGATGGAGCTTGAAGATGCTGACCGTCTCCACCAGGCGGCCCGACTGGTCCTGCAGTGATCGGGCTGCGGCGGCGGCCTCTTCCACCAGTGCGGCGTTCTGCTGGGTCACTTCATCCATCTGCACGATGGCCTGGTTGATCTGCTCGATGCCATCGCTCTGTTCGCCGCTGGCCGCAGTGATCTCTGCTACCACATCGGTCACGCGCTTGACGCTGGCCACCACTTCATCCATGGTGGTGCCGGCCTGCGCCACCAAACGGCTGCCGCTATCCACACGCTCCACCGAGGCGTCGATCAGGGTCTTGATTTCCTTGGCGGCAGCGGCACTGCGCTGCGCCAGGGTGCGCACCTCGGAAGCCACCACCGCAAAGCCGCGGCCCTGTTCGCCAGCCCGTGCCGCTTCCACGGCAGCGTTCAACGCCAGGATGTTGGTCTGGAAGGCGATGCCATCGATGACGCTGATGATGTCGACGATCTTGCGGGAAGCATCGTTGATCTGACTCATGGTCTGTACCACTTCACCGACCACGCTGCCACCCTGGAGCGCTACCTGCGAGGCGCTGGCGGCGAGGGTATTGGCCTGGCGGGCATTGTCGGCATTCTGCCTGACGGTGGAGGTCAGTTCCTCCATGGCCGAAGCGGTTTCTTCCAGTGCACCGGCCTGCTGCTCGGTGCGCGAGGACAGATCCAGGTTGCCGGTGGCGATCTCAGCGGACGCGGTATTGATGGTGTCGCTACCCTGGCGCACTTCGCTGACGATGCGATGCAGGTTGGCATTCATGGCCTTGAGCGATGCCAGCAGCGCGCCGGTTTCATCCTTGGAGGAATCGTCGATCTGTACCGTCAGGTCGCCCTCTGCCACGGCCGAAGCCACGTTCACGGCCTGGTTGAGCGGACGGGTGATGGAGCGCGTGATCAACACGGCGGCCAGCACCGAGAGCAGCACGGCGACACCGGAAAGCACGATCACGGTGTTGACAGCGTTAGAAGAAACTTCATTGCCCTTGACAACGCTTTGATCCATTAGCGAGACCTGGTAGCCGACAAACTCCTTGAGCGCAGCAAGATACTTGTCCTGAGCCGGAATCGCTTCCTTGAAGAGCAAATCTGCTGCTTCTGTTTTTTTCTGCTGGCGCAGCAGTTCGAGTATCTTGTTACGCGGCTTGGCATATTCGGCGCGCGCCTCCTTGAGTTTCTCAAACAGTTCCCGGGCGCGCGGCATATTGAGGCGCTTCTCCAGGTCGGCCATCTGCTCGGTGACATCACGTGTGCTATTGGCTGCGCGCTCCAGGTACTTTTCAGTGGTCGCCTGGTCGGGGGCGATGATCGCATTGCGCAACGCCCGCGCAGCCGTATTGACCTTATCGGTGATCTGATTGCCCAGCGCCACCTTGGCATAGCGATCATTGACGATTTCATCCGTGACGGCGCTGACCGTCCCCAGATTCTTGACCGCAACCATCGCGATCACACACATGACTGCAATGAGTGCCGCGAAGCACGCGCCGAGCCGAACGCTGATTTTGATATCCGTGATTTTCATACTGCCCCCCTTGATCGTTTTATACCTGAGTCATCCCCAGAACCCGTCGTCCTGCACCCGCCCTCCAGCACCGGAACCAACTGACTATAAACGATTTATTTAATGCATTCGACAAAAATGATTTTTTAATCGCTTTGCCGTTGCATTTCCGCGCCACAGTTAGCAAAGTCATCATCCAGCGGGGAGCAATGGTGAGCATTGATGCCCGGAAACAGCCATTCCACGAGGAAAAAGCTCTGTGCAGCAACTGTTCCCGACTCACGCAAAAGCAACAGCGGGCTTAACCCATATCAAACATCACGCGCTTTCACCCGGAGATTTACCTTGCAAAAAAGGAAATCAAAAGCGATTTGCATTAAAATACAAATGGTGAATCTGATTAATTTGATTTCAGGTTAACACGACTCGCCAGAAGTCACCCGGAGTAGGCCATGCCCCTCAAACGTCTCAACAACAAGGTCAGGATCACCTCGCTGGTTCTGGTCATCCTCGGTAGCGCGCTGTTCGGCTATGCGCTGCTCAGTGGCAGTCTCAGCAGCCGTGAAGCGGCGCTCAAAAGCGGCGAGACCGCCACCCTCAACATTGCCACCGGTCTGGCGACACAGGTCAATCTGAGCTTTCGCGCCGCCGACCTGCTGCTCCAGGGCATCGCCGAACTCGACGGCAATTCGGCCCTGCCGGCCGCCGAGCAGCAGCGCCTGGTGCAGGACATGCTCACGCGGCAGAGCCAGCTCCTCCCCGAACTGGACAGCCTGTTGATCATCGATGATCAGGGTCGCACGCTGCAGCGCTGGCCGGACAAGCCTGAACCGTCCGGCGTACCGGGCACCGAGGCGGTGACGGCCATGGCACGCATGCAACCGCGCAGCGCGGGCAAGGCCACCGGTCTGCAGATCGGCTCGCCCGTCATCAGCAACGTCACCGGCCGCTGGATCATTCCGCTCACGTACCAGCGCCTGCATAGGGGCCAGCCGGCCGGCGTCATCCGCGTGGGGGTGAGCCTGGACCATTTCATGCGCCTGTTCAACGAAATCAACATCGGCAAGCAAGGCTCGCTGGTGCTGGCCAGCACCGACGGCACCATGCTGCTGCGCCGTCCCTACAACCCGGACACCCTGGGCCAGAGCATGGCCGCGCTGCCGCTCTACCGCGACCACGCCCAGCAGCGCCAGTCCGGCTGGGCCATGATCCAGTCGGCCCAGGATGGCGTGCTGCGCCTGAACTACTTCACGCGCGTGCCCGACTATCCGCTCTTCGTGACGGCCGCCCTGGCGCACGAGGAGATACTGGCCGACTGGCACGAGGCGCAGCGTGCGCAATTGCTGCTGATCGTCTCGGCGGTGCTGCTGGTGAGTCTGTTGACGGCCTACCTGCTGCGCGCCGTGCGCATGCGTGACCGCGCCGAGGAAGAAATCGAAAAGAAGAACCTGTCCCTGAAACTGCTCACCGAGAACCTGCGGGCGCAAGCCATGCTCGATGGCATGACCGGCATCCCCAACCGGCGCTATCTGGATGAGCAGCTGCAACTGGCCATGCAAAACGCCAGCCGCAGCAAGAGTCCGCTATCGCTGGTGATGTTCGATGTCGATTACTTCAAGAAGTACAACGATCTGTATGGCCATATCCAGGGCGACTACTGCCTGCAGGACATCGCCCGCGTCCTGCGCGGCGCGCAGCGCCGCCACGGCGATCTGGCAGCGCGTTACGGCGGCGAGGAATTCGCGCTGCTGCTCCCCGACACCGACCTGGACAACGCCCATCGCATCGCGCAGAAGGTGCTCGATGGCGTACGCGCCCTGGCCATCCCGCACCAGGGCAATGCCGCCGGCGTGGTCACCATCAGTGCCGGTGTGATGAGCTGTGTGCCGCGCAACGGCATGCGCATCGACGATCTCTTCGGCGGGGCCGACCGCGCCCTGTATCGCGCCAAGGAGAGGGGCCGCGACCGGGTGGAAGATTGCCAGCTGCCGCGCGCGGTGAGGACATCGACAGAGCACGCACCCGATGCCTCCGCCGGAAATCAGCGCTGAGGCTGCGCCGCGCATAAGCAAATCGCCAAAAGATGGTTGGCACGGCGCGCAGGATGACTATCATGGCGGCTTTGCCCTCGTCGCTCACCATGCATTCCCCTTCGCGCTTACGCAACACGCTGTGCCAGTTCGCCCTCGCCTTGTCCACATGGTCGCTGCTGCACAGCGGCGCCCTGGCCGCCGATCCCGCCCACACCACCCTGCGCCTGGGCGCCACCTCCGGCCCCTACAGCGATCAGCTGCGCTACGGCGTCGTGCCGGTGTTGGAAAAGCAGGGCTACAAGGTCAAGATCGTGGAATTTTCCGATTACGTACGACCCAACATGGCGCTGGCCGATGGTGATATCGATGCCAACCTGTTCCAGCACGAGATCTACCTCAAACGTTTCGCGCAGGATCATCAACTGAAGTTATCGGAAGTGATCAAGGTACCGACCGCCCCCATCGGCATCTACAGCAAGCGTCATCGCTCGCTGGCCGAGGTCAGGCCGGGTGCCACGGTGGCCCTGCCCAATGACGCCACCAACATGGCGCGCGCGCTGGGGGTGTTGCAGGAGATCGGCTGGATCAAACTCAATGAACAAGCCAATCCGACCCGCGTCTCGGAACGGGATATCGTCAGCAACATCAAGCAGGTCAAGCTCATCGCCCTGGAAGCCGCGCAAATGCCGCGCGCGCTGGAGGATGTGGATTTTGCTTTTGTGAATGGCGCCTTCGCCATTGCCTCCGGCCTGAAACTGACCCAGGCGCTGCATCTGGCCAGCGTGCCGGACTCCTTCCTGATGGTGGTGGCGGTACGCAGCGCCGATCTGGACAAGCCCTTCGTCAAGGATCTGCGCGACGCCTTCCGCTCACCCACCTATCGCAAGGCGCTGGATGAGCGATTTGAAGGTTACGTGCGACCGGACTACCTGAAATAGACAGGGACAGCAGGTCTGAAAAAAATTTACTCGCAATAAAATGAGCACCCTGGAGGCCTCTGCGGCACCTCCAGGGGAGGCCGGGAAACTGACAAATCGCTGAATAACCAGCATCAACCCGAGCCCAAGCTCCATCGAAACTTTACAGTTTATCCATACTTCCTCCACACTCCACCGGCCGCAAATCCAAACCCAGACTGGACAAAAAGGCCCACCCATCCCGCTTTTGGCGCAGCGGCGTGGAGTTTTTTTTCACCAATGTGAATTTCTCTTATAATCTGCCGCACATCCGGCGATTCCTGGATATCGTACTGACAACGAGACCAGCACGGCCGATGCAGCCTCCCCATCAATATTGACTCGCATTTTTACAGCCATCCATGAGTTCAAACTTCATGTCCGATCCGCACGGCACCATGAACAAGATCGAAGCCATGTTCATCGAACATCATGGCTGGCTGCGCATGCGCCTGCGGCGCAGCGTGGGTGATGTCTTTGCCGCCGAGGACGTGGCTGCCGAAACCTTTACCCAGTTACTCAGTGCGCCGCCACAGGAAGTGCGCGAGCCACGTGCGCTGCTGACCACGATTTCGCGCCGCATCGTCTACGAACTGTGGCGCCGCCGCGATCTCGAGCAAGCCTGCCTGCAGGCGCTGGAACATGCCAAGGGCGAGGCGCAGGCCGTCTCCCCCGAAGACCAGATGCAACTGCTGCAGGCCCTGCGCGCGATAGACCAGGCGCTGGCCGGGCTGACCGCCACGGAATGCGCGGCCTTCCTGCTCTACAAGCTCGATGGTCTGACCTACCAGGCCATCGGCGACCAGTTGCGCATCACGCCCAGCGTGGCGCGCCGCTATGTCGCCAAGGGTCTGCTGCAGTGCTACAAGGCTGCGGGCTTCGCGCCGCTGGGGTAACTCCGTCCATGAAGAACGAGGACAAGATCGTGGCGCAGGCCATCGAATGGATGCTGCAGATCGAACAGGGAGAACTGAGTGCAAGCGACCAGGCCGCCTTCGAACGCTGGAAAGCGTCCGATGTACGGCACGCCACCGCGTATGCCAACCTGACCCAATCGGTGCAGCAGTTCGATATCCCACGCCAGGTCGGCGCCGCCCCGCACATCCTGCGCACCACCCTGCAGCAAAAGAGCCGACGCCGCAAAGCCCTCAAGCAGATCGCCGTGCTGGCCGGCCTGACCGCAGGCGCCGGCCTGCTGCTGGACCGCGTGACACCGCTGCAGGGACTGCGCGCCGACCTGCACACCGGCACCGGCCAGCGGCGGCGCGCGACGCTGGCCGATGGCAGCATCGTCATCCTCAACGCGCGCAGTGCCATCGACCATCAGATCCTGCCCGGCTTGCGGCAGATCAGCCTGCTGTCCGGCGAGATGCAGATTGAAGTGGCCGCGCGCGCCGATCTGCCCTTTGCCATCGATACCGTCCATGGCAGTGTCAAGCTGCTGGCGGGCACGCTGATGATGGCCTTGCAACCGCTGCGTACCGACGTGGTGGCCATGCAGACCGCGCAGGTGGCCGTGATCACCCGCAACAACACCCGTGGAGCGCTTGCCGGCGGCCAGCACGTCTGGTTCGACACGGACAGCATCGGCAGCGCGCGTGCCAACGTTGGCGGAGAGGCTTCGTGGATCGAGGGTTACTACACCGCCTCCAACAGCACGCTGGCCGAGGTGGTGGCGGCACTGCGCCCATACCGCAAGGGCGTCCTGCGGCTCGACCCGGCCGTGGCCGATCTGCGCATCAGCGGCGCCTTCCCGCTGGACGATACCGAGCGTGCATTGTCGGCCCTGGCCAGCGCCCTGCCCATCTCGGTCACCCGGGTCAGTCCCTTCTGGGTCACCATCAGCGCCAGCGCCTGACCCTGCCCGCTTCATGTCGCCGCGACGCCTCACCCTCCTGCTGGCGCACTGCCTGGCTGCCACCGCCCTGGGGACGCTGACGTCCTCCTCGGCAGCCCAGGCGGTCTCTGCTGCGCCCCCGCTACCTCAGCCTGCTCAGCCTGCGCAGTTGGCCCAGTTCGACTTCCACTTGCCTGCCAACAGCATGGATGCCACCCTGGCCGCCATCGCCCGCGTTGCCGGCGGCATCGTACTGTTCGATCCGGCCGTGACGGCCGGGCTTGGCAGTGCCGGCGTGCAGGGCAGGTATACCCTGCCCCAGGCGCTGCAAGTGGCGCTGGCCGACAGCCCGCTGCAACTGGTCACGCACGCCGACGGGTCCTTCGGCGTACGCCGCATACCGGTTCTGCAGCCCCACTACAATCCGCCGCTGCCGCCGGTCATGCAGACCGGTACCGGCCAGGAGCGCGACACCGGCCACGGTTATCAGGACAGCGGATTCCTGGCCAGCACCAGCCGGCTGGCCTCGCGACAGGAAGAAAAGCTGTCGGCTTTGCCGGCCTCACTGCAAGAGATCACCAGCTCCGTGCTCGAAAGCCAGCAATCGCGCTCGGTCGTGGACAGCCTGCAAAACATCAGTGCCGTGGTCCATGGCCGTGGCGATGGCATCGACCAGGCCGGCACGCTCTATGTGCGCAGCTTCATTGCCCCGGTGATGCGTGACGGCTGGGGCGACCTGATCTCGCTGTCCAACGTGACCAATGGCCGGGTCGCGGGCTCGCGCAGCATCACTTCGCTGGACGTGCCGATAGCCGCCATCGAGCGCGTAGAGGTACTGGGCGGCGCCGACTCCATCGTCGTGGGCGGACCGATGGAACCAGGAGGATCCGTCAACATCGTCACCAAGCAGCCGGTGGCCGACACGCTGCGCGAATGGACCGTGGAGATCGACAACCGCGGCCATCGCCGCACAGCCCTCGACCTCGGCGGCAGCCTCACGCAAGACCGCGCCTGGACCTATCGCACCATCCTCTCGGCCACGCACGACAAACGCACGCTGGACGGCTACGACGGCGCCCGCGAGTTCTACCTGGCCTCCTCCGTCGGCTACAAGGATAGTGATACCGCCGTGGTAGCGGGCCTGAGTCATCAGGTCATGCGTTCGCCGTTTGGCGGCTACCAGAGCGCCATGCTCACCGACAGCGGCCCCGGACCGAACCTGCGCACCGCGCCCTGGGGTCGCGCCGACGACCACAGCCAGGCGACCAAGAGCGAACTGTTCTACCGCTGGGAACAAACGCTCGGAGAGGGCTGGCGCCTCAACAGCAAAGCCCGCTTCACGCGCCTGCGCTACAGCGCCGCCGGTTACACCAAATGCGCTGCGGTAGACGAGGATGCCGGCACCGGCGTCTGCGTGAGCGACCAGTCGTTATTGCATTCGGACGGCATCGGGTTCGACAACAGTCTGTCCCGCCAGATCGTCAGCGGCGAGTGGAATCATACGGTGATGGCCGGCGGCAGCTTCACCCGCACGCGCCTGCTCAGCTACAGCGATGGCAACAACAGCAATCTCGTCGGCGTGCGCTGGCCACCTTCGTCGGCCGACTTCGCCCCCATCACCGGGCCGCGCAGCGTCATCAGCGAAGGCCATGCCATCTACACCTCCAACGTCTATCTGCAGGATCAGGTCCGCTGGCGGCGCTGGTATCTGCTGGCCAACCTCGGCTACGAACAGGAACGCAACAACTTCTCTCGGGATATCGACATGAACGGGGTGGAGCATGACACCTCTCCTCCGCGTCACGGACCGGTCTACAACCTGGGCATCGCCTATCGGCTCAGCAAGTCGGCCACGCTCTACGCCAACGCCTTCCGCAGTTTCACACCCGGCCAGCTGCTGCTGGACTCCAGCCTCAATGGCGGCAAGCCCGGCATCAACAGCGCCCCGGCCACCACCGGAAAATCGGCTGAAGTAGGTCTCAAGCTCGAATTGCTGGAGCGCCGCGCCATCTTCACCGCCGCGCTCTACCGCGCCAGTCATACCAATGTGGTGCAGTTCGTCTTTCCCGCAAACAATTCTCTAGTCAACAACTACGTGTTGCTGCCCTCTGCCGTCAGCCAAGGAGTGGAGCTGAACCTGTCGGGCCGCCTGGCGCGCGGCTGGAACATCATCGCCAGCTACAGCTACAGCCTGTTCCGTCCGGCTGCCGATAGCGACGAGAACCGCCGGACTGCGCAATTTGCCCATCACCGGGCCAGTCTCTGGAGTACCTACGACTTGCCCTGGGAAGCCTGGCGTGGCTGGGGCATCGGCCTTGGACTGACGGCGCGCAGCAGCTACATGGCCTCCAGCGATGCCGACTCGCAGGCCCGCATTCCCGGCCAGACCCGCGTGGACGGCAGCCTCTACTATCGGGTTAATGGCAGCCGCACCACCCTGGGTATCCGCAATCTGTTCGACCGGCGCCTCTACAGCGACTTCGCCACCTCCACCATCGGCGTGGAGCCATCCCGCACCCTTACCCTGACCCATATCGTGGAGTTCTGAGCAGGCCGCTGACGGCGCCGCCATGCCGATACGGCATCGCTGAAAAAAAATTTGTAACAGACCGTCATTTTTGCGCAGCTCGTTGCACATGCAAGACAGAGAGATCCCCTTCTCTGTGTTCACCGTGCAAGGAGTTGTGCCATGTCATTGCCTGTCGTTTCGAATTACCCGGGCCCTTACGGTCTGTCGCCGGATATCCATGAGCCCCTGCTGGCCGGCCTGTGCCTGTTGCTGATGGCCCTGGGCCTTTACCTGGTCTTGCCCGGCGTATCGCGCTGCTACCATCTGGTACGTACCAGAGCCGGCGCGGGCGGTCGCGCCGGTCGCAGGCCCCAGCGCGCGCCGGTGCGCTCGCCGGCGCGCTCGCCCGCCCCGCTTAACCTGCTGAGCGCGCCGGACCAGACGCGCCCGCTGCTCTCGCGCCTGGCACGCCAGTGCAAACTGCGCGCCCGGGCACTGCTGTATCCGCGCCAGACCCGCCGTTGGCTGGCCTTCTGGAACAAGACCTCGACCCATGCGGCGCTGGCCCTGGCCACGCCGCGCCTGCTGCACAAGATCTACCGTCCCTACCAGTCACTGCGTCTGCGCCAGCCGCAGCGGCTGGACATCCTGACCAGTCACTACGACTTCATCATCGGCCACAGCCTGGCGCCGCTGGTGCTGCAAGCTTCGCGCCGACCGATTCCCCTGGGCCGGTTCCAGGGCAAGTCAGGTCAGGACTACGAAGTCCGCCTCGCGGCCATCAGCAGCCTGGACCACGAAGGCGAACTGGCCCTGCACCTCTATTGCGGTCAGGAGCATCTGTTCTCGACGGCCTTCACCCTCTGTCGCCAGGGCGCTGGCTGGATCGTGCGTATCGGCTGTCTGCAAGGTGCGGGGAGCGCCAACAGCCGTGAACAGATCCGCCGCGCCACGCGCGACCTGTTTGGCCTGCGTCCCAAGGCACTGATGGTCCGGCTGGTGCGGGCCATCGGCGCCGGCTTCGGCTGCGCGCGCGTGGTTCTGGTCAGCAATGGCAATCGTGTATCCAACCGGCGCAGCAAGAAGGGACGGGTCCACGCCGACTATGACGCTTTCTGGCAAGAGCTGGGCGCAGCGCGGCGTAGCGATGGGGACTACGAACTGCCCTGTGAAGAAGCGGCCCCGAATCTTCAGGACCTGCCCTCGCGCAAACGTGCGGAAGGCCGGCAACGTCAGGCGCTCACGCAGGCGGTCACGCAACAGGTGCGCGGCGCGCTGGCACACGCTGGCGCCTGAACAACGATTGCTCGGACGAAGACACCATGGCAAGCTCTACCGGATCCATCTCTACCTCAGCCGGCCCGCTGGACGTGGCCAAGATTGTCACCCAGATGATCGCGGTGGAAAGCGAATCGCGTCTGACACCGCTGGCCAACAGGGCCGACGGCTTGAAAGCGGTGCTGGCTGCCTATGCCAACCTGAACACCGCGCTCGGTACGTACCAGAGCGCGCTGGCCGGACTGACGGCGGCCAAATTCAGCGCCCAGAAAGCCGTGGTCAGCAACAGCGCCAGCGGCAGCCAGAACAAGACCGGGGCCGACGCCATCAGCGCCGAGATCAACGTCGACGAATCGACCCGGGCAGTGGCCCAGAAAATCCAGTCGACCGGCTTTGCCAGCGGCCATTTGTTTCGCGCCGGCGATTCGCTGGCCATCAAGACCGGGAGCAAGCCGCCGACCTTCATCACCCTCAAGGCCGACGCTACCGTGACCGGCCTGCGCGATACCATCAACGCCGCCAACGCCGGTGTGACCGCCAGCGTGGTGCGCGACGACGCCGGTGAACACCTGGTATTGGAATCCAATACCGGCGGCGTCGCCAATACGCTCACCGTCCACTCCAACAACAGCCTGTCGCCGATCAGTTTCGATCCACAGCGACAGCGCAGCGGCATGACCCAGACCCAGGCTGCACGCGACGCCACCAGCGCAGCGGCCGGCAGCTATGTCGTCAGCGTCGAGCAACTGGCCCAGGCGCACAAGCTGAGTTCGGCCGGCATCAACCCGGGCAGCACCTTCGACGTGGGCGTACTGGCGATCAAGACCGGGCAGGGATCGACCGCGCTCATCAAGCCGGCCAACCATACCCTCTCCGGCGTGCGCGATGCCATCAACGCCGCTGATGCCGGTGTGAATGCCTCCATCGTCAGCGATGGCAAACAGGAACATCTGGTCCTGACCGCCAAGGAAAGCGGTGCGCAAAACACGATCCGGGTCTCGGGCACGGGGGACTTTGCGGTCTTTGCCTCGGACCCTTCCGGCAATCTCAGTACGGCCACCGTGGCACCGGAGAAGCGCTTCACTACCGGCACCGTGACGCTGGCGGTCGGCGCCCGCAACATCAGCCTGAATCCCGGCGCCAGCGGTGGCGCAGCGGCACCGGGCCTGGCCGACGTGGCACGCGCCATCAACGAGGCCAAAGCCGGCGTGACGGCCACCGTGCAGCGCGAAGCCCAAGGCACCGGGACCGTCGAACGGCTGGTGTTGAGCAATGGCGGCAGCGACCCCGTGAGCCTGCGTGGCAGCGGCGATTACGCCCTCCTGAGCGCCAGTAGCATGGGACAGCTGCAACGCCCGCAGGATGCGCGACTGAGCATCGATGGCGTAGCCATTACCGCCACCAGCAACAAGATCCGCGACGCCATCTCCGGCGTGACGCTGAACCTGAACCGCACCACCAGCGCCGGCGACCGCTTCACGCTGGCCGTCAGCAATGACAACAGCGGTGCCAGCAGCGCGGTCAACAGCTTCGTCGATGCCTTCAATGCTCTCTCGAAATCGCTGGCAGGTCTGACCCGGCAAGCCCCCTCCAAGGTACGCGGCCAGGCCGGCGAACATGGTCCGCTGGCCAGCGAGACGATGGTGCTGGCACTGATGGGCCAGTTGCGTCATGCCGTGCTGGGCGAAGTGAGCGGCAATGCGCATGGCTCGCTGGCGGCCATCGGCGTGAGCTTCAAGAAGGATGGCACGCTGGCACTGGACAGCGCACGCCTGACCAAGGCCGGCAACAGCAGTTTCGATGCACTGGCGCGCCTGTTCACCGACAAGGGCGGCGTAGTCACCCGCAGCCAGGCACTGCTGGACAAGGTGCTGGGTGAGAACGGCCTGCTGGCCGGCAAGATCCGCGGACTGCAGAACAGTCTGAAGACCGTCTCCGACCAGCAGGCGGCGGCCCGCGAACGCCTTGCCAATCTGCGCGACAGCTACACCAACCAGTTCAATCGCCTCAACGTCACGCTGGCGAAGATGCAAACCTCGCAAAACTACCTGCTGCAGCAACTGGCGCGTCTGCGCAAGAGCTGACGCGCCCCTCCACCTCACTGAACGGATACACCACCATGAGCTTTCAACAGGGACTCAGCGGCCTGCAGGGCGCGAGCAAACATCTGGAAGTCGTCGGCAACAACGTCGCCAATGCCAGCACCGTCGGCTTCAAGCAGGGCCAGGTCCAGTTCGCCGATGCCTATGCCAACTCCATGAACCGCTCCGGCAACTCTGCGGTGGGTATCGGCACGACGGTGGCCAACGTCAGCCAGGCCTTCACCCAGGGCAACATCGCCACCACCAATAACGCACTCGATGTGGCCATCAATGGCGACGGCTTCTTCCGCATGACTCCCAGCCTGAGCGATCAGTCTGCCCGTTACGGACGCAATGGCCAGTTCCAGCTGAACAAGGACGGCTATCTGATCAACCCCAGCATGAACGGCGCCTACCTGACCGGCTACCCCGCCGGCGCCACCGGCGGTGATCCGGTGCCGCTGAAGATCGATACGGCTACCCTGCCGGCCACACCGACTTCGCGCGTCAGCAGCAAGATCAACCTCGATTCGCGCAAGAGCGTGCCCACGGTCACCCCCTTTGCACCGACCAACCCCAACAGCTACAACAACGCCACCGGCGCCACCGTCTATGACAGTCTGGGCAATCCGTATTCGCTGCAGACCTACTACGTCAAGACACCGCCCAGCGGCAGCCCGCCCGGCACCACCTGGTCGGTCTATGGCACCCTGGACGGCAAGCTGATCAGCGCCGCGCCACCGGCGACAGGCCCGCAGTTGCTGGGCACGCTGCGCTTCGATGCCAGCGGCACGCTCACTGCCAGCACCGGCATGTCGCTGGACCTGAGCAGCATGGTCAAAGGCGGCGCCAGTTTCCCCACACCGATCGCCTTGAGCTACACCGGTTCAACCCAGACCGGCTCGGCCTTTGCCAATCTCGCACAGTCCCAGGACGGTGCACCGCCCGGCACGCTCTCCAGTTTTTCCATCGGCAAGGATGGCAGCCTGGTGGGCAGCTACAGCAACCAGCAGACCAGGGTGCTGGGGCAGATCGTGCTGGTCAACTTTGCCAACCCGAACGGCTTGCAACCCGTGGGCAACAATCTGTACCAGGCCAGTGCGGCGGCAGGCAGCCCGCTGGTCGGCACGCCCACCAGCGCGACCTTCGGTAGCCTGCAAGGGCGCGCCGTCGAACAATCCAATGTCGATCTGACCGCCGAACTGGTCAACATGATCGTGGCGCAGCGCATCTATCAGGCCAACTCGCAATCCATCAAGGTGCAGGATACGGTGTTGCAGTCGCTCATCAGCCTGCGTTGAGGGAGCGTCGATGTCCACCGCTGCACCGCTTTCCTGCGTTCCAGCCGGCCAGGGCGCCGTACTGGGCTTTCCGGTCGAGCCGGCCATGCGCCACCTGATCGATGCCGCACTCAATGCAGTCATGGAAGACGCCGCCGCCCAGGCACGCCTGACCATGGGCACGCTGGGCCGCTGCGCCGATTACGCCCTGGTCGGCGCCCGCGTGCTGCGCCTGCTGCTCAATCGCCCCTACACCGCCCTGTCGGGCGGCGAGATCATCGACTGTGGCGGCGGTCTCTACGTCGCCCTGCATCCGGGGCGCAAGGCGCGGCGCAGCGCACGCAAGCTGTCCGAACTCAAGGATTACCATTGCTGGATCGAAGCCCTGCATCCCATGCCCGACGGTACGGTGCGGCGCGAGGTGATCGATTTCACTGCGCGCCACGATCCGCTGGTGGCCAGCGTCTGTGGCCTGCCCTTCGCGCGGGAGCACGTGAGCAACTACCTGTGGGCCTGGCATGAAGATATTGCGCCGCTGCCGCTGGCGGCGCGCGCGCAGCTCCCGCCACAGAGCCGCAGCGGAGACTGGATGTGGACAGACCGGGATTGTCTGCGCCTGCTGAAGAGGTACGAGCAGGATCACGATGGCCTGCTCGATCACCTGACCGGGCAAGTGCTGCACAAGCTGGTCGAGGCCATGCAGGCGCATGAGGATGCTGCCTCGGGACACCGCACGAGCCCGCCGGAAAGCAGCCTGGGCACGCCCGACAGCGTGCCCCTCGCAGTCGCTCAGCCCAGTCGCGCCGGACTCAAGGCTGCCGCATCAACGCCAAAGCGCGCGATATGCGAAGGCACCGCTTCACCGCGGATCAGGGCAGCATATGTTTCCCCTGCAGCCGGCGCGGATTGGATGCCATAACCGCCCTGCCCGGCGGCCCAGAAGAAGGCCGGCAACCGGGTATCGTAACCACCGACGAAACTGCCATCCTCTACGAAGGAACGCAGCCCGGCCCAGACGTGCGCGGGGCGGCGGATCTCCAGCGTGGTGCCGTTCTGGATGTGGTCGATGGCAATGGCGATATCCAGTTCCTCGGCCTGCACGTCGTGCGGTACAACCGCGTCGGCATTGGCGGGCGAGCCCAGCAGCAGACCGGCATCCGGCTTGATGTAGAAAGATTCATCGACCGGCATGAACATGGGCCAGTGCGCGCTGTCGGGCGGCGCGGCAAAGGTGAAGGCCGAGCGCCGCTTCGGCACCAGCCCGATGGGCGCGGCCCCGGCCAGCCGGCCGATCTCGTCGGCCCAGGCACCGGCGGCGTTGATGACCACGCCCGCCAGCATCTCACCCTGCGTGGTCTGCACGCGCCAGGTACCCTGCCCTGGCTCATCCGCATACTGCAGAGACTGCACCTCGGCGCCACACACCACGCGCGCGCCAGCGGCCCGTGCGCCGCGCAGGAAGCCCTGGTGCAAGGCATGCACATCGATGTCGGCGGCATCTTCCTCGTAGACCGCACCGATCAGATCGTCCTCCCGCAGCACCGGCACCATGGCGCGGGTCTGCGCGGCGTCCAGCCGCTGCACCTGGTCGGACACGGAACGCACCAGCGCTTCGTGGGCATCGAGTTCCGCGCGCAACGCAGAGGTCGCGTAGAACAAGGCGCCGCGCGGCGTGAGCAAGGCATGTTCGGCGAAACCTTCAGGCGGATGATCGAAGAAGGCGCGGCTGGCACAGGTCAGCGCCCGCACCTGCGGCGGACCGTAGCTTGCCATGTAGAGCGCGGCCGAACGGCCGGTGCTGTGATAGCCCGGCTGCGATTCGCGCTCGGCCAGCATGACGCTGCCATGGCGCGCCAGCCAGTAGGCGATGGAAGCGCCGGCAATGCCGGCACCGATGATGAGATAGTCGACGCGGCCGTGCTGGCTCATGGGCATGCTCCTGACGCGATTTCAGAGAGCGGCGATGACGGCCACTTCCACATCCAGCCCCGGCGCCATCAGCAAGGCCTGCACGCAGGCCCGCGTGGGCGCATGACCCGCCGGCACCCAGGCATCCCAGACGGCATTGAACTCGGCGAAATGCGCCGGGCTGGAGAGCCAGACATTGGCGCTGACGATGCGTTCGCGGCCGATGCCCTGCGCCTGCAACTGCGCATCGATCTTGGCCAGTACCTCGCTGGCCTGCTGTGCGATGGGCGCACCCGCCTGATTAGGCACCTGACCGGCGACGAAGGCGAAACCATTGGCGAGCACCAGCTGGCTCATGCGGGCGTTGGTATTGAAACGTTGGATAGGGCTCATGAGTTTGACAATCAGTGAATCAGTGAATCGGTTTATCGATGCATCGATGAACTGAACTAAATAATTTATACCGCAGCTTGCGCAGCCGCCGCCGTTGCCACGCCATCGAGGATGGGCGGATGGGTGACGATGGAGGTCAGCGGTGCATGAACAGTCTTCAACTGCGCCAGGTCCGGACGCGGCCGGCGCAATGCCGCGTCGCCCGCGAACGCCGCTTCCAGCGCGCCAGCCCAGGCCAGCAGGCGGGCATCGTCGCGGAAGGCGCCGGTGATCTGCAGGCCGAACGGCATGCCGCGATGATCGCGTCCGCACGGCAGCGAGATGGAGGGATTGGTGGCCAGCGTGACCACATAGGTCAGGGCCAGCCAGCGATAATAATTTTCCAGCGCCACGCCGTTGACTTCCTTCAGGTACAGCTCGCTCCAGGGGAAGGGCGAGACCGGCGTGGTCGGCGAAATGATCAGGTCATAGCGCGCATAGAGCTGCTGGAAGCGGCGGAACAGCCGGGTCTGCTCGCCCTGCGCCCAGGCGCAGTCGGACAGGCTCATGGCCGCACCCATCTCGTAGTTGGCGCGGGTATTGGGCCCCAGCGAAGCGGGATCGCGCCGGTAGGCCGCTTCGAAACCGGCCACGAAGGCCTCGGCGCGGATCACGTCGAAGGCGCGATGGGCCTCGCCCATGTCCACCCCGACCGGTTCGCAGACCTGCACGAAGCTGCCGATGGCGGCCATCTTCTGGCGGAATACCTCACGGATGCCGTTATCCACCTCGCACACGCCAAAGTCTTCGGTATAGCCGATGCGCAGGCGCGACAGGTCCACCGGTGGCAAGGCCGCAAAGGCAGCGTCATCGACGGCGTAGCTCAGGGGATCGCTGGCATGCAGGCCCAGGGTGGCGCGCAATTGCAGCACGGTATCGGCCACGTCGCGGCCCATCGGGCCGACCACCGAGATGGGCGTCCAGCCCAGCAGCTTGCGCTCGCTCGGCACCAGGCCCGGCGACGGGCGAAAGCCGACCACGCCGCACTTGGCCGCCGGAATGCGCAACGAGCCACCGGTATCGGACCCCGAGCACATCGGCAGCAGGTCCACCGCCAGCGCCGCGGCCGATCCGCCGGAAGAACCGCCGGCGTTCAACCAGGGATTGAAGGGATTGCCGGTGGCACCCCATACGGTATTGCGACTGTTGGCGCCCGCGCCCATCTCGGGCACGTTGGTCTTGCCGGCGACAATCGCACCGGCCGCACGCAGCCGCGCCACCAGTGCGTTGTCACGCGCGGGGACATTGCCGCGATAGATCGGCGAACCGTAGGTGGTGAGCAGCCCCTCGGTCTCCTCAAGATCCTTGATCCCGATGGGCAGGCCGTGCAGCAGGCCCAGCGGGCCACCGGCCATGACCGCCTGCTCGGCTGCGCGCGCCTCCTGACGGGCGCGCTCGAAGCAGGTGGCGGTCACGGCATTGATGTGGGGATTGATCTCTTCGATGCGGGTGATGCAGGCCTCCAGCAATTCCACCGGGGAGAGCTGTTTGCTGCCGATCAGCTGGCGCAGTTCGACGGCACTTTTTTCGACGAGTGTGTCGGAGGTGACGGACATGAAATTCCTTTTGGTTGAATCAGACGGGCTGCATCCGGCCGGTGGTCTTGCTGGTGTGGATGAACAGGCTCACCAGCACCGAGAACAAGGCCGCCCCGATCAGGAAGGCAAAGGCGTAATCGTAATTGGCGAAGGCGCTGACCAGGAAACCGATCACCAGCGGCGAAATGAAACCGGCCAGTTGTCCGCCCAGGTTGACCATGCCCACGCCGCTGCCCACCAGTTGCGCCTGCAGCAGCTTGGTCGGCAGCGCGATGCAGGTGGCCAGCACGAAGGACTTGAAGAAGTAGGCCAGGCATTGCCAGGCGATCACCCCCTCGACGGTGTGGGCAGTGTACATGCAGTAGACGAAGACGGCGGTCAGCAGCGAGGAGACGATCAGCAGCAGCTTTTCGCGGCCATCGAAGAAGCGCACCATGATCCAGCCGCCGATGGCGGTGGACAGGCCGGCCATGATGTAGGGCAGCGGCAGCAACAGGCCGACGGCTTTCAAGTTCAGGCCGCGCACGGTCATCAGATAGGTCGGCATCCAGGAGTCCAGGCCCTTGTTGATGATGGAGAGACCAAACCACACCGCCACGATCTTCCACATCAGCGGCATCTTCAGCAGCGCCGCGAACGCCTCCTTGTTGATGGCCTTGGGACCGTCCTTGCCCGGCATCACCGGCCGCACGCAGAACCAGTACACCAGCGCGAACACCAGTCCGGCAATGCCGATGGTATGGAACACCGCACGCCAGCCGAAGTGCACGATCAGCGGCGCAATCAGCAGGGGAGCCAGCATGCTGCCGATGTAGTTGGAGGACATCAGCAAAGACGACATCTTGGGGCGGTCGGCGCGGCTGAAGTTTTCCGCCACGCCCTTGACGCTGGCGGCCGGAAACGCGCCCTCGCCCAGCCCGAAGATGAAGCGGATCACCACCAGGCTGGTGATCGACCAGGCCATGCCGGTCACGCCCGTGAAGACCGACCACAGCAGGATGGAAATGACGATCACCGGCCGCGAGCCGTAGCGGTCGGCCAGCCAGCCGCCCGGCAGTTGCAGCAGCGAATAGCCGAGGAAGAAGCTGGACAGCAGGATGCCCAGGTCCGAGGGTTTCAGGTGGAATTCGCTGGCGATCTGGGTTGCCGCAAAGGTGATGGCGGCACGGTCGATGTAGGACACGCACCAGCCCAGATAAAGCAGGACCAGGACCAGGTATTGGTAGCGGCTCCCGCCCTTCGCGTTCGTCATTGCAGCCTTTGCAGCATCCATGAAGCATCCCTCGCGGCGCGACGGCGGGCACCTTGCCGCCGGTTCGTGAAGCCATCCTAAGCCGCGCAGTGGTTTGCCACAAGTACAAGTTTTCGAATTAGTGATTGCCGAATCGGCAAACCATTCCTAGAATACCTGCATCATGTCCATCATCCATACCCGCGTCCTGCAAGAGACGGCCGTGCGTTACTTCCTCGAAGTCGTGCGGCGCGGTTCCATTACCGAAGCGGCCAATACGCTCAACGTGGCGTCCTCGGCCATCAGCCGCCAGATCGCCCGGCTCGAGGCCGAGCTTGACACGCCCTTGTTCGAGCGCGTCTCGCGCGGCATGCGGCCCAATGCCGCCGGCGAGCTGCTGGCTGCGCATGCGCTGCGCCAGCAACTGGAAGCCGAACGCATCGGCAATGAACTGGCGGCCCTGAAGGGCTTGCGCCGTGGCGAGGTGAAACTGGCCACCACCGAGGGCTTCGCGCTGGAATTCGTACCGGCTGCCATCGAACAGTTCTGCCGCCAGCACAAGGGCATCCGCTTCCAGCTTTCCGTAGGCAATGCCGTGCATGTGGCGCAGCAGATCCGCGAAGGTGCGGTAGACCTGGGCCTGACCTTCACGATGGCGCCCGATCCTGACATCAAGGTTGAATTCGCCCAGCGCGCGCCCATCATGGCGGTGATGCGGCCGGACCATGCGCTGGCCCATCGCAGGCAGGTCAGTCTGTCGGAACTGGCGCCCTTTCCGCTGGCCATGCCGCAGAAGAACATCACCATGCGGCGCTTGATCGACGCCTGCTGCAGCCGCCGCAACGTGCTGCTGGAGCCGACCCTGGCGGCCGACTCCATCAGCGCCTTGCTGTGCTTCGTGATGGCCGGCGACGGCATCGGCTTCTCGGCCGCCCTGCCGATCCGCAAGCTGGTGCGCGAAGGACAGCTGGCGGCGCTGCCCATCCGCGACAAGGACATGAATACCCTGCAGCTGGAAATCCAGTCCCTGGCCGGCCGCACCTTGCCCAACGCCGCGCGCGCCTTCCTCAATACCCTGATTGCGCGCGCCGGCGCACGTCAGTAGGGGTTGTTCAGACTTCTTCCGGTTCAGCTTCGCGCGCGCTGGCGCCTTGCAGCACCAGCAGCGGCGTCAGGTGGAAGGAGTTTTCCAGACGCGCCTGCGGATCTTCCATGTGTTCGGCAATCACCCCCATGCAGGCCGCCACCAGGCAGCGCGCCACGTCGATGGGCGTGAGGCCGCGCCGCAGCTCGCCGCGCTCGTAGGCGATGTTGAGCGCGGCGGTGAGATGCTTCAGGGCGCGCAGGCTGAGCGACCCGATGCGCTCGCCCAGTTCCTCGGGCAGCTCGGGCGTGCCGCGATAACGCAGCACCACTTCCATGCGGCGGCGCTGCTGCACGTTGCGCAGGAAATCGAGCATCTTCAGCCACAGCACCTCGCGCAACAGCAGCAGCGGCTGCTCGCTCTGGCGGTACACCGCCAGTTCGGGACCGATGTCGAAGGGCCAGACCAGATCATCGAAGACCGCATTGACCAGCGCCACCTTGTCCGGAAAGTGCCAGTACACCGCACCGCGCGTGAAGGCGGCGCTGGCCGCCACGTGCTCCAGCGTGGTGGCCCGCACGCCGCGCCTGGCAAAGGCGGCCAGCGCGGCGTCGAGCAGCACGGCGCGGGTCTTGTCGGCGCGCGCGCTCATGGTTCGGCAGTGGCCATGTCATCGGCCACGGGAGTACCGGTGCGCTCGACCCAGCCGCCACCCAGCGTCTTGTAGAAGGTCACCAGATTGGTCCAGCGCGACAGGCGCGTACCGATCAGGGTCTTTTGCGCCGAGTAGAGCGTGCGCTGCGAATCGAGCACCGTCAGGTAACTGTCCACGCCACTGTTGAAGCGCGCCTGCGAGAGCCGGTATGAAGCGTCGCTGGCTTCCACCAGGTCTTCCTGCGCCTTCAACTGGCGGCCCAGGGTATTGCGCTGGGCCAGCGCATCCGAGACTTCCTGGAAGGCGGTCTGGATGGCCTTCTCGTACTGGGCCACATTGATGTCGCGACTGATGGTGGCGATATCCAGATTGGCCTGGTTGGCCCCGCCATCAAAGATCGGCAGCGAGATCTGCGGTACGAAGCTCCACGAACCCGAACCGCCCTTGAACAATCCCGCCAGCCGCGAGCTGGCCGTCCCGGCATCGGCAGTCAGGCTGATGCTGGGATAGAAGGCCGCGCGTGCTGCGCCGATGTTGGCATTGGCCGCGCGCAGGTTGCGTTCGGCCTCGACGATATCGGGACGACGCTGCAGCAGTTCCGAGGGCAGGCCCGGCGGAATGGTCGCCAGCGGACTGGCCGCGGCCAGCGCGGTATCGGGCAGTCCATGGGGCAGCAGCTCGTCGGGCAGATCCTTGCCCACCAGCAGCACCAGGGCATTGCGGTCCTGGTCGACCTGGGCGGTATAGCTCTCCACATCCACGCGCGCGCTTTCCACGCTGGTCTGCGCCTGACGCAGGGTCAGCGCCGACGACGAACCGAGTTCAAAGCTGCGTCTGGTGAGTTCATAGCTGCTGCTCTGGCTGGCCAGGGTATCCCTGGCCAGGCGCAGGCGGTCCTGGTCCGAGGCCAGCGTCAGCCACGCCGTGGCCACTTCGGCGATCAGGCTGATCTGGCTGCTGCGACGGGCCTCGGCGGTGGAGAGGAAGGATTGCAGGGCCTGCTCCTTGAGACTGCGGACCTTGCCGAACATATCCAGTTCATAGGCGCTGAAGCCCAGCGTGGCCGTGTAGCTGCGCGAAGTCAGCGCACGGCCGGTGGTGGACAGATCGGCTGGCGTACGGCTGGCGGACTCGCTGGTGGAGGCATTGACGGTCGGGAACAGCGCCGCACGCTGCACCCCATACTGGGCGCGCGCCTTCTCGATATTGAGCACGGCCACGCGCAGGTCACGGTTGTTGGCCAGACTCAGAGCGATCACTTTTTGCAATACCGGATCGGTGAAGACATCACGCCAGCCGATATCTGCCACCGCCTGGGCGGGCGTGCCGGCCGGCGGCGCTGCGCTGTGGTCGCCCGCGAAGTGCGCCGCCACCGGCGCTTCCGGACGATGGTAATCCGGCATCAGGGTGCAGCCACCCAGCAGCATGGCCAGCAGCAGCGGCGTCATCAGCGCCCGCGGGCGAAGCGCGGCGCGCTTGGTCAGGGAAGGATTCATGTCAGTGCTCCGGGGTAATCGCGGGTTGGCCTTGCGGCGCGGAATGGGGCTTGCGGGCGAACAGCTTCATGATGATCACGAAGAACAGCGGCACGAAGAAGATCGCCAGGATCGTGCCCGAGAACATGCCGCCGATCACCGCCGTACCCAGCGCGTGCTGCGCACCGGCGCCGGCACCACTGCCCAGCACCATCGGCAGCACCCCGAGGATGAAGGCCATCGAGGTCATCAGGATCGGACGCAGACGCATGCGCACCGCTTCCATGGTGGCTTCCACCAGGCTGTTGCCGTGCTCGTAGAGCTCCTTGGCGAATTCCACGATCAGGATGGCGTTCTTGCTGGCCAGGCCGATGGTGGTCAACAGGCCCACCTGGAAGTACACGTCATTCATCTTCCAGGTCAGGATCGCGCCCAGCAGTGCACCGAACACGCCCAGCGGCACCACCATGATCACCGAGAACGGAACCGCCCAGCTTTCATAGAGCGCGGCCAGCGCCAGGAACACGATCAGGATCGAGATCGAATACAGCAGACCGGTCTGGCCGCTGGAGGCCTTTTCCTGCATCGACAGGCCGGTCCATTCATAGCCGATGCCAGGCGGCATCTTGGCCATGGCGGCTTCGACGATGGCCATGGCCTCGCCGCTGGAGGCAGCGCCCGGCAGGGCCATCCCGAGGATTTCCATCGAGGGCACGCCGTTGTAGCGCTCCAGGCGCGGCGAACCGGAGGCCCACACAGCCGAGGAGAAGGCGCTGAACGGAACCATGGTGCCGGCCGTATTGCGCACGTACCAGCGCTCGAGGTCGGAAGGCAGCATGCGATATTGCGCATCGCCCTGCAGCATCACCTTCTTGACCCGGCCCTTGTCGATGAAGTCGTTGACGTAGCTGCTGCCCCAGGCGGTGGCGATGGTGTCATTGATGTCGGACATGGACACGCCCAGCGCACCGGCCTTTTCGGTATCGACCAGCAGGCGGAACTCCGGCGTATCTTCCAGACCGTTGGGACGCACCGCCACCAGACGCTTGTCCTGCGACAGGATGCCCAGCAACTGGTTGCGCGCCTGCATCAGGGCAGCGTGGCCGAGGTTGGCTTCATCCTTGATCATCAGGTCGAAGCCGGTCGCATTGCCCAGTTCGGACACGGCCGGCGGGGCAAAGGCAAACACCCGGGCATCGCGGATCTTGGCGAAGGCCGCACTGGCGCGGTTGGCCACGTCGGTCACCGTCATCCCCGCACCCTTGCGCTCATCCCAGGGCTTGAGCTTGATGAAGGCAAAGCCCATGTTCTGGCCGCTACCGGCGAAGCTGTAGCCCGAGACCGAGAAGATCCCCGAGACCGTATCCTTCTCGTCCACCAGGAAGTGGTGTTCGACCTGCTCGATCACCTGGTCGGTACGTACCTTGGTGGCGCCCGAGGGCAGCTGGATGATGCCAAACAGCGTGCCCTGGTCTTCGTCCGGCAGGAAGCCCACCGGCAGCTTCATGAAGCCCACCACCACCAGCGCCAGCAGCACCGCATAGGCGGCCATGTAGCGCCAGCCGCGGCCCAGCATGTGGCGCACGATGCCCTGGTAGCGCAGGTTGCTGCGATCGAACTGGCGGTTGAACCAGCCGAAGAAACCGGTGGTGGCCAGCGCGTGGCCCTTGGCGGCCGGCTTGAGCAGGGTCGCGCACAGGGCCGGGGTCAGGATCATCGCCACCAGCACCGAGAGGGTCATGGCCGAGACGATGGTGATGGAGAACTGGCGATAGATCACGCCGGTAGAACCACTGAAGAAAGCCATCGGCACGAACACCGCCGCCAGCACCAGGGCCACGCCGACCAGCGCGCCGCTGATCTGCCCCATGGACTTGCGGGTGGCTTCCTTGGGCGGCAAGCCCTCTTCGGACATCACCCGCTCGACGTTTTCCACCACCACGATGGCATCGTCCACCAGCAGGCCGATGGCCAGCACCATCGCAAACATGGTCAGCGTGTTGATGGTGAAGCCGAACACCGCCAGCACGCCGAAGGTTCCCAGCAGCACCACCGGCACGGCGATGGTCGGGATCAGAGTGGCACGGAAATTCTGCAGGAACAGGTACATCACCAGGAACACCAGCACCACCGCTTCGACCAAGGTACGTACCACTTCTTCGATGGAGATGCGCACGAAGGGCGTGGTGTCATACGGCTTCTGCACCTTCATGCCGGCCGGGAAGAGTTTCTCCAGCTGGGCCATGCGGGCATCGATGGCCTTGACGGTATCGAGCGCATTGGCACCGGTGGCCAGCTTGATGGCCAGACCTGCTGCGGGCTTGCCGTTGTAGCGGCCCACCGAGTTGTAGCTCTCGCTGCCCAGTTCGATGCGGGCGACGTCGCGCAGCTTGACGCGGGCACCGCCCTGCAGGGTGCGCAGCACGATGTTCTGGAACTGCTCGGCCGTGCGCAGGCGCGTCTGCGCCGTGATGGTGGCGTTGATCTGCTGGTTCTCGGCCGCCGGCAAGCCACCCAGCTGGCCCGAAGACACCTGGACGTTCTGCGCCTGGATGGCGTTCTTCACGTCCAGCGGGGTCAGGGAGTAGCTGTTGAGTTTGTCGGGATCGAGCCAGATCCGCATCGCATACTGCGAACCAAAGAGCGTGGTGTCACCCACGCCGGGGACGCGGCTGATGGCATCCTGAACGTTGGCGGCCACGTAGTCCGACAGGTCGGAGCCGTTCATGCTGCCATCTTCCGAAGTAAAGGCCAGCACGTTGAGGAAGTTGGTGGCCGACTTGGTGACCGTGATGCCCTGCTGCTGCACTTCGCTGGGCAGCAGGGGCGTGGCCAGCGAGAGCTTGTTCTGCACCTGCACCTGGGCGGTGTCAGGATTGGTCCCGTTCTCGAAGGTCAGCGTGATGGTCACCGAACCGGAAGATTCGCTGGTGGAGGCCATGTAGCTGAGGCGATCCAGACCCTTCATCTTCTGTTCGATGATCTGGGTCACGGTGTCTTCCAGGGTCTTGGCCGAGGCTCCCGGATAGTTGGCGGTGATGGCGATGGCCGGTGGCGCGATGGCCGGGTATTGCGCGATCGGCAGGGTCAGCACCGAGATGGCGCCGGCCAGCATGACGATGATGGCAATCACCCAGGCGAAGATGGGGCGGTCAATGAAGAAGCGAGCCATGATCTGTTCCCGCCTTTCAGTTGGTGCCGGCGCCGTTGCCGGCAGCTGCGCTGGTGGCGGCCGTCTTGGGCGTCCACGGCACCACCTTCACCCTGGCACCGGGCCGGGCGGACTGCTGGCCGTCGACCACCAGCTGGTCGCCTTCCTTGAGGCCACTGCTGACCAGCCACTTGTCACCGATGGCGCGATCGGTCACCAGGGCGCGCTGCTCCACCACACCCTGCGCATTGACCACGAAGGCCACCGGCTTGCCGGCGCCGTCACGGCTGACCGCCTGCTGCGGCACCAGCAGACCCTGCTGGCGCACGCCTTCTTCCAGGACGGCACGCACATACATGCCGGGCAGCAGGTCAGTCTTGGGATTGGGGAAGACGGCCCGCAGCGTGATGGCGCCGGTGTCCTGATTGACCGTGACATCGGAGAACTGCAGCGTGCCTTCCTGCGCATAGGTGCGGCCGTTTTCCAGAATCAGCCTGACCTTGGCGCCATTGCCCGCCTTCTGCAACTCGCCATTGGCCAGCGCTTCCTTCAGAGAGAGCCAGGTGCTGCTGGACTGGGTGACGTCGACGTAGATCGGATCGAGCTGCTGGATGGTGGTCATCGCGGTGGTCTGGTTGGCCGTCACCAGGGCACCCGGCGTCACGCTGGACTTGCTGATGCGGCCGGAGATGGGCGCGTCCACCTTGGCGTAATCGAGGTTGATGCGGCTGGTCTGCAGATTGGCGCGCGCCGTACCGACATCGGCCTCAGCCTCGCCCAGCGAGGCCACCGCATCGTCGTAATCCTGCTGGCTGACCGCCTTGATGGCCACCAGCTCCTTGTAGCGGCTGGCCTTCAGGCGCGCCGTCTTCACACTCGCCTCGGCCTTGGCCAGGGCCGCCACGCTGCTGTCATAGGCGGCCTGATAGCTGGCCGGGTTGATCTGGTACAGCACCTGGCCGACCTTGACATCACTACCCTCGCGGAAATTGCGCGACTTGATGATGCCACTGACCTGCGGACGCACCTCGGCGATCTGGAACGGCGAGGTGCGGCCCGGCAGTTCGGTGTGCAGTTCCACCGGCTGCTGATGCACCGTGATCACTCCCAGCAAGGGCGTGCCGGCGGCCGGTGGCGGACCGCCCGGCGGCTTGCCGCAGGCGCTGAGAACACTGAGGATGGCCAGTGCAGCGACGGGCCGTAGAAGGGGTGTGGTGCGCATGAAGGACTCTCCGGAAAGGAAGAAGATTTATAACAATACCGAACTGTACGGTATTATTCATTGACATTCGTTTCCCGGTCAAGCAATACTGAACACATCTGTACGAAAATGACACGTGCAAAAAAACCACGGAGACTTGCAAATGAGAGTAAAGACCCCGGCCCGGCGCGAGGCGATCCTGGCCGCAGCGGCGGAGGTATTCAAGGAAATGGGCTTCGAAGGTGCGTCCATGGCCGAGATATCGGCCCGCATCGGTGGCTCCAAGGCCACGCTGTACAGCTATTTCAAATCGAAGGAGGAGCTGTTCGTGGAGGTCACCCACGGCGAAGCGAAGAAGCAGATGGAGCCCGCACTGGCCGCGCTGGACCAGGAGGTGGACGATCTGGAACTGACCCTGCGGGTGTTTGGTGAAAAGGCCGCCGCCTTCCTGTGCCAGGAGAGCACGCTGCAGACGCACCGCATGATCGTGGCCGAATCCGGACGCAGTGACATCGGCCGCCGCTTCCATGAGCAAGGGCCGAAGATGGGGCTGGAGCGCGTCGCCGCCTTCCTGCAAAAACAGATGGCGGCAGGACGCCTGCGGCCAGCCGACCCCATGCTGGCGACGCTGCAACTATGCGCCCTGCTGGACTGCGAGACGGTCAAGCCGATGATGCTGGGACTGGAGAAATCCATCTCCCGCCCGCGCCTCAAGCGCATGGTAGCCCGCGCAGTGGAGACCTTCCTGGCGGCCTACGCAGTGCGCTGAGGCGGCTTGCCGCCGTGCTCAGAAGGTGTGGCGGATGCCCAGTTGGACACCGGTCTCGCTGGCCCCGGCATCCGGGCTCAGGGCCTGGCTGGCGGTGAAGCTGGCACCGGTCATGCGATAGGCGGCGGTGTTCTGGTTGATCAGCCGTGAGGCCACCGCATACAGCCGTGTGCGCCTGGACAAGTCATAGTTCACGATCAGGCTGAACTGGCGCGCATTGTTGTTGTAGCGCGAGCTGTCCTTGACGTAGCCGCCACCGGCACCCACGGTGGTCTGCGCATTGATGCGGTAGTCCGCCGAGAGGCTGTAGGTGTTGTGATAATTGCCCGGCGTATTGCCCACCACAGCACCGCTCGGATCGTATTTGCCGGCCGGGTTGGTAAAGACGTTGCCGGTGGTGGCCGAGATCACTTCATTGGTACGGAAGAAGGCCAGGTAGACCTTGCCGCTGCCATAGTCATAATTCCCGCCCAGCATGAACTGCTTCACGCTGTTGGTGTTGGTGGTGTTGTTGGCGTTGAGGTAGGCACTACCCACATAGAGCGGCCCCTGCTGGGTCTGCATGCCGATCTGGTAGACCGCATTGCCGGCCGTGCTGCCGGCGCGCTCGCCGACGGAGTAATGCAATTCCAGCGTGGTATTGGAAAACCTGGGCGAGATGTAGCTGATGTCGTTGTCCACCCGTGCCAGCCAGTTGGCGAAGTTGTTGTAGGCCGAGCCATACGTGGCCGCGCCAAAGGCATCCATGTTGCCCGAGTAGAGGAACATGACGCTGTTCTGCCGCCCCACCCTCACCTCACCGAAGCCACCGCCCAGGCCCACCCAGGACTGACGGTCAAACAGGCGATAGCTGTTCTGCAGCGCGCCGGTGCTGGGGTCGAAGCCGCTCTCCAGGTTGAAGGTGGCGCGATAGCCTCCGCCCAGATCTTCCACGCCCTTGAAGCCGAGCCGGCTGGTCATCTGGCCATTGTTGCCCATGGCCCAGAGCGAGGTGTCCTTGCCGCTGACGGTGCTCTTCTGGTAGGCGGTATAGACGTCGAGCACGCCATAAATGGTGACCGAGCCCTGCGCGAAAGCAGCAGGGGCGGCGGCCAGCAGCACGGCGGCCGGCAGTGAACGGATAGTGTGACGCAACTGCATGGGCAATCTCCTCCTCTTGATAAATCGGTCTGGCTGAACCAGTGTTGTTCTCAGTGGCGCGCGATGACGGCAACAAGGCGGGTGCGCCTCTTATGGATGGACGCTCTGTTCTTCCCCCTCACTGCTCCCACCGGGTTCAGTCGATGTATTTCAGTCCGGCTGCTTCCAGCGGACCGCGCATCTTGTACATGTCCAGCCCCAGCACGCCGGCAGCCAGTTGCGCGCGCTTCTCGCCTTCGAGGTCTTCGCGCTGTTGCGCCACCCCGGCCACGCGTAACGCATCGGCTGCGGGCACGGCGACCACGCCGTCATCGTCGGCCACGATCACGTCGCCCGGATGGACCAGCGCACCGGCACAGACCACCGGTACGTTGACCGAGCCCAGCGTGGCCTTGATGGTGCCCTTGGCACTGATGGCGCGGCTCCATACCGGGAAGCCCATTTCCTTCAAGACCTTCACGTCGCGCACGCCGGCATCGATGATGAGTCCCCGCGCGCCGCGTGCCATGAAGCTGGTGGCCAGCAGATCACCAAAATAGCCATCGGTGCATTCGGCCGTGATGGCCGCCACCACGATGTCGCCGGGCTGGATCTGCTCGGCCGCCACGTGCATCATCCAGTTGTCGCCGGGGTGCAGCAGCACGGTCACGGCCGTGCCCGACACTGCGGCGCCGGGATAGATGGGACGCAGATAGGGTTTCAGCAGGCCGGTACGACCCTGCGCCTCATGCACGGTGGCCACGCCCAGTTTGCCCAGATGCGCCACGGCAGCGGCGTCGGCGCGCTCGATATGGCGCTTGACCACGCCAAGCTGGTTGATCAGGGGAGTGCTCATGCTGTCAGTCCTTTCGCGTTCAGGGCGGCATCCAGTCGCGGATAGACGCGGCGGGCATTGCCTTCGTAAATCTGGTGGCGCTCTGCGGGGCTCAGTGCGGCGGCCTCGATGTAGCGTTTGGTGTCGTCGTAGTAATGGCCGGTCTCGGGGTCGATGCCGCGCACCGCCCCGATCATCTCGGAGGCGAACAGCACGTTGTCCACGGGAATGACGCGGGTGAGCAGGTCGATGCCCGGCTGGTGATAGACGCAGGTATCGAAGAAGATGTTGTTGAGCAGGTGATCCTCGAGCAGCGGCTTCTTCATCTCCTGGGCCAGGCCACGGAAGCGACCCCAGTGGTAGGGCACGGCACCGCCGCCGTGCGGGATCAGGAACTTCAGCGTGGGGAAGTCCTTGAACAGGTCCGAGGTCAGGCACTGCATGAAGGCGGTGGTATCGGCGTTCAGGTAGTGCGAACCGGTCGTGTGGAAGCAGGCATTGCAGCTGGTGCTCACGTGGATCATGGCCGGCACTTCCAGCTCCACCATCTTTTCGTAGAGCGGATACCAGGACCGGTCGGACAGCGGCGGCGAAGTCCAATGGCCGCCCGAGGGATCCGGATTGAGGTTGATGCCGACGAAACCATATTCCTTGACGCACTTTTCCATCTCGGCAATCGAGGTGCGGATGTCTGCGCCCGGCGACTGCGGCAGCATGGCCGCACCGATGAAGTGATCGGGGAACAGCTGCGCTACGCGATGGCACAGTTCGTTGCAGATGGCCGCCCAGGTCTGGCTGGTGTTGAGATCACCGATGTGATGCGCCATGAAGGAGGCGCGCGGCGAGAAGATGGTGAGATCGGCACCGCGCTCCTTCATCAGGCGCAACTGGTTGCTCTCGATGGACTCGCGCAGTTCGTCGTCGCTGATCTTCAGCTCGGCCACCCTGGGGCCCAGTTCGGGGGTATTCAGGTTGGCGATCTGCCGGTTGCGCCAGTCTTCCAGCGCCTTGGGCGCCGTGGTGTAGTGACCATGACAGTCGATGATGAGAGAGTCTCGCATGGGATTTACGGATGAGGGTTCAAGAGTTCGGCAGGGATCAGGACTTCCCCGCGCAGGATGGGACGCGCCGTGCGCAGCAGCGCCGCGCGCCGGATCTGTTGCGCATCGCGCGGGTCCAGCTCCAGCGCGACGCTGAATTCCCCGGTGGGATGCTCCACCGAGACGGTGCGCAGCAAGCCGCTGCCAGCCACCGCCAGCCCTTGCGCCACCGAGCCTTCCAGCACGCAGGCGGTAGCCACCGTGACGGCGGCCAGCACACCGATGGCTTCGTGGCAGACGTGCGGGATGAAGCAGCGGGTCGAGACCGTGCCGCCTGCCGTGGGGGCCGACAGCAGGCACATCTTGGGATAGTTCTTGCCGGCCACGTCGCCCAGGCCCATCAACGGTCCGCAGGCCAGGCGCAGGGCTTCCAGCCTTTCCTTCAAGACGGTATCGGCATTGAGGTCGGCCACACTTTCATCACCGGCCAAGCCAAAGTCTGCCGCCCGCACCAGCACCATGGGCATGCCATTGTCGATGAGGGTGGCGGCGATCTCGCGCTGCCCGCCATCGGCCGTGGCATGGCGCACCCGGTCCAGCACGCGGCCCGTGGGCAACATCGCCGGGCACACTGAACCGGCTGTATCGAGGAAGTTGATGCGCACCGGTGCGGCCGTGCCCGGCACGCCATCAATGCGGGTATCGCCCCGGTAGCGCAGGCGGCCGCCCGGGGTCTCTACCGTTACCTCGCATTGCATGCCGGTGTTGAGCGTGAGAATGCGCGCCGTGGTGGTCTCAGGGCCGGTTGCGATGAGACCGCGTTCAATGGCAAAGGGCAGCACGGCGGCCAGCATGTTGCCGCAATTGGGCGTGGTATCGACGCGATCCGATTCGGGCTGCAACTGCGCGAACAGGAACTCCAGGTCCACCCCGGCCACCTGGCTGCGGCGGACGATGCCGGCCTTGCTGGTCAGCGGATGGGCGCCGCCCAGGCCATCGATCTGGCGCCGGTCGGGCGAGCCGAGCGCGGCCAGCAGCACGCGGTCGCGCGCGGCCGTCTCCTGCGGCAGGTCATCGGCCAGGAAGAACGGGCCGCGCGAGGTACCGCCGCGCATCAGAGTGCAGGGGATGGCCAGCAGGTCGGCACCATCAGGATCGGCAGGAGAATGGAGGTCGAGGTCGGACACCGGTCTTTACCTTTGAAAACAATGGCGCCGAGTATGCGTGAGCCCCCTGCCCGCTTGGTTGCGTTGTGGGCCTTCCTCTGTTCTAATTTTCTAATCGCCCTCAGAATCCGGAATCCCTCCGCCGACCCGCCATGTCTCTGCTCAACCTGCGCCATCTCCACGTCTTCAACGTCGTCGCCACCACCGGCGGGGTGCGCCGCTCTTCCGACACGCTGCTGCGCGCCTCCTCGGCCGTGGCCCGCTCGGTGGCCGCGTTGGAGCAGAGCCTGCAGACGCAGCTGTTCGAGCGCAAGGGTCGCGGCATGCTGCTCACCACGGCCGGGGAAGCGGTCAGGCTGCGGGTCGAGCGCATCGAGGCGGAACTGCGCGAAGTGCGCGACGACGCGCTGCGCCTGCGCGAGCGCAGCGGCAAGCCGGTCGCCAGTCTGGATGCGCTGTTCAACGAACGCCGCCTGCAGGCCGCTGCACTGCTGGCCGAAACGCATCACATGCCCAGCGTGGCGCGGCTGATGGAGGTCTCGCCCTCGGCAGTGAGCCAGGCACTGTCGCTGCTGGAGGGCATCCTCGGCCAGGCGCTGTTCTTCCGCACCGCGCACGGCATGCTGCCCACCGATGCCGGACGGCGCTGGACCGAACGCTTCGGCCGCGCCCTCGCCGAACTGCGCCATATTCCTGAAGACCTTGCCGCGCTCGATGGCGTGGTGCAAGGGACGGTGACGGTCGGCGCGCTGCCGCTGGCGCGCTCGCAGCTGCTGCCCACGGCCATGACGCGGGTGCTGGCGCGCCATCCGCGTCTGCAGATCCGCTCGCTGGAAAGCCCCTATGAAGAGCTGGCGGCGGGCCTCATGAGCGGGCGCATCGACTTCATCGTCGGCGCCCTGCGCGCCTTTTCCGGCGACACCTTCGACATGCGCGCGCTGGTGGAGGACGGTGCCGCCCTGATCGCGCGCGCCGGCCATCCGCTGGCAGGCCGCCGGAGGCTGGCCCTGCGCGACCTCGACGGCTACCCCTGGGTACTCTCGCGGGCGGGCACGCCGCTGCGCGATTCCATCGATCAGTTCTTCCGCGAGAGCGGCTGGCCGGCGCCGCGTCCGGCCGTGGAAACGGGCGACCTGGCGCTGCTGCGCGGCCTGCTGGTGGGCAGCGACATGCTCACCGTGATCTCGGCCCATCAGTTGCAGCATGAGATTGCCACCGGCCAGCTCACCACCCTGCCGTTCGTCCTGCGCGGCACGGAGCGCCGCATCGGCCTCATGCAGCGCAAGGGCGCCCACCTCTCGCCGGGCGCGCGCGCCCTGCAGGAAGAGATCGAGGCGGCTGCGGCGCACTGGCACTGAGCGGCGGCCAGCCCTTCTCCCGGCCCTCCGTAAATCCACTCCAATTAGCAAATGGCAACACTCAGGTAGCCGAAAGCAATACTCGCCCGCCCGCCCCGCCCTACACTTTGTGCCAAGTCAAGGCGCGCTGGCCGCGCCATGACCAGCCAACCTCAAGCCGCGTGCAGACAAGCCGGCAGATTCCGACAAATCGATACCATCACGGAGACTTAATGAATACAGCACAATCGCTGGACGTGCGTTCGTACATCAACGGGCGCAAGATGTCCGGCTATCAATGGTTACTGCTGATCCTGTGCTTCCTCATCGTGGCCACCGACGGCATGGACGTGGCCATCATGGGCTTCCTCGCCCCCGCCATCACCAGGGAATGGGGCATTTCGCGCGCCGCCTTCGGCGTGGTCATGAGCGCCGCGCCCATCGGCCTGGCCATCGGCGCGCTGCTGGTCGGTCCGCTGTCGGACCGCTACGGCCGCAAGAAACTGCTGATGACGGCAGTGGCCTGGTTCGGCCTGTGCAGCCTGGCCTGTGCCGCCGCGCAGGACGTGGTGATGCTCTCGGGCCTGCGCTTCCTGACCGGTCTGGGGCTGGGTGCGGCCATGCCCAATGCCACCACGCTGCTCTCGGAGTATGTACCCGAGCGTTCGCGCAGCACCTTGCTGGCCATCATGTTCACCGGCTTCAACCTGGGTTCGGCGCTGGTGGGCTTTCTCGCAGCGGCCCTGCTGCCGGATTACGGCTGGCGTACGGTCCTGATGGTGGGCGGCGCCATTCCGCTGGTCTGCCTGCCCTTCTACCTGTGGCTGGTGCCGGAGTCGGCGCGCTTCATGGTGGTGCGCAACTATCCCGTGCAACGCATTGCCCGCACCCTGGCGCGCGTGTGTGGCGGCAGCTTCGCCGAGGGCCAGCGCTTTGGCGTCAGCGAACCGCCGGTCAAGGGCAGCCAGCCGGCCAGGGTGCTGCTCTCGGACAGCTATCGCAAGACCACGCTGTCGCTGTGGGGCACTTACTTCATGGGCCTGCTGGTGATCTACCTGCTCTCGGGCTGGCTGCCCACGCTCATCAAGGATGCCGGCCTGCCCATCGAGAAGGCGGCCAGCATCACTGCCCTGTTCCAGCTCGGCGGCACGGTCGGCGCGCTGGTGGTGGGCTTCCTGATGGACCGCTGGTCGCCCAGCCGCGCCATCGCCGCCGCCTACGTCGCGGGGGCCGTCTTCATCCTGCTGCTGGCCTCCGGCAGCGTGCAGTCGGGCATGTTCGCGGCCTACGTGCTGCTGGCGGGTTTCTGCATGAGCGGTGCGCAGACCGGGCTGAACGCCTTTGCCCCCTCCTGCTACCCGACCGTGGTGCGCGCCACAGGCGTATCGTGGATGCTGGGCGTGGGCCGCTTCGGCAGCATCCTCGGCTCCTTCGCTGGCGGCCTGCTGCTGTCGATGGGCTGGGGCTTTGGTGCTGTCATCGCCATTCTCGCGGTCCCGGCTACGCTGGCGGCGCTGATCATCGTCTTCATCCAGATGGGGCAGCGTCCGGCCGCTGCGGTCTGATCAAGCCGCTGCATCAATCACATCGGATTCATCTGTTACAGGAATAAATCGTCATGGCCAACATCGTCGGCGCCATCGCCACTTCGCATACACCCACCATCGGCTTCGCGCTGGATGCCAACAAGCAGCACGATGCCGTCTGGGCACCCATCTTCAAGGCTTACGAACCGGTGCAGCAATGGCTGCAACAGAAGCAGCCGGACGTGCTGCTGGTGGTCTACAACGACCACGTGACCTCCTTCTTCTTCGACCATTACTCCGCCTTTGCGCTGGGCGTGGGCAGCGAGTACCAGGTTGCCGACGAGGGCGGCGGCGCCCGCAAGCTGCCCGCCGTGGGCGGACATGCGGCGCTGGCGCGCCATATCGGCAGCTCGCTCATGGCTGACGAATTCGACATGGCCTTCTTCCAGAACAAGCCGCTGGACCACGGCTGCTTCTCGCCCTTGTCGATGCTGTGGGAACACCAGCATGGCTGGCCCGGCCAGATCATCCCGCTGCAGGTGGGCGTGCTGCAGTTCCCGATCCCCACGGCGCGGCGCTGCTACAAGCTGGGCCAGGGCCTGCGCCGCGCCATCGAAAGCTATCCCGAAGACCTCGATGTGGTCATCGTCGCCACCGGTGGCCTGTCGCATCAGGTGCATGGCGAACGCGCCGGCTTCAACAATACGCCGTGGGACCACCAGTTCCTGAACCTGCTGCAGGATGATCCGGAAGCCCTGACCCGCCTGACCCATGCCGAACTGGCGACGCTGGGCGGGCTGGAAAGCGCCGAGGTCGTCATGTGGCTCATCATGCGCGGCGCCATGCCGGCCGGCGTGAACTGCCTGCACCGCGAGTATTACCTGCCTTCCATGACCGGCATCGCGGTGGCGCTCTATGAACCGGCCGTGGCGGCCGATGCGACCTTGCAGGCGGCCGAGGCGGCGCGTCATCGCGAGCACGTGGCGCAGCAGCTCAAGGGCATCGAGCAGCTGGAAGGCACATATCCTTTCACGCTGGAAACCGCCAATACGCGCTACCGCATCAACCGCTACCTGTACCAGCTGATCCAGCCGGCGTTCCGCGAGCGCTTCCTGGCCGATCCGCAGGCGACCTATGAAGAAGCCGGCCTCTCCGCGGAGGAACGCGAGATGATCAGCCGGCGCGACTGGCAGGGCATGATCCGTTATGGCGTGATCTTCTTCCTGCTGGAAAAACTGGGAGCGGTGGTGGGCGTATCGAACCTGCACATCTACGCGGCCATGCGCGGCCAGTCACTGGAAGAATTCCAGAAGACGCGCAATGCGCCGGGCGCGCTGTATTCGGTGGCCGGCGCGGCGGCGGACAAGGCAGCGGAGTGGGGCAAGACGAGGGCAAACTGAGTCCGGGCGTCCCTGTCTGAAGAAAAAATCGCGCCGTCCTGCGGGACTGGCGCGATGTACTTATCTGTTTGAGTGATCGATGCAGGCTTCGGCAATCAGCTCGCCTGATAACTCGCCTTCAACATCTTGCGCACAATCGCCTCAAAAAAAATCACCGCAAACCCGTCATTACGAATGAGCTGCTGCGTCAGATCCGCGCACTTCTGCCGCACTTCATCCGGCAGGAGCTGATCCTCGCCCGCCATCGACCGTCCCGCCACCTGGATCTCGGCGGCCCGCTGCACCGTCCACAGCAAGAAGAAGGCGCGCTGGATATCACTCTCGCACACCGCCACCCCGTGATTGCGCAAGACCAGAATGTGCTTGTCACCGAGGCTCTGCAGCATGCGCTCCTTCTCCTCCGCAAACAGGGTGATCCCCTCGAACTCGTGATAGCCGATGCGCCCGAACAATTGCGCACCATAGAAATCGTTGTGCTCGAAACCGCTCTTCTTCATGGTCACCGCCGAGATCGGCGTGGTGTGCGTGTGGATCACGCAGCGCAGATCGTCGCGCGCGCCGTGGATGGCGCTGTGCAGCGCAAAACCGGCCGGGTTGGCCTTGTAATCCGAGGGCTCGGCCAGTTGCCCGTCCAGGCCCACCTTGAGCAGGTTGGCCGGGGTGACTTCGTTGTAGTTCAGCGCAAACGGATTAACCAGGTAATGATGCTCCGGCCCCGGCACGCGCACCGAGATGTGATTGAAGATCATCTCGGTCCAGCCCAGGTAATCGACCAGGCGATAACAATGGGCCAGCTGGATGCGCAGCGCCCATTCTTGGTCGCTGCAGTGGGATGGCTTCTCTGCGCCATAGCTGAATTGCATGATGTTCATGGATGGGGCTCCTGATCGTGTAGGGTGAGTGGATCGCGCTCAGGCGGCCTGTGCCGCCGGCTGCGGTGCTTGTGGGTGCGACTCTCTCTGTTGTTCTCTCTGTTGCCGTGCCGCCTCGCCACGAAAGCGGGCCAGCGAGACCACGGCGCGCGTGATCGGCATCGGAATGGCATAGTGATCGGCCATCTCCAGCACCGCATCGCCGATGGCCGCCAGCTCCAGCGGCCGGCCACGTTCCAGGTCTTGCAGCATGGAGGTGCGGAAAGCCCCCATGGCCTCGCCCAGCTGCACGAACGTCAGCGGATCGATATCCACCCGCGCACCATGGCTGGAGGCCACCAGCAAGGTTTCGCGCATGATCTGGGTGACCACCTCGCGTAGTTCGGGCAAGCCGTACAGCTGCTGCAGCGTGCCCTGCGTGATGACCGACAAGGGATTGGTGCTGATGTTGGCGATGATCTTGGTCCACAGCTTGTCGCGGATGCGGTCGGTGGCGCGGGCTTCGATGCCGGCTGCTTCCACCGCTGCACGCACGCGCAAAAGGCGCTCGCTCATCTCGCCCGAAGGCTCGCCCAATACCATCAGGTGCGGATTGACCGAGCGGATCACGCCAGGGCTCTCCACCTCGGCCGTGATGAACAGCACGCTGCCGATCAGCTGCGCCAGCGGCACGGCGCGCGTCAGGGTGCCATCGGGATCGACGGCCTTGACGGTCTGGCCATCGAAGCGCCCGCCCTCGCGATGGAAATACCACCAGGGCACGCCATTGCTGGTCGGGATCACCACCGTGTCCTCCCCGACCATGGGGGCGACCTGGGGCAACAAGGCTGACATGTCCTGACTTTTTGCACACAGAAAAATCACGTCCTGGATACCGAACTCGGGCGACTGGCTGGCAACCGGACGCGCATGAGTGGTGCCGTGCAGATCATGCAGAGTAAGGCCGCGTTCGCGGATGGCCTGCAGGGTCTGGCCGCGCGCCAGGACGCTGACCTGATGGCCGGCCGCCGTCAGGCGCACCGCCAGGGTGCCGCCGATGGCACCGGCTCCGGCGATGCAGATGCGCAGCGGCGCAACGGCTGAGGTGGTGCTAGATGCTGGCTGACTCATGGCAATCACTCAAAAGGGAAATTCAACCGGCCAGCTTGTCCTGATGCTTGCCGGACAAACCCAGATAGGCTTCGATCACGCGGCGGTCATGGGCCAGCTGGCTGGCCGGTCCGTGCATGCGGATCTCGCCGTTTTCCAGCACGTAGCCGTAGTCGGCCACCTGCAGCGCGGCGCGTGCGTTCTGCTCCACCAGCAGGATGGAGACGCCACGGCGGCGCAGCTCGGCGATGATGCGGAAGATCTCGCGCACGATCAGCGGCGCCAGGCCCAGGCTCGGCTCATCCAGCATCAGGAGGCGCGGTTTGGCCATCAGCGCACGGCCCACCGCCAGCATCTGACGCTCGCCGCCGGAGAGCGTGCCGGCCTGCTGCGTGCGGCGCTCGCGCAGACGCGGAAAGAGCGTATAGACCTCTTCCAGTGTGGCGGCGTGATCGCGCTGGCCGGTGCGATAGCGCTGGAAGGCGCCCAGCATCAGGTTGTCCTCGATGTTCATCTCGGCGAACAACTCGCGCTTCTCCGGCACCAGGGTCATGCCGGCGGCGACCATCTCTTCCACTTCGGGCGAGTGGCGGATGGTGCCATCGAAGGCCATCGCCCCGCGCGAGGGCAGCACGCCCATGATGGCCGAGAGCAGCGTGGTCTTGCCCGCGCCATTGGGGCCGATGACGGTGACGATCTTGCCCTGCTCCACCGACAGGTCGATGCCCGAGAGCACCTGCACGCGGCCATAGGCTGCCGACAGGTCGCGCACTTCCAATACCTTATTGCCCATGATGTGCTCCTGCTGCGATGGCATTGCCCGCGGATTCTTCTACCGCTGCGCCCTCTTCCTCGTCGGCCACGCCCAGATAGGCTTCCAGCACGGCGCGATTGTTCTGGATCTCTTCGGGCAAGCCCTCGGCGATCTTCTGGCCGAAGTCCATCACCACGATACGGTCCACCAGTTCCATGACGAAATCCATGTCGTGTTCCACCAGCAGGATGGCCATACCCTCGCCGCGCAGCTTGCGCAACAGGTCGCCCAGCGCCTGCTTCTCGCCCAGACGCAGACCGGCAGCAGGTTCATCGAGCAACAGCAGGCAGGGATCGGCAGCCAGCGCGCGGGCGATTTCCAGGATGCGCTGCTGGCCCAGCGAGAGTGCGCCGGCCTGCTCGAACATCTGCGCCTTCAGGCCGACGCGTTCGATCTGGCGCGCAGCTTCGGCCAGAATTCGGGCTTCTTCCTGCCGGTCCAGACGCAGCATCGAGGCCAGCACGCCACGCTGTCCGCGCAGGTAGGCACCGATGGCGACGTTCTCCAGCACCGTCATGCGCGGCATCAGGCGCACATGCTGGAAGCTGCGGCTCATGCCCAGCCCGGCGATATGACGCGAACCACGGCCGGTCACTTCATAGCCACGGAATTGCACGCTGCCCGAGGTCGGCGTATCGACACCGGAAATCTGGTTGAAGAGCGTGGACTTGCCCGCCCCATTGGGACCGATCAGGGCCAGCACTTCACCGGCCATCACCTTCAGGTTCATGTCGTTGTTGGCCACCAGCCCGCCGAACTTGCGCGTGACGTTACGCACATCCAGCACCACTTCGTGCGGAGCCGGCATGGGACGGCGCGGTAGCGCCTGGGCCTGCGGATCGATCTGCAGCCGGCGGCTGCGCACCGGCATCAGGCGCGCCAGATAAGGCCAGAGGCCATCGCGCGAACGCTGCAGCAGCACCACGATCAGGAGCCCGAAGACGATGGTCTCGAAATTGCCCGAGCGTCCCAGCACCACCGGCAGGATGCCCTGCAGCCATTCCTTGAGCACCACGATCAAGGTGGAACCCAGCACCGCCCCCCACACATGGCTGGCCCCGCCCAGCACCGCCATGAACAGGTAGTCGATGCCGAAACCCAAACCGAAGGGCGAGGGATTGACGAAGCGCTGCATGTGGACATACAACCAGCCCGACAGCGCAGCCAGCACGGCGGCGATGACGAACACCACGATGCGCATGCGCGCGGTATTGATGCCCATGGCCTCGGCCATCACGATGCCGCCCTTGAGGGCACGGATGGCGCGGCCTTCGCGCGAATCCAGCAGGTTGCTCAGGGCCGCCACGCCCAGCAGCACAGCGATCCAGATCAGGCCGAACATGGCACGGTCGGAACTGAGCGCCACCCCGAAGAACGTGATGGAGGGAATGCCCGACATGCCGGTCTGCCCGCCCATGCTCTCCAACGTGCCGAAGATGAAATACAGGCTGATGCCCCAGGCGATGGTGCCCAGCGGCAGGTAATGCCCGGAGAGCTTGAGCGTGACGCTGCCCACGGCATAGGCCAGCAAGGCGGTGAGGAGCAGTGCCGCCACCAGCGCAGGCCAGGGTGACTGCAGCCACAACAGGGCCTCCGGCAGCGGCAATACCTTGGCCGAGAGCGCTGCCGAGAAATAGGCACCCAGGCCCACGAAGGCCGCCTGTCCGAAACTGGTCAGGCCGGCCACGCCGGTCAGCAGCACCAGCCCCAGCACCACCAGCGAGGCCAGGCCGATGTTGTTGAGCAGGGTCATGTAGAACGGCGGCAGGACCAGCGGTGCGGCCGCGAGCAACACGACGAAGATGGCCAGCGCCGTGCGCGCCGGGAGACGTGAAGGCCGGGGGGAGGAAGCGGGTTTCATTCTTCTTCCTCCACGTGACGGGTCGAGAGGGAACGCCATAGCAGGATGGGAATGATCAGTACGAAGACGATGATTTCCTTGTAGGCACTGGCCCAGAAGGTGGAGAAGGATTCGATCAGGCCAATGGTGAGCGCACCGATGGCCGCCACCGGATAGCTGACCAGCCCGCCGATGATGGAACCGACGAAGCCCTTCAGGCTGATCAGGAAACCCGAGTCATAGTAGATCGTGGTGATGGGCGCGATCAGCACACCGGACATCACCCCGATCAATGAAGCCAGCAGGAACATGGCCTTGCCCGCAAACACCGGCGAGATGCCCATCAGACGCGCGCCCATGCGGTTCAACGCAGCAGCGCGCAAGGCCTTGCCATACAGCGTGCGCTCGAACATCAGGAACAGGCCCACGATCAGCAACAGCGATACGCAGATCACCCATAGCGCCTGGCTGGAAAAGCGCAGGCTGCCCAGTTCCAGACTGGCATCGGTGAACGGTGCGGTACGCGCGCCTTCCGGGCCGAACACCAGCAGCGCCACACCGACCAGGGCCACGTGCACGGCAATGGAGACGATCAGCAGCACCAGTGGCGAGGCCGAGGCGATAGGCTGGAAGGCCATGCGGTACATCAGTGGTCCCATCGGCACCAGCAGCAGCAGGGTCATGACGATCTGCGCCAGCATCGGCATGGTGGAGAAGTTGAGGTTCAGGGCCACGCCCGCCACCACCGCCGCATAGACCAGCTTGGCCGGCAGCCACAGGCTGGGCCGGCGCCGGCTGGTGCGCCACATGTCGTAGAGGTCGAAGGCACAGGCGCCCAGGCACAGGGCCACCAGCAGCCAGGCGACCGTGAGCGGCTGGCCGTTCTGCATCATGCCCATGGTCAGCGCGCCGAAGGAGACGAACTCGCCCTGCGGGATCAGGAGGATACGGGTGACGGTGAAGACCAGGACGATGGACAGCGCCAGCAGCGCATAGATGGCGCCGTTGGTGATGCCGTCCTGTCCCAGGAGCGCCACGATTTGGAGATTCATTGCGACTTCCTTGTGGAGCCGGCGCGCGCTGCCATCCAGCCGGGAACGACGCGCCAGGTTCGGGATGCGTGTGGAGGTAGAGCACTGCGCCGGCCCGGCGTGGAGGCCATGACCGGCGCAGCAGACCAGCGCCTTACGGTTTGAGCAGGGCCCAGTTGCCACCCTTGACGGTGATGAGTTCGCGTCCGCGTTCATCGAAGCCGCTGTGGTCGGCTGCGCTCATGTTGTAGACGCCCTGGGTGCCCACCACTTCCTTGGTGTTCTCCAGTGCATCGCGCAGGGCCGCGCGGAATTCCTTGCTGCCCGGCTTGGCCTTCTTCGCCGCCACCGGAATGGCTTTCTCCAGCAGCAGACCGGCGTCATAGACGTTGGCGCCGAAGGTGGCGGGCACGGCGTTGTAGAGCTTCTTGTAGGCTTCGATGTAGTCGATGGCGACCTTCTTGGAAGGATTGCTGTCGGGGATTTCAGGCAGCACCAGCATCAGGCTGGCCGCCAGGATGGTGCCCTCCACCTTGTTCTTGCCCAGTTGCAGGAAGGCCGGCAAGGCGGCGCCGTGGGTCTGGTACATCTTGCCCTTGTAGCCCTGGTCATACAGCGTAGTCTGCGGCAGCACGGGGGCGGCGCCGGGCGCGGCCACCAGTACCGCATCCGGATTGGCGGCGAGGATCTTCAGGGTCTGCGCGGTGACCGAGGTATCGGTGCGCTGGTAGCGCTCGTTGGCGACGATCTTGATGTTGTTCCTGGCGGCCAGCTCGCCAAAGACCTTGGCCCAGTTCTCGCCGAAGGGATCGTTGATGGTGATGAAGCCGACCGTCTTGACCTTGGTCTTGACCATCTGCGCCACCAGCGCGCCGGCAATGAGGTCATCGTTCTGGGTGGTCTTGAAGACCCACTTCTTCTGCTCCGTCATCGGCAGCACCACCGCGGCGGTGCCCACCGGTGCCAGCATCGGCACGCCGGCTTCGGCAACGAAGGAGATCACGCCCATGGCATTGGGCGAACCGCTGGGGCCGATGATGGCATCGACGTTATATTCGGAGATCAGCTTCTTGACTTCGGTGACCGACTTGGTGGGATCGCTGGCATCGTCCAGCGAGATGTATTCGATCTTCAGGTCACCGGCCTTGGCCGGCAGCAGCGGCACGGTGTTCTTTTGCGGAATGCCCACCAGCGAGACGGGGCCCGTGGAAGAGGTCACGACCCCGATCTTGACCTGGGCGAAGGCGGGATTGCCGGCGAGGGTGGCGATGGTACCGAGAGCGGCCAGCGCGGCGGTGGCAATCAGGCGTTTGTGCAGCATGTATTTCTCCCTTGTTGGTTGAGATGATGGCGGGCTTCCCCACGCCGCCACCGATCCGGGACAGCAATCTCGCATCGGCGCAGAACCGGTCCCGGTCAACGCACGTAGAGCCCGCCATTGATGTCGAGGCAGGCGCCGGTCGCCGAACCCGCCTCGGGCGAAGCCAGCAGCAGCACGGCATCGGCGATGAAATCGGGATCGCCCAGCGTCTTGACCGGAATGGTGGCAATGGTCGCGGCCAGCTTGTCGGCCGGCACGATCTCGCGCACGATGGGCAAATCCAGCGGGCCCGGCGAAATCGCATTGACGGTCACCCCTGCGCCTGCCAGCTCGCGGGCGAAGACCTTGGTCAGCGTCAGCACCGCGCCCTTGGCCGCAGCATAGTGGGCACCGGTGGCGGTGCCGCCGTTCTGCCCGGCCAGCGAAGCGATGTTGATGATGCGGCCGTAACCGCGATCGGCGAAGCGTTTGCCGAACACCTGGCATGCAAGAAATGTGCCCTTCATGTTGATGGCGGTGACCTCATCCCACTCCTCGGGCGTGATCTCCATCAGCGCGGCCACACGCGAACGGCCGGCATTGTTGACCAGCACCGCAGCACCGCCCCAGCGCAATTCGATGGCGTCGCAGGCAGCGATGAAGTCGGGCTTGCGGCGCACGTCCAGCGCCAGCGGCATGGCCGTGGCGCCGCTGGCGTCGAGGCTGGCGGCCACGGCCGACACCTGTTCCAGATCGATGTCAGAGAGCGCTACCTTGTAGCCGGCCGCATGCATCTTGCGCGCGATGCTTTCACCGAGGCCGCGTGCGGCGCCGGTGACCAGGGCAATTTTCTTGTCCATGATCAGCCGCCCTGGATGATGAGGGCGCGGCCCACACGGGCTTCGATCTTGCCGTACTTCCACAGGCGGTGTTCACCCACCATGGTGGTGCGGAACAGGTTGCAGGCCGCCACCACCGTATCGAGGTCGGCCACATCGGCCATGATGTAGAAGGTCCAGGGGGCATCGTCGGACTTGCCCACCATCAGGCGGTCATCATCCATGGTGCCCAGTACCTTGATGCCGTCCATGGTGGCCAACGCCGTCATCATCTGACCATAGGCCTGCCACACCGGGCCGGTCTCGGTGGCGGGCAGGTCGAAGAAGTTTTGCGTCACGCCGACGCAGAAGAGGACGCGCAGCGGTTCTTTATCGTTGCTTGGGACTTGGCTCATGAGGGCTCCGGACTGAAAACTTGGAAATCAAAAATGGAAAGAACGCGACGGCTTACAGGAAACCCGGCATCGGCGGCACGCCCAGCGTGACCGCACCGGCACCGTCGTAGATGCCCTCACCCAGGAAGGCGTGCTGCTTGACCACGGCGGCGTCCCGCAGGTAACGCTGCAAGGGATGGTTGCTGTAGATGGCCGTGGTACCGGCCAGGCCGAACATGGCCTGCGTGACTTCATTGCCGACCCTGGCGATCTCGACTGCCGTCAGGCGCAACAGGCTGACCTGTTCGGGCGTGACAGGATTGCCAGCGAGAATGGACTCCCACACTTCGCTGGTCGCGTCATAAAGGAAGGCGCGTGCCGAGCGCAGTTTCGCTTCGGCCTTGGCCACCTCGATGCGCACGTAGGAACGATCAGCCAGCTTGGGCGCGCCGGTGATGGCCACGCGGCCGCCGGACATCTGGTTGATCTCGTCGATGGCGGCGCGTCCCACGCCCAGGTTCACCACCGCCAGCACCTGTGCGGCATAGGCAATGGTGGGATAGCGGTACAGCGGTTCATCGATGGTGGAGGCGCCGCCACGGATGAAGGTCCACTCATCCGGAACGAATTGCTGGCTCACCTTGAGGTCATGGCTGCCGGTGCCGACCAGTCCCATCACCTCCCAGTTGTCGATGATCTCGACCTGCTCCGGCGGCAACACGGCGGTGCGCGGCTTGGAACCGGCCTGGCCGGGCACGGCTGCGCCGATGCCCACGCCCAGCACATCGGCGCCCTTGCAGCCGCTGGCGAATTTCCAGGTGCCGTTGACCATCCAGCCGCCTTCGACCTGGGTCGCCGGCTGCAGCGGGAACAGACCACCGGCGAAGGTCAGGTCGGGGCCGTTGGCGTAGAGCCTGGCTTGCGTTTGCCTGGGCAGAGCGGCCAGATAGACCGAGGCCGAACCGAAACTGGCAACCCAGCCGACCGAGGCATCGGCCACGGAAATCTTTTCGATCAACTGCAGGAAGGCCATGGGCGACATGCCGCTGCCGCCGAAGCACTGCGGCGTGGCGGCGCGATAGACACCGACCTTCTTCAACTGCGCGATGAAATCCCTGGGCACGAAACGCTGCGCGGCGAATTCTTCGCGCCGTGCACGGATCTCGGCCAGCAGCGGGACCAGGGCGTCTTCTTCACGGACCGCCAGCGCGGCCGGGTTCTCCATCACGGACATTGCATTCTCCAGGTGGCTTGCATCAGAATGAAGTCGAGTGTAGGGAGCGGCCCTTCCCGGTTCAATCGGGAGCGCTGCAGCTTTTTTAGGGGAATACGCGAAGTCTTCTAAAGAAAACCCCTAGGGCCAGCCTTGAAGCGACCAGCCATCACAGAGACCAGCGATGCCAGAACAATCTGCCGCACCTTCTTCCCCTGCCCTGCCGGATGACGCCATCCGCTTTGGCTTCGATGATTTCCGCCGCATGATGGATGCGCTGCCCATGTGCATCATCCTGCATGACGCCCACACCAAGTCCATTCTCTGGGCCAACCCTTCGGCCTGCCAGGTGCTCGGTTTTACGCTGGAAGAACTGCTGCCGCTCAAAGCCCCGGACATGAGCCGGCAGTCGCACGAATACCGCCGCGAGATCGGCCGCAAGTGGCTGCACGATGCCGTGCTCCACGGCAGCAACATGGTGGAGTGGTGCTACCGCGCCAAGAACGGCGACGAAATTCTTTCGGAGGCGATTGCCACGCTGGTGCCGCTGAGCGAGCGCGACATCATCATGGTGCAGTTCCGCGATATTGCCCGCGAGGAACAGATACGGCGCGAGATGAAGAAGCTGGAGAGCCGCCTCAAGGAATTCATGCAGGATTCCGACGAAGGCGTAGCGGTACTGCGTCCCGATGGCGGCATCGACTACCTCAGCGACGCCGGCCGCAAATTGCTGGGTGTGCGGCCGGGCCAGAACCCGCCCAAGAATTTCGTCGAGCAATGCCTGCCCGAGGCGCGCGACGAGTTGCTGGAACTGCTCACGCTGGCGCTGCCGGATGCGATCAGCTTCCCGCTGCGCTACCAGATCCTGCGCAAGGATGGCGTGGTGCGCTGGCACCATGGGGTGTGCCGCTATATCGAAATCGAGAACGACCTCAAGGGCCATCTGCTGCACTTCCACGACATCACCGATCAGGTCGAGGCCGAAGAAGCCCGCCGCCGCGACCAGGCCGCGCTGGAATACCTGGCGCGCCACAATGCCATGGGCGAGATGGCCACCGCCATTGCGCATGAACTGTCGCAACCGCTGGCGGCGATCCGCAATTTCCTCGAAGGCTCGATCCTGCGCATCCGCCACAGCGAGGCCCTGCGCGAGCAGGCCGGGCAGATCGTATGGGGACTGGAAAGCGCCGGGCGCCAGGTCGATCATGCTGCCAGCATCATCAAGAGCGTGCGCGAATATGTCGTGCGGCTGGAGCAGAGCGAAGCCCTCATCGACCTCAACGCGGTGCTGGAAGAGGTGCGCTGGTTCGTCGAGATGAAGGCCGCCGAGGGCAAGGTACATCTGCATATCGAGGCCGGTGCGCAGCCGCTGGTGGTGAGCTGCGAGAAGGTGCTGATCGGTCAGGTGATCCTAAACCTCGCCTTCAATGCCATCGAGGAGATGATGGAGTTTCCCGAAGGCGCCCGGCACGTGCGCATCAGCACCGCAAGGAGCGGCAGCCATGCACTGCTGACGGTGGCTGACGAAGGACGTGGCATCGATGCCGGTCACCGCGAACGGCTCTTCGATGGATTCTTTTCCTCCAAGGTCAGCGGCAATGGCATCGGACTGGCGCTGTGCAAGAACATCATTGCGCGCCATCGCGGCGATATCTGGGCCCAGCCCGGCGAAGCCGAGGGCAGGCACGAGCGCGAGGGCCAGAAAGAACAGCGCGGCACCCGCTTCTGCTTCACGCTGCCGTTGGTCGAACACCACAACTAAAGATTCCTTTACCACCGCCGCGCAACGCGCCGCCTTGGTGATGGCGCGCACCCGCGTGGTGAGGTTCTGCATCTTTCTTCTGCCAAGCCGTCGATTCATGCACCGGATCCGAGAGACCATACCCGATCTGATGCGCGCATGAATCAGGCTTATTCCATTCATCCGCTGCATCAATTTGATCTGGCGCAAATGCGCTTCCTATGATGGGCACACATGACGACTCGTCATGCACGCCACGCAGACCACTGCATTGACGGCTGCGTCAGCCGGTTCGCCATTGGCCTGGGCCGATGCGGGCCGCGCCCATCACATCGCAACACCACAGGGAGCCTTGTCACATGAAGAAGAAATTACTGGTCGCCGCCATGCTCGCGGCCGGCACGGGGATGGCACATGCACAGAGCAGCGTTTCCATCTATGGCCTGATCGACCTGGGCCTCACTTATTACTCCAATGCCGCCAAGACCGGCGGCGGCGGTGCCTCCTTGCTGCGCATGGACAGCGGCATTGCCCAGGGCAGCCGCATCGGCTTCAAGGGGACCGAAGACCTGGGGGGTGGCCTGAACGCCTTCTTCACGCTGGAGACCGGCTTCGGTGCGGATGATGGCAGCCTCGGCCAGGGTGGCCTGCTGTTCGGCCGCCAGTCCTTCGTCGGCCTGGGCAGCAAGGACTGGGGATCGATCAGCGCAGGTCGCCAGTATGACTTCATGTCCAACATCGGTGCCCAGTACGCCATGGGCGCACTGTCGCCGGCCGGCTCCTTCGCCTGGGGCCTCCATGCCGATGCGGCGCACAGCACGGCGCTCAACGATCACATCTATGGCGGCGACCGCACCAACAACTCGGTGAAATACAACAGTGCCAAGTTCGGCGGTTTCAGCTTCGGAGCGATGTACGGTCTGGGCGAAGTGGCGGGCAACAACAATGCCGGTCGCACCCTCAGCGCCCTCGGCCAGTACGACGCCGGCGCCTTCAGTGGTGCGCTGGCCTACACCGACATCAAGGACAGCACCGGCAGCTACTCGACCCGCATCTACGGTGGCGGCGCGCGCTACCAGATCGGCGCCTTCACCCCCTTCGGCGTACTCACCCAGGTCAAGAACACCAACACCAATGCCAAGGCCACCACCTATGAACTGGGCACCGTCTATGCGTTGACGCCGCTGTGGGATCTGGCCGCAGCCTACCAGTTCCAGAAGCGCAACCAGGGTGTGGGCAATGCCCAGGCGCTGGTAGCGACGGTGGACTACAAGATTTCCAAGCGCACCGACCTGTACGTGGATGCGGTGTATGACCGCGACAATGGCTACAACGCCTATCCGGTCTTCGGTGGCGGTATCCAGTCGTCGACGGGCAACCAGAGCGCCTTGCGCTTTGGCATCCGTCATCGCTTCTGAGGACGGGCTTCTTGTCTTGAGGAGGGAAGGCTACTGCCGACATCCGGTGGCCTTCCCGCAGGCAGGGGAGAACGGCCCGCCGCGCTGGCGGGCCTTCTGCGTTGAAGCCATCAATGCATCAGCTGCTGCGGCCGTAACTCTGCAACAGGTCGATGACGATCTGGCGCAGCCAGCTGTTGCCGGGGTCAGCATCGAAGGCCTGATGCCAGTGCAGGGTGATGTCCACCACCGGCAACTTGACCGGCAGTTCATACGAGAGGAAGACGTCCGGATGTTCGCTGTGGAAGAGCTTGGCGATGCGCGCCGGCACCGTGGCCACCAGGTCGGACTTGCCGAGGATGCGCGGCAGCACCGTGAAGTGCGGGATCGACAGGCTGATCTTGCGCTGCACGCCCAGGTTGCGGAAGGCGTTCTCGACCTGATGATGGCTGCTCTCGGCCGACTCCACCAGTACGTGCGACAGCGCCAGGAATTCATCAAGCTCCAGATGCGGGCGGGCCGGCAGTGCGGGACGCTTGCGCATCATGCAGACATAGCTTTCGCGGAACAGCAGTTCGTGGCAGGTCACCGGTTTCAAGGCCGGCAGGTTGCCGAAGGCAAAGTCGAGCTGACCGGTGCGCAGGGCTTCTTCCAGATGGGCCGGCGGCACCTGCTCCACCTGCAGGCGCGTATGCGGTGCCTGCCCGGTCAGCAGTTCGCACAGCTGCGGCAGGAACATCATCTCGGCCACATCCGTCATCGAGGCGCGGAACACCCGCGTGCTGGCGGCCGGGTCGAAGCGCTCGGTATAGCGCAGCGCATCCTGCACGGCCTGCAATGCACGGTTGATGGGCTTGGCCAGTTCCAGTGCGGCCGGGGTGGGCTGCATGCCCTCCTTGGTGCGGATGAAGAGCGGGTCATCGAAGATCTGCCGCAGCCGTCCCAGGGCATAGCTCACGGCCGGTTGCGACAGGTGCAGGCGGTTGCCGGCCAGGGTCAGGCTGCGCTCGTCGGCGATGGCCTGAAAGACCCGCAGCAGGTTCAGGTCCATGTTGTTGAAGGTCGCCATAGCAGTCTCCGGATGGGGTCGCGCTGGGCCAGGCCCAATAAGAAGAAGCGGCAGGTACTATCCATGCCGCTTATGTGAAAAATATTTTACATCAATTTGATCTATTTAAAGGCGACTTTTAGAATGCTTCACATCAGCCAAGGAAACCGCCTGCATCCCGCGCCCGACCTGGATCGTCAGCCTGCACGGCACCATTTGAACGGATGCACCATGAACCCTCAGCCAGCTTCTTCGCATGTCTTGCCGGCGGCTGCCCGCAAGCGCAACGGCCAGGCCGCCCGCAGCGCGCTGGAACAACAGGCGCGCCTGGCCTGCCTGGGAGCCGCAGGATGAATACCGCGAACGCACGGACCGTACCAGGCACGGGCAACGCCCTGCTCTCGCGTTTTCATCTCGGTGGCAGCGGCCCGACGGTGGCCATCAAGGATTGCATCGACATCGCCGGCCAGCCCACCTGTGGCGGCAGTGCCGCGCTGGCCGATGCCGCACCGGCCAGCGCCCATGCCGATGTGGTGCGAAGGCTCATAGACGACGGCTGGCAAATCACTGCCCGCGCCAACATGCACGAACTGGCCTATGGCATGACCGGCATCAATGACTGGAACGGCACCGCCGTCAATCCGCAAGACCCGACGCGCATGACCGGCGGCTCTTCCAGCGGATCGGCCTCGGCCGTGGGTGCCGCACTGGTGGACATGTCCATCGGCAGCGATACCGGTGGCTCGATCCGCCTGCCCGCTGCCTGTTGCGGCGTGATCGGATTCAAGCCGACCTATGGCCGCGTCAGCCGCGCCGGGGCCTATCCCGCAGTGAGCAGTCTGGATTGCGTGGGCCCGTTTGCGCGCAGCATGGATCTCATCATCAGCGCCATGACCAGCATCGCGCCCGGTTTCGACCGCGCCTGTGCTACCACAGCGGTAGCACAGGCGCGCGTGAAACTGGTGACGGTGCAGGCCGATCCCGAGATCGCCGGGGCAGTCGCCGCCGCCTTCGCCGTCAGCGGCTGGCAAGGCCATGCCTGGACCCCGCACCACATGCACGCCGCCTTCGAAGCCGGCATGACCCTCATCAACCGCGAGACGCATGATGCCTTCGGTCATCTGCTGGGCCTGGGCAAACTGGGCGCGGATATCGAGAAGCGTCTCTCGGCCGCAGCCACCACCACCGATGAAGCCGTGGCCCATGCCGAGGCTGTGCGTGTGGCCTTCAGCGCCGAAGTCGATGCCGCACTCGCCGAGGCCGACGCCCTGCTGCTGCCCACCCTGCCGGCACTGCCGCCGACGCTGGAGGCCATCAGCCAGGGTGCATCGGTGCTGATGCTCTCCTCGCTGGTACGGCCCTTCAACCTGTCCGGCCATCCGGCCCTGAGCATTCCGGTGACTATGGCCGGCCGTCCGCTCAAGGCCGCTCTGCAACTGGTCGGGCGCAAGGGCGAGGATGAGCGCATCTGCGCGTTGGGCCTGCATCTGGAACAGGCGCTCAGACATGTCTGAGCACGCACGAATACGGTATCAAGCTCGCCAAGATCCACACTGACAACGACAGCAAGCCACTGGAGAAAGCCATGAACGCACCCCTACGCTTCCACCCGCGCAAGACCGATTCTTCCTATGCCGACCTGGTGCAGGATGCGGTGGTGGACCCTTCGCTCTACACCGATCCGGCCATCTTCGAAGCCGAGATGGACAAGATTTTTTACAAGACCTGGATCTGGGTCGCGCATGAAAGCGAGATCAGGAACCCGGGCGACTTCAAGACCGCGCAGATCGGCCGCCAGCCGGTGATCGTGGTGCGCGACAAGACCGGCAAGATCAACGTGCTGGAAAACCGCTGCCGCCATCGCGGGGCCACCGTCTGCGAAAAACACAAGGGCAATGCCACCGGTTTCACCTGCCCTTACCACAGCTGGTCCTACGGCCTGGATGGCAAGCTGCGTGGCCTGCCCTATCCGGAAGGCTATGAAGACGTGATCGAGAAGGCCGACCTGCCGCTGCAGAGCCTGCGCACGGAGAGCTACCACGGCATGATCTTCGCCTCCTTCAATCAGGAGATCGAACCGCTGTCGGATTTCCTCGGCCATGCCAAGAAATGGATCGACCTCTTCATGAAGCAGGGTGCGGGCTTCCCCATCAAGGTCCAGGGCGAGCACAAGTTCAGCTTCAAGGGCAACTGGAAGATCCAGCTGGAGAACACCACCGATGGCTATCACTTCCCGGTGGTGCACAAGACCTTCCTGTCGTCGGTCGATGAAGAGACTTCCGAGATGCTCTCCTTCATGACCGATGACCAGTCGATCACCCGCTCGCTGGGCAATGGCCACAGCGTCATGATCATGGTGCCCGAGCACGTCGACCTGGATGTGGACGACGGCAGCGAGCAATTGCAGGAACGCTTCGCTCACGTGACCGAAGAACTCTCCAAGACCATGCCGCCCGAACAGGTGCGCCGCATCGTGCGCTCGCTGCATGGTGCCGGCTTCAACCTGAATCTGTTCCCCAACGTGGCCATGTCGATGTCCTTCTTCCGGGTGCTGCATCCGGTGTCGGTGGGCGAGACCCAGATCCGGCACGTGGCGCTGGGCATGGATGGCGGTCCCGAGATCGCCAACCGTGAACGCCTGCGCATCCACGAACACTTCCAGGGCCCGTTCGGCTTTGGCAGCCCCGATGATGCCGAAGCCTGGGAACGCGTACAGACCGGCTCCTATGCCGGCCGCAATGCGCCCATCCTGGTCAACCGTGGCCTGAACCGGGAATGGGTGGACGACAACGGCGACAAGGTGTCGCACTCGACCGATGAAACCGGCATGCGCGAAGCCTATGCCATGTGGAAAAAGATGATGGAGAAATGACGATATGAACCAACAAGACACTCTGCAAGGCATCCCCGCTCCCATGGCGCGTGCCATCGCCTTCATCTGGAAAGAAGCTGAACTGTTGGACCGAAAGGACTATGCCGCCTGGCAAGACCTGTGGACCGACGACGGTTATTACGTGGTGCCCATCGATCCCCACACCACCGACTATGCCGCCTCGCTGAACTATGCCTACGACAACGCCCACATGCGCAAGATCCGCATCGAGCGCCTGACTTCGGGCCACGCCATGTCGGCCGTCGATGCGGCCGCCACGGTGCGCACGGTCTCGCGTTTCGTGCCGGTACATCTGTCGGAGGAACTGGTGGAAATCAGCTCGGCCCAGGTGCTGGTGGGCTACAAGCGCCAGCAGCACACGATGTTCGTGGCCAACGTCACGCATCGCCTGCGCTTTACGCCCCAGGGGCCGAAGATCGAGCAGAAGGTGATCCGCCTGATCAACTCGATGGACAGCCTCAACGCCCTGGGCTTCCTGCTCTGAGCGGCCGCACCGCCCCTGCGCAATCGAACCGACGAGTATTGGCCTCATGAAACTGATCGTAGACACCATCACCGACGAAACCGGCGACATCCGTTCCTTCCGCCTGGTGCGCGCCGATGGCGCCCCGCTGCCGGCCTATGAGCCGGGCGCCCACATCGACGTCACCGGGCCGACCGGGATCATGCGCCAATACTCGCTGTGCGGCCCGCTGGAAGACCGCTGCGGCTACACCATCGCCGTCAAGCGCGAGAGCGCCTCGCGGGGCGGTTCAGCGGCCTTGCACGATGCGGTCAGCGCGGGCATGGAGCTGGAGGTGGGGATGCCGCGCAACCTCTTCGCGCTTGATGCCAGCGCACCGGAGCACCTGCTCTTTGGCGCGGGGATCGGCGTGACACCGCTCCTGGCGATGGCCTATCGCCTGTGGGCCGACCAGAAGCCCTTCACGCTGCACTACTTCGTGCGCGCGCGCGAGCATGCGGCCTTTGCGGATCTGCTGGAGAATGCGCCCTTTGCCGCACACGTGCGATTCCATTACGCGGTGATGCCGGCACAGATGGCGCATTACCTCACGGCCTGTCTGGAAGCGGGCAGCAGAGAAGCCCACGTCTACACCTGCGGCCCCGCCCCCTTCATGGATGCGGTGGTCAAGTGTGCAGCGGCCAGCCGCAGCGAGGATGCGATCCACCTCGAGCACTTCGCCGCACCGGCAGCCCCTGCGGCTTCTGCCGATGGCGCTGCCGGCGGCGATGGCGCCTTCGAAGTGAAGCTGGCCAGTTCGGGCAAGGTAGTGCAGATTCCGGTGGGCATTCCCATCGTCGATGTCCTCGCGCGCGAGGGCATCGTCATCGATACCTCCTGTCGCGAAGGGATCTGCGGGACTTGCGTGGTGCCGCTGCTGGAGGGGGAGCCGGATCACCGGGACAATTGCCTGTCGAAAAAAGAGAAGGCGGCCAATGATCAGATTTGTACCTGCGTTTCACGGGCGAGGTCGGGGATGCTGGTGTTGGATATCTGACGCTCTCGCTCACGTCAAACTACCCCCGTTCGGACTGAGTAGCCGCGCAGCGGCGTATCGAAGCCTGCCCTGAGCCTGTCGAAGGGGCGCTCCCGTCTGTGCGCCTTCGATACGCGGCGAAGCCGCTACTCAGTCCGAACGGTATTTATTTACTCAGGCAGGTTTTACAAATGATGAAGACGCTTACAGCGCCGTCCGCTTGACCTTATGAAACAGCCGGTTGAAATAAATCAGGCTGTCCTTCTTCTCATTGACCTTGACCTCGGCCAGCTCCACGAACATCACCGAGTGCGTCCCCACTTCCTTGAATTCGCGGATGCTTCCCTGCAGCTTGACCAGGGCATCGGCCAGCACCGGCTGGCCCAGTTCACCCGGCGCTTCCCAGATATCCCAGGCAAAGCGCTCTTCCATGGGCACCTTGGTGGCACCGGAGAAGTGCATGGCCAGTTGTTCCAGCTCATCGGAGAGCACGTTCACACAGAGCCGGCCATTCTTCTTGAACACGTCATGCATGGCGCTGCCACGATTGATGCAGACCAGGATCGTGGGCGGCGTATCCGTGACGGAACAGACAGCACTGGCGGTGATGCCGCAGCGGCCGCCTTCGCCATCGGTGGTGATGATGGAGACCGCCGCAGGCAGATGTGCCATGGCGTTGCGAAACTCCAGTTGCTCTGCAGCAAGCGGTGCACGCGCAGCGGCGGCGGGTGCGGTGGTGTTGTGGTGTTGGATGGTGCTGGTGCTCATGAGGACTCCCTGTTATGCACGCCGATGAAGCACGGCGACCAATCACAGCAGGTTAAGGCATGCCCCTGGTGCAGACAATGCGTGCCACACGCCCACCCCACAGGGGATTGCGACAGACGATCTAGGTAAAAATACCTAGACCATCCGCAGAATCGCGGTGTTACAGTGGCGCTGATCCCAAGAATTTCAGGCCTGTTTTTTGCATAAGTCAAAGCGCGATATATTGATTTGTGCCGACCAGCGCACCAAGGAATCGAGAGGGTCGGAAATTGTGCCGGTGCAAGCCGGCTCCATTTTGACGAGACGAGGAGTAGAGATGGAAACCAACCCGCCGGTGGTCTACATCGTCGATGATGACGAGGCCGTTCGAACCTCACTGGCCTGGCTGCTGAGCTCGGTCAATATACGGACCGAATGCTTCGATGGTCCCGAGGCCTTTCTCAAGGCCTATGACGCCAACAGCCTGTCCTGCCTGATCCTGGATGTACGCATGCCCGAAATCAGCGGTTTCCAGCTGCAGGATCGCCTGAAGGAAATCGGTGCCGACATCCCCGTGATCTTCGTCTCGGGACATGGCGACATCCCCATGTCGGTGCGCGCCCTGCACAACGGTGCCGTCGACTTCCTGGAAAAACCCTACAACTCCCAGCAGATGCTCGAGCGCATCCAGATGACGCTCAAGAACGTGGCCGGCAACCTGCAGGCCCGCGAGCGCCGCCAGCAACTGAAGGCACGCCTGAAGACGCTCACGGCACGCGAGCGCGAGATTCTGGAGAAGGTCATCATGGGCCAGTCCAGCAAGCTCATCGCGCGCGACCTCAACATCAGCGTCAAGACGGTGGATGTGCATCGCGCCAGCGTCAAGGACAAGCTGGGCTGTCAGAGTACCGCCACGCTGGTGCGCGACGTGCTGATGGATTTCGGACCGGAATTTCTCAAGGCGGCCTGAGCCCCCTGAGCCCCACTGACCTCATCTGAGTATGGTTGAGCGGGCCGCCGCTACTGGCGCGGCCCGTTTTTCTGTGACCGCTTACGCTGCCTGCAGGGCGAAGAAGGCCACGGCGCGCTTGAGTTGTGCCGCCTGGTCTTCCAGCGACTTGGCCGCCGCGGCGGCTTGTTCCACCAGTGCTGCATTCTGCTGGGTCACGCCATCCATCTGGGTCACCGCCTGATTGACCTGGTGGATGCCTTCGGCCTGTTCGCGGCTGGCGGTGCTGATCTCGCCCACCAGGGTGTGCGCACCGTCCACGCTGCCCACCACTTCCTGCATGGTCTTGCCGGCGCGCTCCACCAGCGCACTGCCGGCATCGACCTTGCTCACCGAATCATCGATGAGCTGCTTGATCTCCTTGGCCGCCGACGCCGAGCGCTGCGCCAGCGCACGCACTTCGGACGCCACCACCGCGAAGCCGCGCCCCTGCTCGCCGGCACGCGCCGCTTCCACCGCCGCATTCAGGGCCAGGATGTTGGTCTGGAAGGCAATGCCATCGATCACGCCGATGATGTCCACGATCTTGCGCGAGGACTCATTGATGTTGCCCATGGTATCGATCAGCTCCTGCATCACCTGGCCGCCCTGACCGGCGATGGAGGCCGCCGACTTCACCAGCTCATTGGCCTGGTGCGCATTCTCGGAATTGGTGCGCACGCTGGAGGTGAGCTGCTCGATGGAGGCGGCAGTCTCTTCCAGCGCCCCGGCCTGCTCCTCGGTGCGTGCCGACAGGTCGAGGTTGCCATTGGCGATTTCGCCGGAGGCCACGGCAATGCTGTCGGCGCCCAGGCGCACGGTCGAGACCACGCCATGCAGGCGCTCGCTCATGCCTTGCAGCGAGGCCACCAGCTGGCCCAGTTCGTCACGGCCCATGGGCTCGGCGCGCGAGGTCAGGTCGCCGGCCGCGACCCGCTGCGAGATCGCCAGGGCAACGTTCACCGGCCGCGTGATGCTGCGCGTAAGCAGCAGCGCGAAGGCGATGCCGCAGGCCAGGATCACGGCTTCCAGCGCGAAGATCTGCCATTGGCTGCTGGCGGCGTCTTTCTGGATGTCTGCGGAAATCTCATCGATGCGGGCGCGTTCGAAATCCAGCAAGGCTTTCATGGCAGCCTGGGTATTGTTGGCAATGCCCACGTACTGCTTCTGGTAGAGCTCCTCGACCTTGGCCGCGTCGCCCTGCTTCTTGGCCGCATAGATCTGGTCGCGGATGGCAAGGAACTGCTTGCGGGCCGCGTTGATGGTAGCGAAGAGCTTCTGTTCCTCCTCACTGGCGAGCAGCTGCTCCACGTCCTTCAAGGTTTGCGCCGACTCCTTGCTGGAGGCGGCGGCCTCCTTGGCGAGGAAGGCTTCCAGTTCGGGATCGTGGCTCTTGACCACGGTGGTGGTGCGCTGGATGGCGATGAGCAACAGGGTGTTCCACTGCCCCACCAGCCGTTCGGTCTTCAGCGGCACGTCCATCATCTGCTGGGTCTGATGCGCCACCGTCTTGAGGCGCCAGATCCCCACGGCGGCCACCACCATGGAAAACACCAGCACCACGGCAAAGCCTGCCCCCAGGCGCGAACCGATACGTATGTCCTTGATCATTGTTCTTTCCATCCCTACCACGTTATACATGGCGCCCCGAAAGACGGACTTTCCCGGTCCGCCCGGCTTGCCCCCCTGCTGCCACCAGCAAGACCGGTGCCAACCCCTTGCAATCCGGCAATGGCGCCCGGGCATGAACTCGATTCTAGGAGTCCAAGACCGTGGCGACCATATCAAAATGAACAAGCATGCTATGCCAAAACGGCAACGCAGGCGTGCAAAGCCTTGCCCGGCAAGGATAGCGCAAACTAGCCGGATGGAAACAGTTTGAAATGCAAACATCTGTCTGTGTTGTAAGGACGTGATTGCGCCGCGGCTTTATCGGCTCACCGTCGAGCTTGCGCGCAGCGCGGCGCTCGTGCGGGGCCAAACTTGGGCACAATGGAGTCCCTCTTTCCGTATCCGCAATCCTGCCGCGCCATGCCCACGCCGACCTCCCCCATCGCCCTGCTGCTGGCCGCCGGCCGGGGCAGCCGCTTCGATGCCCACGCACACAAGCTGCTGCAACCCTTCGTCCATCATGATGGACGTGCCGGCATCGTCGCTACCGCTACGGCGGCAGCCTTGCTGGAGGTGATGCCGGTGGTGGCGGTGGTCCATGAGGCCGGCCCGCTGGCCGATGCCCTGCGCCAGCTTGGCTGCACGGTCTGCATGCCTGGGGCCGGTGAACCCCGAGAGATGAGCGCCTCCCTGCGTTGCGGCTTGCAACAGGCGGCCGATGCCTCGGGGTGGCTGGTGGCCTTGGCCGACATGCCGCGCGTGCAGCCGTCCACGCTGCGCCGCTTGCGCGATGCGCTGGCGGGAGGGGCATCGATGGTGGTACCGGTGATGCAAGGACGCCGCGGCAACCCGGCCGGATTTTCACGGGAGCATTGGCCAGAGCTGCTGGCTCTGCAGGGCGACCGTGGCGCGCGGGCTTTACTGCAGGGACCGGCGCTGGTGGAGGTGGCAGTGGAGGATGAGGGGATATTTGCCGACGTCGATACCCCGGCTGATCTGCAGCGTTTGCGGGAGACACTGCGCTGATACGCGGTGCAGTGTCTCCCTCGCGGATTCTGTAATTCAGATGCCGCTGAACCAGTTGTAACCCTGGTCTTCCCAATAGCCACCCGGATTCTGATTGCTCACGAAGATGGCCACCACATGCTTGGGATTCTTGAAGCCCAGCTTGGTCGGCACGCGCACCTTGAGCGGATAGCCGTACTGTGTGGGTAAAGCTTCCTTGCCGAAGTCGAGCGCCAGGATGGTCTGCGGATGCAGCGCGGTGGGCATGTCCAGACTGGAGTAATAGCGGTCCGCACATTTGAAACCGACATACTTTGCGCTCAGGTCCGCCCCCACCGCCTGCAGGAAGAGGCGCAGCGGCACGCCCGACCACTGGCCGATGGCGCTCCAGCCTTCGATGCAGATGTGGCGCGTGATCTGGGCCGCCTGGGGCAAGGCACGCAGCCGTTCGAGCGTCCAGCTGCGCTTGTCGCTGACCAGCCCCGAGACTTCCAGCTGCCAGTCGCTGCCATCGATCTCCGGCGCGTTGAATTCTTCGTAGAAGGCATTGAACGGGAAGGGATTCGTGATCTGACTGGCCGCATAGGTCGGCGCCAGTTTCTGGCCCCGGAACAGCAGCGCCTGCACGCGGTCATTCCAGCGCGACATGGCCCACAGCAGCTTGTCCACGCTGTCGTTGTCCTGCAGGTCGCAGCCCGAGAGCATGGACAGCGCGCCCAGCGACAGCGCCGAGCGCAGCATGAGGCGCCGCTGCACCTTCACCAGCGCCGGGCGATGGTCGCTCAGCAGGATCTTCTGCGTGGCCGGCGCCTTGATGTCGTCCTGGTCTTTCATGATGAGCTGGCCTCCTTGTGACGGCCCCCGGTCAGCATGGGGATCAGTGTCTTGGGAACGAGCACCACCAGCGCCAGATGCACCACCACGAAAGCGACAATGCCGGCCATCGCGGCGAAGTGCACCTTGCGGGCGAAGTCGAAGCCGCCGAAGACATTCGCCAGCCAGTCCAGCTGCACCGGTTTCCACAGGGCCAGTCCCGACAACACCACCAGGATGCCAGACAGGATCACGGCGCAATACAGCAGCCTCTGCACGGCGTTGTAGACGCCCGGCTGGTGCGGCAGGCGAAAGCGCATCGCCTGCATCGCATCGCGCCAGACTTCAGATGGACGCAGCGGCAGCAGATGGCGGCGGAAGTGCCCGCTCAGGCTGCCATAGAGCAGATAGAACAAGCCATTGGCGACCAGCAGCCACATCGCCGCGAAGTGCCAGGCGATGGCGCCGCCGAGCCAGCCGCCCAGGGTCAGCCCGACCGGGAATTTGAAACCGAAGAGGGGCGAGGCGTTGTAGATGCCCCAGCCACTGGGGACCATGCAGGCGATGGCCACGGCATTGAGCCAATGCGCGATGCGCACGGCCAGCGGGTGAAGAACGGGTGGGCGGGGCATCCTGGCTCCTGCTTACATCGGCGGGGTGATGCCGTTCTTGCCGGCGCTGATGCTGTTGGCGGTCAGACTGCCATCGGCATTCTTGCGCGCACGCACCACCACCTTGACGCCCGCGGCCAGCAGCGAGCGGTCACCGGGTTCGATGTTGACCACGGGGACATCCTCGGGCACTACGATCTTCTTCTCGCCGTCCTTGTACTTCAGCGTCAGGGTGCGGCCATGGCTGGCGACCACATCGCCCACGGTGCCGTTGGTCATGGTGCTGTTGGGCGCCAGATCGAAGGGACGATGGCCATCGCCGGTGCCGGCCATGGCAGGCGGGAAGACGTGGACCTCCAGCGCCTTCTGGGAGCCATCCGGCTGGGGAATGCCGGCCGCGCCGATGTAGCTGCCGGGCTTGATGTCATTGATGTTGGCAATCGAGATGGCGGCCACGCGGGTGTCCTTGTCCAGCGCCACGTTTTGCTCGCCGCCCTTGTTGCTCTTGACGACCAGCTGGTCCTTGCCGACCGAGACGATGGCGCCGCGAATGCCGATCTGCTGCGCGGGTGTCTGGGCCGACGCCACCGAGGCAAGCAGCTGGCTGACCAGCAGCGCCGGAACCAGCGCGCCACGGACGAATTGGGACAAAGTTGTTTTCATCATGGGGAGGGGATCCTGAAAGACGTTTTTGATGGGGGAGCCTGATTCTAGGCAATGCAAAACGTCATTCGAATGACATTTGAATGACAAAAATGTCATTCTTCGCGCGCTGCGGGTGGGCGGTGTAAAGAGGTAAGAGTTAAGAGGTAGAGGTCGTCAGCAAAAAATCGCCGCTCCTGAATGACCCAGGAACGGCGGTCTTGTTGAATCTGTGCTGCTGGGCTCAGCAGACGTTCGGACTGGGCAGGCCCTTCAGGGCCGTATCGAAGCCTGTCCTGATCCGGCCGAAGGGCTGCCCTTGAGCTTGATGCACAGGCGCGCCTTCGATACGCGGCTGCGCCGCTACTCAGGGCGAACGGTGGTAGCGGCGCGGCTAAGACTCAATTTGCACAGGCGCGCCTTCGATACGCGGCTGCGCCGCTACTCAGGACGAACGGTAGTAGCGGCGCGGCTAAGACTCAATTTGCACAGGCGCGCCTTCGATACGCGGCTGCGCCGCTACTCAGGGCGAACGGTAGTAGCGGCGCGGCTAAAGACTCAGTTATCCTGATGCGCCCAATTGAAGCTCAGCGCAACCGGCTTCTCTGCCACGCTGACCTTGGTGGTCTTCTTGACGCCGTTGTAGACGGCCGTGATTTCATACTCGCCGGAAGGCAGCTTGAGGTTGGTCATCGGTCCCGCGCTCGGCAGGCTGAACACGCTCTTGCCGTGATGATCGGCCACGTTGAGCTTGACGTTGCTGACGTAGGCCCCATCCTTGGCTTCGGAAAACAGCAGGCGCAGGTTGTAATCCTTGGCCGCCTCGCGCAGCTTGGCCTGCTCGCCCGCGCCGATGCCGCCGTTCATGTAGGCGACCGTGCCCTGCATGTCCTGGGCGTGAGTCAGTGGTGCAGCCATTCCGGCGAGGCCGAAGACGATGGCACTGATGGCGGTGATCTTGGTGATGTCCATGATGGCTCCTTGTCGTGGTTCAGGATGAAAGCGCTGCCGCTCCATGGCGGGGCGTCGGGGCCGGCTCAATGCTGAGCTGACCGCCGATGTAGCTACTCTAGGTCCGCAAAATTAAGGGATCCTTAACACGAGAAAAGATTCCGGTTGCCGCCACCAGCCACCAGCCGCAGGCTATCGCCTCAGCGCCCCGCCACATCTTCCGGCACGCGCCGCAGTTCGTCTTCCATCTGTTCCAGGCGCCGGGCATGGGACTGGATGACCTCGCGCTGCCCGGACACTGCAGCAGACAGTGCCGTGAGACGGCCAGTACAGTACTCGGCCACTTCATCGGACAGTTGCTCCAGGGCGGCCAGTACACTTTGCCCCAGCGCTTCGTACAGTTTTTCGTAGGACGGCGGCAAGTCGTCGGCGATGTGTTCATAGCCGCTGCCTCCCGGCAGCACCAGCGCCACCGGCGCTGGCACCGGCAAAACGTGGCTGTCCAGCAGCGCACGCGCATGGCGCTCGAAGGCGTGCATCAGTTGTGGCTGCACAGTGGCCACCACGGCGCTCACGCCCCTGCCGGCCGCATGCTGCTCCAGCAAGGCCGGCAGGCCCGGCATGAGCTCGCGCCAGGCCAGTTGCACGATGCGCGCGCACTGCGCCGGCAGCGCTGCCTGTTCGCTCTCCAGCAGCTGCTGCAAGCCCTGCAATGCCGGCAGGGTCTGGCCCTGCAAGGGGGCCAGTACGTCTTCCTGCAGATGGTGCAGCAGCACTTCGGCCGGCTTGCGGTCGCGGTAGGCCAGGGCCGGTGCCAGCAGGTCGGAGAGCGCCGCGTACAGGCGCTCGAAACCGGCTGCCTTCATCGCCTGCGCATCCGCACCGGCACTGCGGGCGACGTGCGCGGAGACCGAGACCGGCTCCTTCAGCTGACGCACCGCCACACCCAGTGTCTGCAGTTTTTCGGCAGCACGCGCGCGCACATCGGCTTCCTGCTCGGCGCGGTTGGCGTCGGATTTGTTGCGCAGGCATTTGACGATCTGGCCGTCCACTTCATCCTCGTCGATGACGTCGCTGCGCGTGAGCACCGGCAGCAGCGGCTTGCCCCGACGCAGTTCGCGCGCCAGTTCGTCAAGCTCCTGGACCTGGCCCGGCGAGGTCGAACTGGTCAGCCACAGCACCGCATCGGCGCTGTCGAGAAAGCGCTGGGTCAGGGCGGCATTGTCATCGGTGGCCGAGTGCAGGCCGGGCGTATCGAGCAAGACCAGGCCATCACCCAGGCAGACGCCTTGCAGGCGCGCGGTGGTCTCGGTGGCGCCTTCATGGAAAGGATCGTCACTCTCTGCCAGTTGCCCGCCCTGCAGGTGGAAATACTGCACCGCCTGGTGGCGCTCGCCGAAGCGCTGTGCGAGAAAATTGCATAAGGAGCTTTTACCGGCATTGAACTTGCCGAACACCAGCACCATCAGCTTGCCCTCGAAGCGCTGCGCCAGCGCGCGCGCGGGCGCCAGAGCGATCCATTGTTCTTCGCGGCGCCGGGTCTGGCGCGCCAGGTCTTCCTGCAACGTGGCGATACGGCGGGCGATCGGGCTGCTGCCCTGCCATCCGCCGGCCTGCAGGCGCGCGCCCTGCATGGCCTGGCCCAGTGAAGCCAGCCAGTCGCGCAGCGCCGCCAGCACCGGCTGCAGGTCGGTCTCATTCTGGCCGGTGCGGCCGATGGCTTCGATGAAGCGCTGTTCTTCGGGGTTCATGCGCCGGCTCCTTCGCGCAAGCGCGCCAATGCCCGCAGGGCACGCTCATGGGCATGCCGCTCGGCCTCGCTGCGCAGGATCTGCTGCTGCAAGGCCTGGCGGTCTTCCGACAATTCGTAGTAATGCAGGAAGGACGCCATCAGTTGCGCCTGTCCGGCCGGCTCGCAGAACTGGCGACGCAGGTCGGCGCGGTATTTGATCGAGACCCCCAGCACCGCCACCATCACGGTATCGAGGCTCGCCACCGAAGTGCGCTGGCTGGCCGGCAGCCCTTCCACGCCATGCTGGATCAGATGCGCGCGGATGGCGATGCAGGCCCGCGAATAGGCGACGTGGATGCGTGCCCGTTCGCGCTTGCCGGCCGTCAGCCTGAACTCGTCGGAGGCGCTATCGGGCAGCAGGGCCGGGTCGTCGCCCTGCAGTTCGACGATGGGCAGCAGGTCTTGATGCACCTTTTTCAGCACGGCCTGCAAGCCTTGCTCAAAATCGTGGCGCTGCTGTTGCTGGCGTTGCCGCAAGGCCAGCAAGGTGGCCTCCACGGCGGCCTGCTGGTGCTGCAATTGCTGGCCGATCTCGGTGAAGAGCAGGCCGCGTTCGTGCTCACGCGCTGCCGGCACCTGCTCCACCACCTCGCGCAGCAAGGCCTGCAGCGCGGGAATGCCGCTTCGCTGCAGCAGCAGCGACTTGCCGCCTTCCACGCCACTGCGGTGGCGCGTGGACGACACCGGATGCAGCCTCAGGCCCGGTGCCTGCGTCTGAATGGCGGCGCTGACCTTGGCCAGTTGCTCGTCGTCGCTCATCTGGTCCACCTGCGTCAGCACGAAGAGCGTCTGCCGCCGCGTGCGCTGCTGGTCCTGACGCAGCGCCTGCAACAGATGAGTTTCGGCGGCGTCCAGTTCACCCTCCTTGGCGGCATGCACGAACAGGCGCACGTCGGCCTGCAACCAGGTGGCTTCCTGAGCATGACTATCATCCTGCAGGGCGACGTCGGCATCCAGTCCCGGTGCATCCAGCCAGCGCAGTTCGGCGTGGTGATGTTCGGATAGCGTGACCGTCTCGCGCCGGTCGGCGACCGCAAACACGTCGCGCCCCATCAGTTCGTTGAGCAGCCGGCTCTTGCCGTGGTTGTACTTGCCGACCACGGTGATGGTCGGCGCGGCCTGCGTCCGTGCCAGCACGCGCAGACGCGCCAGGTCATGCGCGCGGCCGGGGGCCACGGCCAGCACCTCGCGGGCCAGTGGGTCGAAGAGGTCTTGCTGCGGGTTCATTGTGGTCTCCATGCGTTTTCATTTTTTCTGGACGGGGCGGCCGATCAGCCAGTAGGCGGCCATGCCGATGACCACGCCCCAGAATGCCGCGCCCAGTCCGAACAGCGTCATGCCGGAGGCAGTGGCGAGAAAGGTGATGACGGCCGGTTCGGCATAGCTGCCGTCTTCGCTCATCAGGCGGATGTTGGACACGATGGCGCCGATCAGCGCCAGCCCGGCCAGGGCCGCGATCAGTTCCTTGGGAAAGGCCGCAAAGAGCGTCACGATGGACGCCGCAAACGTGCCGCCGATGAGATAGAAGACGCCGTTGGCAATACCGGCGATGTAGCGCCGGCGCGGCTCGGGATGCGCATCCTTGCCGGTACAGAGCGCCGCCGTGATGGCCGCCAGCACGATGGTGATGCCGCCGAAGCAGGCCGTCACCAGCGACGCCAGGCCGGTGCCGGTGACCACGGCGCGCGTGGGCGGATGGTAGCCCGCCAGTTGCAGCACCGCCATGCCCGGCAGGAACTGCCCGGTCAGGCTCACCAGCACGAGCGGCACGGTCAGGCTGAAGAACACGCCGACGCTGAACTGCGGTGCGACGAAGACCGGCTGCGCCAGTTGCAGATGCAGCGCCCCCATGTCGGTGCGGCCGCTGGCGAAGGCCACCGCAAACCCGGTCAGCGCCACCACCACGATGCCGTAACGCGGCCACCAGCGGCGCCCGGCGAGATAAGCCGCGAGCATGGCGAACACCATCAGCGGTGCGCCCACACTGGAGCGGAAGGCTTGCACGCCGAACTGGAACAGGATGCCCGCCATCATCCCGGCAGCAATGCCCTTGGGGATGAAGGCGAGGATTTTTTCGAAGTAGCCGGTCACGCCGATGGCGATCAGGATCAGGGCCGCCATCACATAAGCGCCCACCACATCGGCCATGCCGATGCCGGGAAAGAGACTCAGCAGCAGCGCCGTCCCCGGCGCCGACCAGGCCGTGATGATGGGCATCCTGAACCACCAGCTCAAGAGCAGCCCGCTCACCCCCGCACCCATGGAGATGCCCCAGACCCAGGACACCAGTTGCGCCTCGGGCACCTGCCCGGCATGCGCCGCCTGCACGAAGATCACCAGCGGGCCGGCATAGGAAATCAGGACTGCCAGAAAACCGGCCACCCACGCCGTGAGCGAACCTTGTCGTTGCACCATCGAAGCTTCCTTGCTCATGCCACCTCACCTCTGCACAAAAGACCCGGCGCCTGGCGGATTGCTCCCCCAGGCGCCCCACTGGCCTGACCCGACCGCGATGTCAGACGCTGCGCGAGACCGGTGCGGCCGTCACGCTGACCGTCTCAGGTGCGCTGCGCTGAGCATGGCGATAGCGTAGCAGGAAGATGCCGAAGGCCAGCGCCGCCACCAGACCCGGAATGGCGAAGACCAGGAAATTCATCGTCAGTGGCAAGGCCGCCGCCATCAGCGCGCCGCCCAGCAGCGGACCCACGATGGCCCCCGAGCGCCCCACTCCCGAGGCCCAGCCCAGGCCGGTGGAACGGATCGCCAGCGGATAGAACTGGGCGGTGTTGGCATACAGCAGGATCTGCGTGCCGATGGTGGTGGCGCCGGCCACGATGATGAGCAGGTACAGCACCGGCGTAGGACTGTTGTAGCCCAGCAGGGCGATGGCCACCGTGCCGACGGCGAAGAAGCTGACCACCACCTTGGGCAAGCTGAAACGGTCTCCCAGCCAGCCACCGCCGATGGCACCGACCACGCCGCCGAAGTTGAGCGCCAGCAGGAAGGACAGCGAGGAGCCCAGGCTGTAGCCGGCGCTGGCCATGAGTTTGGGCAGCCAGGAGCCGAGCGCATAGACCATCAGGAGGCAGCAGAAGAAGGCGATCCAGATCATCAGCGTGCCCACCGTGCGGTCCTGCTTGAACAGTTCCAGCATGGGTGCACCGGACGGCTTGGCGTCGCCCTGCACCAGTTGCACATCGGCGCCGGGGACAGCTTGCGGAGCGACCTGTGCCAGCATGGCGCGGGCCTGCTCTTGTTTGCCGGCGCGTAGCAGGAAGCCGACCGATTCCGGCAGCTTCCACAGGATCACCGGCAGCAGCACCAGCGGCACGGCAGCAGCGAAGAACATCGATTGCCAGCCGAAGTTGGGCAGCATCCAGATGCCCAGCCCCGCGCACAGCACGCCGCCCAGCGAGTAACCGCTGAACATGATGGCCACCAGAGTGCTGCGCAGACGTTTCGGTGCGTATTCATTCATCAGCGCCACCGCATTGGGCATGAGGCCGCCGCAGCCCAGGCCAGCGGCGAAGCGGAAGATGCCAAACTCCGTGGGCGACGTGGCAAAGCCGCTCAGGAAAGTGGAAACGCTGAAGAGCACGAAGCTGATCGCCACGCCCTTCTTGCGGCCGATGCGGTCAGCCAGCGGACCGAAGACGAAGGCACCGAACATCATGCCGAAGAGCGCATAGCTGCCCAGGGCGCCGGCCTGCACCGGCGAGAGCGTCCACTCCTTCATCAGCACCGGCAGCACGGCACCGTAGATGAACAGGTCATAGCCGTCGAACACCAGCAGCAATGCGCACAGGCACATCACCATCCAGTGGAATTGCGTAAAACGCGCGCCATCGATGAGTTGGCTCACTTCCTGGGTTTTCATGGGGTCTCCTCCTCCTTGGTGTGGGTAGTCTTCCGTCGACTGCGCTGTTATGGTCTGCTTGCTGTTTGCGCGGACGGATCATTGGTCCTGCTTGCGTGTCAGGCTGGTGTGGTTCCCTTCTTGCGCAGATGCGCCACCGCCTTGATTTCGATGATGTAACCCGGTCCGCCCCCGAGCATGTGGGCGCCGGTGGCGGTCCAGGCCGGCAGCGGGTAACTGGTCAGATAGCGTTGGCGCACCTTGATGAACAGCGGCAGGTCGCGCATGTCGGTGTGGAAGGTGGAGAGATCGACGATATCGTCCAGCGTGCCACCTGCGGTCTCCAGCACATGCTTGAGGTTCTCGAAGGCTTGCACGATCTGGGCTTCGCGCGGCTCGACCAGTTTCATGTCGGGACCGCGCCCGATCTGGCCGGACACGTACAGCACATCACCCACCAGCACACCGGGGGCATAGCCGATTTTTTCGTAGACCTCTTCCATTCCCTTGGGAATGATGGCCTGGCGTTCAGACATGGTGTCTCCGTTCGATGAAATGGGGCCTCAGCCGTTGTCGCCGCCGGCCACCGGCAACACGGCGCCGGTGATGTAGCTGGCTTCATCGGAGGCGATAAAGAGAATCGGCGCGATCTGCTCTTCCAGCGTGCCGTAGCGTTTGAAGAAGTTGGACCCGGTGACCTGCTGCACGGCCTCCTGCATCCATGCCTGCTCCTGTGCGCTGTCGCCCTCGGCGTTGCGCGGCACGCGGCGCGGTGGCGCCTGGGTGCCGCCGGGCGCGGTGGCCACCACGCGGATGCCCTGCTCGCCGTACTCCATCGCCAGTGCGGTGGTCAGGGCATTGACCCCGCCCTTGGCCGCCGAGTACGGCACGCGACGAATACCGCGCGTGGCATTGGAAGAGACGTTGACGATGGTGCCCCGGCCTTGCTGCAGCATGTGCGGCAACACGGCATGACAGCCATAGAGCGTGGGCATGAGCGAGCGGCGGATTTCGGCATCAATCTGCGCGGCTTCGAATTCGGCAAAGGGTCGCATGCGGATGGCGCCACCCACGCCATTGATCAGCAGGTCGATGCGGCCATGCAGCTGCATCGCCCGCGCCATCGCGGCGTGCGCACCGGCGTAGGTTTCGAGATCGGCGATGAAGCCGGTCCCGCGCCCTTGCGGCAGTTCCGCCGCCACTTCATGGATGAATTCGGCGCGGTCCACCAGCAGCACCTGCCCGCCTTCTTGCGCAATGCCCAAGGCCACGCCACGCAGGATGCCCTGGGCCGCGCCTGTGACCACGGCGACCTTGCCGCTGAAGCGAGTGCTCATGCCGCCACCGCCACCGGCTGGCTGGTGACGAACTTCTCGTAATGGAAGCTGGCCGGCACGATGCCTTGTGACTGGAAGTGCTTCTGCACCGCCTCCACCATCGGCGGCGGACCGCACAGGTAGACATCGACCGCGCCATCGTGCAACACCTCGGCCGGCATGTGCTGGGTCACGTAGCCCTGGCGAGGATGGGTGGTCGCGGCATCGGCCACACAGGTGGTGAAGCTGAAACCGGGCAAGCGCTTCGCCAGATCTTCAAGACGATCCACCAAGACCAGATCCTGATCGCGCGTCACGCCATAGATCAGGTGGACCGGTTGCTGCACATCCTGTTGCACCATCTCCTCCAACATCGCCAGGAAAGGCGCCAACCCGGTACCACCGGCCAGCATCAGCACGGGCTTGTTGACCGGGCGCAGGTAAAAACTGCCCAGCGGACCGGTCATCTCCAGCGCGTCGCCGTTGCCGGCCTTGCGCAGCCAGCCGCTCATCAGGCCACCCGGCACGTTCTTGATGAGAAAGCGCATGCGCGTGGCACCCGAGGGCGAGCTGAACGAATACGAGCGATGCTGGCCGCTGCCCGGCACGGTGATGTTGACGTATTGCCCCGGCAGGAAAGCCGGGGCGTCGGCCGCCACCTCCAGCACCAGTTCGAAGGCCGCCTCACCGAAGGCGGTGACCCCGGCCACCTTGCCGTTGAACCTGGCGCTGCCGGTCTTGCAGGCGGTGGAGGCCACCGGCACGGCGACCACGCAATCGGATTGCGGGATCATCTGGCAGGTCAGCACCATCCCTTGTCCGGCTTCATCGCTGCTCAGTGCATCATCGATGTAGTCGTCGCCCAGGTCGTACTCTCCGCTCTCGGCGCGGCACTTGCAGGTACCGCACACGCCATCGGAACAATCCATGGGCAGGTTGATGCGCTGGCGGAAGGCGGCGTCCAGGACTTTTTCCCGGGCGCCGCACTCGATGATGCGGGTCACCCCGTCTTCAAAATTGAGGGCGATGCGATAGCTGCTCATGTCATGTCTCCTGCGGGCCGGTCAGACGTGATAGACGTCGATGACCTGGCGGATGTAGTCGTTCTTCAGCATGATTTTCTTACGGGCGATCTGGAAACCGCCCTCTACCTTGCGCAAGCTCACCAGCGCGGTGCCGAAGAACTGGTCGGTGATCCTGTAGCGGTGCGACAGGGTGTGGAAGTTGTAGCGCACCTCCACCACGTCATCGGACTCATCCAGTATCTCCACGTTGGCGATCATGTGACTGGTGCGCGGCTCCGGCATGGAGGCGCTGGAGCGTTCGGTCTTGATGCGAAATACGCGGTCTTCCAGTCCATCGCGATTGGCGTAATACATCAGCGAAATCTCGCGCTGCGGGTCTTCGGTGAGCTGGTCATCGTCGTCCCAGGCCGGCATCCAGTATTCGACGTCCGGGGCGTATAGTTCCAGCCAGGATTCCCACTGGCGTTCGTCGAGGTAACGCGCCTCGCGGTAGAGAAAGGCGCAGACGGTATCGGTTGCAATGGGCTGGCTCATGCTGCGGCTCCTTCCTGTGCGGCGGCGCGTTCCTTGCTGACGGCCTTGCGCATCTGCTCGGTCCAGTAGTGGTGCTGGCAGACGAAGAGGCCTTCGTCTTCGCTGCGCTCACCGCTCAGTTTGGGATTCATGCCCATCTTCTTCGCATTCTCGTCCGGGCCCTGCTTCCACAGCGGCGCGCCCCGGCTCATGTCGTTGTAGCGCACCGTTGAACCGGCATAGCCGGCCTGGCAGGCGCGGAATTCTTCCAGATCGTCGGCGGTGCCCATGCCGGAGACGTTGAAGAAATCCTCGTACTGACGGATGCGCACGCGGCGGTCTTCATCGCTCTCGCCCTTGGGGCCGAAGCAGAAGATGCTGATCTCGGTCTGGTCCACGCTGATGGGACGGGCCACGCGGATCTGCGTGCCGAACTGGTCCATCAGGAACACGTTGGGGTAGAGGCACAGGTTGCGCGTCTGCGCCACGATGGTATCGGCGCGCGCCTGGCCCACGCGGGCGGCCAGTTCTTCGCGCTGGTTCCAGATCGGGCGCACTTCCGGATTGAGCGTGTTGGTCCACAGGAGGATGTGGCCATTCTCGAAACCGTAGACGCCGGCCACCGCCTTGCTCCAGTTGTTGGCGTCGGTGGCCTTGGTGCCGCCTTCCTTGCGGCGGCTCATGGTGGCCGCGTAGTTCCAGTGCACGGAACTGACATGGTAACCATCGCAACCATTTTCCATCTGCATCTTCCAGTTGCCGTCATAGAGGTAGCTGGAATTGCCACGCAGGACTTCCAGACCATTGGGCGCCTGGTCGACGATCTGGTCGATGATGATGCGGGTCTCGCCCAGATACTCTTCCAGCGGCAGCACGTCTTCCGACAGGCTGCCGAAGAGGAAGCCGCGATAGTTCTGGAAGCGCGCCACGCGGGTCAGATCGTGCGAGCCATTCTTGTTGAAGGAGACCGGATATTCGGTGGTCTTCTCGTCCTTGACCTTCAACAGCTTGCCCGTGTTGGAAAAGGTCCAGCCATGGAAGGGGCAGGTGAAGCTGCTCTTGTTGCCATGCTTGCGACGGCACAGCATGGCGCCCTTGTGGGCGCAGGCATTGATGACCGCGTGCAGCTCACCGTTCTTGTCGCGGGTGACCACGACCGGCTGGCGGCCGATCCAGGTGCTGTAGTAATCGTTGATCTCGGGGACCTGGCTCTCATGGGCCAGGTAGACCCAGTTCGATTCGAACAGGTGCTTCATCTCCAGTTCGAACAGGTCGGGGTTGGTGAAGATGTCGCGGCGGCAGCGGAAGATGCCGTTGGTGGCGTCCTCGTCCAGGGCGGTGTCGAGCAGACGTTCAAGCGCGTCGTACTTGTCGGCGGCGAGAGTGTTCATGTGAGGTTTCTCCAGGGTGCAGCCCACCGGCCGCGATGGCGGCCATCGCGGCAGTGCATGCGGCAGGGATGGGGCAGACCAGTGCGCCAGCAGCGCTGGCGCTGGACCATCAGGGGATCAGGCGGCCAGGCGCGGGCGGTCGACCACCTGGTTGTCGGCACCATTGACCAGTGCGGTCAGGGCGATGTCGAAGACGATCTCGGCAAACGGAGCTTCGAGGCCTTCGGCCTTGATGCTGGCCGCATCGGTGCGCTCGACCAGCGGCGGCACCAGACCTTCGCGGGTGGCGTAGGCGAAGTCGTCATAGATCAGCGGATCGCCTTCGATGTTGATCTGGGTGGTCAGCTTGCGATGGCCGTCGGCAGTGACGAAGAAGTGGATGTGCGCCGGACGGTTGCCGTGGCGGCCCAGCTGGTTCAGCAGTGCCTGGGTGGGACCGGCCGGCGGGCAGCCATAGGCGGCCGGCATGATGCTGCGGAATTTGTAGCGGCCCTGGGCATCGGTGATGATGGTGCGACGCATGTTGAAGGGCTTTTGCTCGCCGGTCGGATCGAAGTGCGAATAGAAGCCCTTGGTGTTGGCGTGCCAGACTTCCACCTGCGCGCCCGGCACGGGCTTGCCATCGGCGCCGTAGACGGTGCCGTGCATGATGATGGTCTTGCCGGATTTTTCGCTGCCGTCATCCAGTCGCGCAAAGCCCTGCTCCACCGGCGCACCGGCCACATACAGCGGACCTTCGATGGTGCGCGGGGTGCCGCCGGTGATGCCCAGCGCGGCGTCTTCGGCATCCATGCGCATGTCCAGGAAGCGGTCCAGACCCAGGCCCGGCGAGAGCAGACCGGCTTCGCTGGCGGTGCCCAGGCGGTTGATGTAGGCCACGCCGGCCCAGTATTCGTCGGAGGTGATCTCCAGGTCTTCGATGGTCTTGAACAGGTCCGAGAGGATGCGATGGACGATCTGCTTGGTGCGCGGGCTGCCGCCTTCGGTATCGAGGCCGCTGGCCAGACGCAGGAAATCCTGGACTTCGGGGGTGCTGAAAATCTTGGCTGCCATGTCATGTCTCCTAATGGGATGTTGTTGATCGGGGAAGTGCGTTTCTTGTTTTATCCGGCCAGGGTGGCCGGCCTCGCTGCTGTCACTGTCGCCCCTTGCTTGCGGTCGCGCCGGAAGTATTGCACACGCTCTTCATCCAGCACGATGCCCAGGCCGGGGCGATTGGGAATGGCCAGTTCGAAATCCTGATAGCGCAAAGGCTCGGCCAGGATTTCCTCGGTCAGCAGCAGCGGTCCGAACAGTTCGGTGCCCCACTGCAACTCACGGAAAGTGGCGAAGGCATGGGCCGAGGCAATGGTACCGATGGCGCCTTCCAGCATGGTGCCGCCATACAGTTCGATGCCGGCCGCATCACCGATGGCGGCCACCTGCTGGGCCGCACGCAGGCCGCCCGATTGTTCGATCTTGATGGCGAACACATCAGCGCCACCGATGCGTGCCAGTGCAAAGGCCGAGGCAGGACCGGTCAGGGATTCATCGGCCATGACCGCAATGGGATGCCTGCCCTTGAGCCGTGCCAGCGCCTGGGGCGAGGCCACGGGCTGCTCCACCAGTTCGCAGCCGGCATCGACCAGACCGGCCAGACCGCGCTGGGCTTCCAGTTCGCTCCAGGCCATGTTCACATCCACCCGCACCGAACCACGGTCACCCAGCGCCTTCTTGATGGCGGCCACGTGGGCGACGTCGGCATCAACCTCGCGGCGGCCGATCTTGAGCTTGAAGATCTTGTGGCGGCGCGCGGCCAGCATGCGCTCGGCTTCGTCGATGTCCTTGGCGGTATCGCCCGAAGCGAGGGTCCAGGCAACCGGCAGGCTTTCGCGGGCGCGCCCGCCCAGCAGCTGCGACACCGGCAGGCCGGTGCGCTGGCCCAGGGCATCGAAGAGCGCCGTCTCGATGGCGCACTTGGCGAAGCGATTGTCTTGAATGGCCTTGTTCAGGCGCGCCATGATGGCCGGGATCAGGCTGGCGTCGGCGCCCAGCAGCAGCGGCGCGAAATAGGTATCGATGGCCAGCTTCATGCCCTCGGGCGACTCGGCGCCGTAGGCCAGACCACCGATGGTGGTGCCCTCGCCCACGCCGATGGTGCCGTCCGAACAGTACAGACGCACCAGCATCAGCGTCTGCCCATTCATCGTCGCCATGGACAACTGATGGGGCCGGATCGTCGGCAGATCGACCAGAAAGGTCTCCACCCGGTCGATCAGCGCCGGGGCCGCAGTGTGAAGGTGTGCTTGAGGTTCCATGGACTGCATTGAACACCGGGAAGCCCTGCCATTGCCAACACCAAATACGTCTAGTTTCATACCTTTTTTATATAGTTGCAGTGCAACACCATAAAAATCAAAGCATTAGACATCCTTATTTCCCTTGCGATATGATTTTTGGCCATGGACATCAGACAACTGAAATACTTCGTGGCCGTCGCCAATACGCGCAACTTCACGCGCGCCTCCGAGCAACTGCACATTGCGCAACCGCCGCTGTCGCGCCAGATCCAGTTGCTGGAAGAAGAGCTGGGCGTGCAACTGATCCTGCGCAATAGCCGTCCGCTGCGCCTGACGGAGGCCGGCCGGGTGTTCTACGAGCAGGCCCTGCAAATCCTCAATCGCCTGGAGCAACTCAAGAACGCCACCCAGCAGATCGGGCTGAATCAGCGCCAGACGCTCTCCATCGGCTTCGTCGCCTCGACGCTCTATGGCGGCCTGCCGATGCTGGTGCGCAAGCTGCGCCAGCATTACCCGGAGGTGGACATCCAGTTGCTGGAACTGACCTCGATGCAGCAGTTTGCCGCGCTCAAGTCGGGCCGCATCGACATCGGCTTCGGTCGTATCCGCAGCAACGACGCCACCGTGGCGCGCACCGTGCTGCGTGAGGAAAGACTGGTGCTGGCGATCCCGCCGGCCTTCCCGCTGGCGGCCAGCCAAAAGCGCGTGAGCCTGAAGGAAGTGCATGGGCAGAAGCTGATCGTCTATCCCAAGGAACCGCGTCCCAGCTTTGCCGACCACATCCTGAGCCTGCTCAACGATCAGGACATCCACCCGGCCGAAGTGCATGAGGTGCGCGAGATCCAGACCGCGCTGGGCCTGGTGGCGGCCGAATCGGGGCTGTGCCTGATCCCGGCCTCGGCGCGGCTGCGCAATGACCTGCACTACCGCCTGATCGACGATGCGCGCGCCACCTCGCCCATCATCCTGACCCATCGCATCAACGACAATGCCTGGTACATCGCGGCCATCAAGCAACTGGTGGCCGACATGTACGCCGAGCATCCGGCCTGGCTGGACATCGAGACCAGTTCCTTCCCGGCGACCGGTTTCCCGATGCCTGAACGGCGTGACTGAAGCGCCGGATCGTCTGCCCAAGTTGACAGTGCGTTGCGCACGCGCCTAAACTCGGCTGTGCGAATAAAGGATTTATGTTCGTTTATCGAACAACACAAGACCCCACCCATTACGACAACGGAGATCACATCATGCTGTTCATGGTTCAAATGCAGGTCAACATTCCCGCCACGCTGGACAAGGCCGTGGCCGACCAGTTGAAGAAGGATGAGAAGGAGATGTCGCAAAAACTGCAGCGCGAAGGCAAGTGGCGCGATCTGTGGCGCGTGGTGGGGCAGTATGCCAACGTGAGCATCTTCAACGTCTCGGGCAACGACGAACTGCACAACATCCTGTCGGCGCTGCCGCTCTACCCCTTCATGACCATTTCGGTCACTCCGCTGACCCAGCATCCCTCGGCCATCGCGCAGATTGGCGGATGAGCGGCGTAGCTGAAGCTTTTTGATTCACACATGCCCGCACCCACCGTCGCGTGGGGCGCGCCAAGGATTTCTCCATGCCATTTGCAACACTGAACGGAATCAAATTGCATTACCAGCTCGACGGCGATGCGGCCTTGCCGGTGCTGGTGCTGTCCAATTCGCTGGGCACCTCGCTGGCAATGTGGGAGCCGCAGATTGCCGAACTGAGCAAGCACTTCCGCGTGCTGCGCTACGACACGCGCGGCCACGGCCAGTCCGGGGTCACGCCCGGTCCCTACACCATCGCCCAGCTGGGCAGCGACGTGATCGCCCTGCTCGACCACCTGGAGATTGCACGAGCGCACTTCTGCGGTCTTTCCATGGGCGGCAGCACCTTCATGTGGCTGGCGGTGCATCACCCCGAGCGCGTGAACAAACTCATCCTCTGCAACACGGGCGCCAAGATCGGCACGGCCGAGGCCTGGAACAGCCGCATCGAGACCGTGCAGCGCGATGGTCTCCCTGCCATCGCGGCCGCCGTGGTCTCGCGCTGGCTCACGCCCGAGTATGCCGGGCAGCATCCGCAGCAGGTCCAGGCATTGACCGCCATGCTACTGGCCACGCCCGCCGAAGGCTATGCCGGGGCGTGCGCCGCCGTGCGCGACAATGATCTGCGCGACGCCATTGCCGGCATCCGCGCGCCTACGCTGATCATCGCCGGCAGTGGCGACATCCCGACGCCACCGGCCGATGCGCAGTTCATGCGTGCCACCATTCCCGGTGCGCTGTATGTGGAGTTTGATGCGGCTCACATCTCCAGCCAGCAGCAGCCGCGCGCTTTTACGCAGGCGGTGGTGCAGTTCCTGACCGAAGTGGTCTGATGGCGGGAGCTGCGGGGCCTGATACGCCGGCGCGCCTTCGATACGCGGCTACGCCGCTACTCAGGACGAACGGGGAGTGGCAGTGCCAGCAAAGTGCTACAGGCTCGCTGGCGCCCTTGTGGTCTGAGGATCGCTCCGCATAAAACTCAACAACCGTTCGGACTGAGTAGGCCCGTCAGGGCCGTATCGAAGGCGCTCCGAGGCTGATGCGCCATAGCGCCTTCGATACGCGGCGATGCCGCTACTCAGGAAGAACGGGAGGTGGCAGTGCCAGCAAAGTGCTCCTGCCTCGATGGCGCCCTTGTGGTTTGAGGATCGCATCCCACAACACTCGACAACCGTTCGGACTGAGTAGGCCCGTCAGGGCCGTATCGAAGGCGCTCCGAAGCTGATACGCCATAGCGCCTTCGATACGCGGCTGCGCCGCTACTCAGGACGAACGGTGGGTGGCAGTGCAGGCAAAGTGCTACAGCCTCGATGGCGCCCTTGTGGTCTGAGGATCGCTCCGCATAAAACTCAACAACCGTTCGGACTGAGTAGGCCCGTCAGGGCCGTATCGAAGGCGCTCCGAAGCTGATACGCCATAGCGCCTTCGATACGCGGCGATGCCGCTACTCAGGACGAACGGGAGGTGGCAGTGCCAGCAAAGTGCTACAGGCTCGCTAGCGCCCTTGTGGTCTGAGGATCGCTCCGCATAAAACTCAACAACCGTTCGGACTGAGTAGGCCCGTCAGGGCCGTATCGAAGGCGCTCCGAGGCTGATGCGCCATAGCGCCTTCGATACGCGGCGATGCCGCTACTCAGGAAGAACGGGAGGTGGCAGTGCCAGCAAAGTGCTCCTGCCTCGATGGCGCCCTTGTGGTTTGAGGATTGCTTCCCACAACACTCAATAACCGTTCGGACTGAGTAGGCCCGTCAGGGCCGTATCGAAGGCGCTCCGAGGCTGATACGCCACAGCGCCTTCGATACGCGGCTGCGCCGCTACTCAGGACGAACGGAGAGTGGCAGCCTCGCCGCACAGCCAGCGCAAGAGGACCGTGCGCTCGTCGGCATCCAGCAGGGGCAGCACCGACGGCACCTTGACCGCCGCCTGCAACTCACGGCTGTTGCGGCCGCGCGGGGTGTCGGTCAAGGTGTTCACGGACTGCCGCCTCAGGCATCCAGCCGCAAGCGCCGCTGCAGCACGCCGATGGGCGGTGCCCAGCGGGCCTCACGCGGTTTCTTGGAGGTCACCAGGGTGACGTCGGCCGGCTCGAAGACTTCGACGTTGTGCGTGATCGGCGTGGTCAGCACGTACTGTGCGCGGGTCGATTTGAGGAAGTTGCCGACCAGCTGGATGTTGCGCACGTCCAGGTGGGCGAAGGGTTCGTCGATGAAGACGAAACCGCCCGGCATGTCGTCGTCTTTCAACAAGCCCACCAGCAGGATCAGCGACTTGATGACCTGCTGGCCACCGGAGGCCTCGCCGTCATTGAGCCCGATCTCGCCCTTGCCGTCGAAGTTGAAGCTGACCTTCAGTTCGGCCTGGCGCAGGATGGCGTCGTCATTGTCCAGATGCGGCAGGTCGGCACTGACCACCACCCCGGCCAAGGCGCCGAGGTCGACGATGTTCTTGCGATAGCGGCGCACCGTGGCGCGCAGCACGTCGATGTAGCGCTCGCGCGCATTGCCCACGGCTTCCTCGGCCTGGGCATTGCTGATCTTGCGCGAGTCCAGCTCGTTGCGCTGGTTGCCCACCGTGCCCTGCATGATGAGGTGCTTGTCTTCGACCGTGCCGTCCTTTTCCCACTGGCCGGTTTCCAGTTCGTTTTCCACCGAGGCCATGCGCAGCTCGGCCTGCTTGGCGTTGCTGTATTTCTCGTAGAGCGCCTGCACCGCATCGTTGGCGATCCAGCGCGCCGGGAAGCGGCTCTTCTGGGCGCGCGAGGCCAGGGCACGGGCCCGCTGTTCATCGTGACGAGCGCGCCAGTCGCGCTCCTGCCCGGCCAGGTCGCCTTCGCTGTCGCGCAGGCGGCGTTGCAGCGCATCGTGCTTGCCGTCGAGGATGGTGCGCTGTTCGATGGCGTCGGCATGTTGGGCGTCCAACTGGCTCCAGCGTTCACTTGCAGCGGCGCGCGCCTCGCGCAGCGCCGGCAACTGTCGCCGCGCCTGCTCGAACTCTTCACTTCGCCTCGCCAGCGCCTCTGCGGCGAGGTGGCCTTCGGTGGCTTTCTTGGCGGCGTCGAGCTGGCGCTTGATGTCGCTCTGCTTGAGCACGACATCGGTCAGTTGCTCATCCAAAGCGGCCAGACGTTTTTGGATCGACGCCTGACGCGCCGCCAGTGCGGCCGCACCGAACTGGTAATCGCCCGGATCGCGCCACACACTGCGCCCGCCCCGGCCATCGCGCCAGTAGGCTTGCGGGGTGATCCATTCGCCGCCGCTGCGCGCGCCTTCGGCGGTATCGGCCACGCAGCGGATCTGCGCCAGCTGGCGCAGCAGCCAGGACGGCGCCTTGGCCGAGAAACGCAGCACCGCCAAGAGACTGTCTGCCGGTGGCTGCGTGGTGGCGGTGGCGGCATCGGCCACCACGTAATGGCGATAGCGCTCGCGCTCGGCCAGGGCCATGGCGGCGGCTTCATCCTTGGGATCGTCCAGCACCACCACCCAGCAGGAAGCGCGCAGCACGCCTTCGGCGGCGGCACGCCACTGGTCGTCGGCAATCTCGATCACATCGGCCAGCAGATGATGGGCGATGCCCGCCTGACGCAGCGCCCGCGTGAACTGCTGCACGTCGCCCGGACGCGGTGCCTGGTGCTGACCGGTCAGGCGCTCCAGCGCGCCGCTGGCGTCCTTGCGTTGTTGTTCCAGATCGCGCCAGCGGTCGTGCAGGGTGTTCTTCTGCTGTTCCAGTTCGTCCACACGCGCCAGCAATTGGGTGGCGTCGCCTTCCACGGCCGACAGCGCCAGCAGTTCATCGGCCTGCTTGACCAGTTCTTCCACCGGCTTTTCGGCGTCGCGCGCCTTTTGCTGGGCTTGCTGAGCCTCGGCCTTGTCGCGCTCCAGCGCGGCCACCTTGTCGCGCGCGGCTTGCTGCTGTGTCAGCAGGGCCGACAACTGCAGGGTGTCGCTGCTGCGCTGGCGGCGCAGATGATTGTGATGCAGGCGCTGGCGATGCAGTTCGCGCAGGCGCGTGGCGGTGGTTTGGCGCTCTTCATGCCAGCGCAGCACCGGGATCACTTCGGTGGCCAGGGTTTCACGTTCGCGCAACTTGCCCTGGTATTGACGATAGAGCGTCACACGGCTGTCGAGCTGGGCCAGTTGCGCTTCGCTGTAGGCCAGTTCCTGTTCGGCCAGCGTCACCTCGGCGGCCAGATCACGCTGATGGCGGCGGGCCTCCTCGTAGCGGTCCAGCACTTCCTGATCGCCGAAGACTTCGAACACCAGACGCAGCAATTCCTTGGGCGAGAATTCGCACAGGCGGTCGGTCTGCCCCTGCTCCAGCGCCAGCACGCGGGCGATTGCGCGCGAGAGGCCGGCGCCTTCCAGACGCTTGCGCCAGTGGTCCAGGCCCAGCCAATCCTTCTCGGGCAGTTGCGCCAGGGTTTCGATGGCGACATCGCCATCGCTCATGCAATAGCGGCGCTGCCAGTCGCCGCCGTTGCGCTCGATGCGGCAGGCCAGCGTGACCTGATCCGCATACAGCAGATTGCGGGCGAAGGGACGGGTCGAGGTCTGGCGGCCATGCGGGCGGTTGTCCACGGTGGCGCGCAGCCAGGTGGTGTCGGCATTGGCGTGACGGGCGTAAGTCTTGTAGCTGCGCCCGCCCGAGCAATCCAGACCGAGCAGGGTGCGCATGGCATCCAGCAGCGTGGTCTTGCCCGAACCGTTGGGGCCGGCGATGGTGATGATGGACCCGTCCAGGGGCAGCGTGAGGCGCTGGCAGTAGTCCCACTGCAACAGTTCCAGTGATTGCAGGTGGAACATCAGGCGTCTCCCTCGTCGGTTTCGGAAGGGGCTTCGGCGTCGGCCTCGGCCGGTTCCTCTTGCGCTGCGCTTTCGTCACGCGCGCTGGCACGGGAGAGCACGTCGCCCAGCGCACCATCGAGGATGCGCGGGGCCAGGGCGTCGTAGTCCAGCAGCAGGTCCAGCAAAGGGCCTTCGGCGATGTCATCGCCCCGGCGCACGATGAAGCCGTGGGCTTCCAGTCGGCGCAGGTTGCCATCCATGCGCATCTTCTTGCCGAGCTGGTTGCCGAAGTCGGCCAGCAGTGCACGGTAAGACACCACCGGGCTGACCTCGGCGGCAGTGGGCATGGGCTTTTCGGTCTGGAACATTTCGTCCTGCTGTTGGCCCTCGTCACCGGCGGCACGGGCTGACTGGCGTTCGCGCTTGGGCAGCACGATCAGCGCCCACAGCACCACCAGCAGCGAAATCGCATCGCGCGGCAAATCGAGGTTGTTGTTGGCATTCATGCCGGCCTCGCCGAAGACGGCGGACTCGGCCGGACGCACCAGGGCCACGCTGATGTGATCGGCGTGGATGTTGTCGACCAGGCGCAGGCCGACCTGGGTCAGGCGGTCCTGCAGGGCTTGCCACAGGTCGGCATCGACCAGGGCGCGGCGCACGCGCGGGTGCTTGCGGGGCAGCCAGCGGCGCGCCAGCAGTTCGGCGGCCAACAGGCCGGCCTCGTCTAGGGTCTCACTCATGCGGTCTTTCCGGAGATGGATCAGGATGGACGGCCCCGGCGCTCATGGCGGCGACCACGGGGTCATCGATGGGGTCGACACGCGGCAGGAAGCCGGCCTGCCACGGCAGGCGCGCCAGGTCGCCGGTCTGTCCCTGCAGGGTGCGGGCCTGCGGGTCGCCCAAGAGCGGCAGCAATTGCAGGCGATAGGCGGCCTTGCCGAAGCTGCCGCCCAGCACCACCGAGGACAGCGGCTGGGCTTGTGGCGCGGTGGCCTCCTCCCCTTGCGGCAGGGCGCCCAGGCGCGTCAGTTGTTCGATCAGTTCGCCCAGTTCAGCGGGCATGCGCAAGGCTTCGATCTTGCCTTCCACCGCCTGCGCCGGGGGCGGCAATCCTTGCGAACGCTGCACATCGGGACGGTCGCGCTCGAATTCGCCTTCGGCCACGTCCAGCAATTCGTGGCCGCTGACGAAGACCGGCTTCACGCCGATGGACAGCGCCTCGCCCATCAAGGCCGACAAATCCGGATGCGCCTGCAGCCAGCGCCGCACGTCCGAGCTGGTCACACCGGTACTGCCGAGGGTGACGCGCTGGCGGTCGGCCTGTTGCAGGGCGCGGGTGAACTGGCTGGCCATGGTCAGGAGACGCGCCTGACCATTACCGAGAGCGCGGGCTTCGCGTTCCAGGCGGGCGTCGGCGTGCTCGCTGCGGATCAGCGCGGTCAGCGCTTCACCGGCGCGGTTGACCAGTTTCAGGGCGCGTTCGAAACGCGGCTGGGCCTGGCGCAGCAATGCTTCAGAACCGCTGGCGATGGCATCGGCGAACTGGTCGTGCAGGCGCGCCAGCTGCGCATGCAGGTGGCGGATCTGGCTGGCGTCGGACAGGCCCAGCGCCTGCGCGCCGGCCACCTGGGACAGCAACGCGGCCATCTCGTCATCCTCGCCCACGGCGCGCGTGAGCGGCGCCAGCAGGGCTTGCACCTGCTGGGCGATGGGCGAGAGCTGGTAATCCTGGCCGGTGGCGTCCCAGACCAAGAGGCCCAGGTCGCGCAGGCGCTTCAGGGCAGCTTCCATGGCCTCGGGCTTCAAGGCATAGAAGAGCTGGTTCAGGTCTTCGCGCTGCAGGCGGCCCTGCGGCTGGGCCGCCAGTTCGAGGAACATCCAGATGCGCAGGCGCGCCGCGGCCTGGCCACCGGAGACCAGGCCGCGCAGCGCGTCCAGCACATCCAGCCGCTGGCCCAGGCCCCAGGCCAGGGGCGCTTCGGCGGCTTGCGAGGGATCGCGGAAGTAGCTCTCGAAGGAGCCGGATTCATGCTCGTCCGCAAGGGGAGCGGGGTCGAATTCTTCTGTCAATTTGTCGTGGAGGTTGTCCAGGCACTGGCCTGGGTCCTGCCCGGTCGGTGGGCGGACCGGCAAGTTTAGCAGGCCCGGGGGACGGCCTCCAGCAAAGCGGACACCGGCGCACAGGAAAATGGGCCGGAAAGGAAATAATTTATTGCATTAATGCAACGTTAATGCCCTTAAAACCAGCATTAAGTTTGGATTAATGATGTCTCAACGCGCCAGTGCGATGGGTTCGTAGGGTGTCTGCAGGTCGCGCTCGGGGATTTCCCAGATCACCAGCCTGGGCGGGGTCTGGGTGAAGGCGGGATTGGCGAAGTACTCGCGGGCGCTGCCGGAGAACTTGCCGCCGTCCCTGGCAAAGCTGCCGATCTTTGCGCCCAGCGCCTGCTGCAGGAAGCCGACGAAGTTGGAATTGCGCGAGAAGGAGGTCCCGATCAGGGCCACGTTGGGCAACTGGCTGTCGCCCAGCAGGTCATCCAGATCATCGCCGCCCTTGGCTGCCCCGCCCTGCCCTGCGGCCGGCAGCTCCGTGAAGACCGTGGCAGCCACGTTCTCCGGGGCCGGTTGCCAGCGCAGCGGCAGCCAGTCCAGTCCGGCCAGGTGTACCAGATCGCCGGGACGGCGCGCCAGCGCACCGGCCTGGGCGGCATAGGCCTGCCGGGGCGTGGGCTGGAAGCCGGACGCGGCGATGCGCCCGGCAATCAGCTGGGCCGCCGCGCGCGCGCCGGTCTCGTTCCAGTGGGTATCGGTCCGCAGGTAGGCGCCCGCGCCCAGCGGTGCCAGCGTGGGAGCCAGGTCGATGGCAGTCACGCCGGCCTGCTGCAGACCGGCCACCCACTGCGCGGCACGGGTATTCAATTCGGCCGGACGCGTGAGGCCACACAAGGCGCTGGCGGCAATGCGGCTCTTGTCCGGCACCACCGCCACCAGCAGCGCGATGCCGCGCCGGGCCAGCGCGGCACGGATGGACAGCACCGCCGCGCGCTTGGCCAGGGCATTGTCCTGTGCGTGCGGGTTGACCTGCAGTTCCTCGGCGAGGAACAGCCAGCCGGGGCAGCCGCTGCGCACGCGCGGACCGGTGTCGCCCAGCAGCAGCCAGCTGCCGGCACGTTCCAGCTTGGCGGCCTGATCGGGCAGCCAGGCATTGGAAAGCTGCCGGGCCAGTTGATGGGTCAGCTCGCCGTGCAGGGCGTCCTCGCGAGTGCAGCTGGCGGGCAGCCACGCGATCTTGCCGTCTTGCACCAGCCAGACGCAGGACAGCAATCCCGCGCACAGCACGGCGGCCAGCGCCAGGCCGGACCAGCGGCTGGCACGGCGCGCCAGCGCGCTGGGTTCAGCGGGTGCAGCGGGTGCAGCGTGTGTGTGGGGAGCGGCAACGGGAGGCGTGCTCATCGTGGACTCAGAACTGGAAGTAAAGGAAAGGCACGGTCTCGCGGCTGGCGATCAGTGCGAAGGAGAGCAGGAAGGCGGCAATGGGCCAGACCCGCACGAAGCAGAGATACAGGGCGCGTTCGCCCCAGCGCGCTTGCAGCGCCGACTGCCACAGCGGCACGACGATCCAGAACAGGCCCAGCAACACGGCCAGCGCCTGCACCGGGCGCAGCATCACGGCCAGCGCATCGCTCAGGCCCAGCCCGTGCCGGCCGAACTGCCCCGCATACATGGCCGCCGCCGCGGCGAAATCGGGCGCGCGGAACAAGGTCCAGGCCAGGCACACGAACAGCAGTGTCATGGCATGGGCCAGCCACGGCGCAATGGCGGGCAGCGACGAGCGCGACCAGGCACGGTCCACGCACAGCGCCACGCCGTGGGCCGAACCCCACAGCAGGTAATTCCAGCTGTCGCCGCCATGCCAGAGACCGGCAATGGCCATGGTCAGGAACAGGTTGCGATAGGTCTTCCACACGCCATGACGGTTGCCGCCCAGACCGATGTAGAGATAGTCGCGCAGCCAGCTGGACAGCGAGATGTGCCAGCGCCGCCAGAAATCCTGGATGCTGCCGGCCAGGTAGGGATGGTTGAAGTTCTCCGGGAAGTGGAAGCCCAGCATCAGACCCAGGCCGATGGCCATGGCGCTGTAGCCGGAGAAATCGAAGAACAGCTGCATCGAATAGGCCAGGCAGCCGATCCAGGCATCCACGAAAGTCGGCTCTCCGAGATGGAAGGCGGCATCCACCAGCGGCGAGAGCGTGTCGGCCACCAGCACCTTCATGGCCATGCCGACCATGAAGCGGCGCGCGCCCAGCGAGAAGTTCTCGCGGTTGAACCAGCGCTGCGTCAGTTCGCGCTGCACCCAGTCATAGCGGATGATGGGGCCCGCAATCGAATGGCCGAACATGGAAATGTAGGTGGCGTAGTTGATGAAGCTGCGCTCCACCGCCACCGTGCGCCGATGCACGTCCACCAGATAGGAGATCGCCTGCAGCACGATGAAGGACAGCCCCGCCGGCAGCGCCACCTTCTGCCAGGCCAGCGGCAGAGCCCCGTAATGCTGCATCACCTCGCTGACGGTGGCGGCGACAATGTTGGCGTACTTGTACCAGACCAGCACCGCCGTGTTGAAGACCACCAGCGCGATCAGCAGCACCGGGCGGCGCTGGCCGCCCTGCTCGCGCGCACGGTCGACGAACAGCCCGCCGACCCAGGCCACGATGGTCAGCACCACGTGCAGCGAGAGGAACAGCGGGCTCAACCAGCCATAGAAAAGCCAGCTACCCGCCAGCAGCACGCCATTGCGCCGGCGTTGCGGCACCAGGGCATAGACCAGCAGGAAGAGCGGCAGAAACAGCGTCAGGAATTCAAGCGAGGCAAAGACCATGGCGGGGTGCAGTCAGGCAGTCGATCAGTTGGCCAGCTTGTCGGTGGCCGCAAGGAGGCGCGGGCCGCTGGCCGAGGGCAGCAGCAGGACGCTGTAGCGTTCGCCGGCCTTGAGTTCACCCAGGTCCAGCACCGGGCCGGTATTGGCACCGCCGCAGACCAGTTGCACCGCCAGCTTGACCGGATTGATCGAACGACGCTGCAGGCCGCCTTGCGCCACGCCCTTGAACAGGTCGGCAGTGCGCCCGGCCGGACGCAATGCCGCCGCTGCGCAGGAGGCATCGAGATTGAAGAAGGCCAGCGAGGCCTTCAGGCCATTGAAGTCATCCGGATTGTCCTGCACGGTGACCTGGCGGATTCCCTTGGCGTCGGGCAGCACCACCACCGTGGCGAACTCGCCCGGCTTGGCCTGCACGCCCAGTTCCAGACTCTTGCCGGCCACCGTCAGAGTGCCCTTGATGGTGGACTTGGCCTGTACCGGGAAGAAGGACGAGACCGGTTTGGCCGCCTCCAGCTTCAGCGGCGGCTGGCCCTTCTGGGCCACCACCTGCAGCGGCTCGCTGGTGCCATTGATGAAGCGGATGAAGGCGGCATCCTCGGCCGGTCCGGTCGGATAGAGCGGAATGTCGCCCGCCATCGCGCCGGCGCTGCCCAGCAGGACGGCGGTGGCGGCCAGTGCACGCAACAGGCTCATTACTTGCCTCCCTTGGCGCTCACGGCGGAGGCCGGCAGCTTGCCCAGCGCATCGCCGATGGCGCTGCCCCAGGACTTGTAGCCGGCCACGGTGAAGTGCTGGCCATCGGTGGTGATCCACTGGCCGGGCTTGGACATGGCCAGCGAATCGATGTAGGTGCAGGGCGCCACATTGGCGGCCAGGAAGCGCGACATCAGTTCGGTGCGGGCATCGTTCTTGTGGTACATACCACCGGCCTTGCCCCAGGCCGGGCCGACCCAGGCGCACTTGGTGCCGGTGGCGGCAATCGCCTTGGTCAGGCTGGTCACGCTTTGCCAGGCCCAGGCCTTGGGGAAGTCCGGCTTGTCGTAGGAGGCCATGGTGTCGCCGATGACCAGCACCACCAGGTCCGGCTTGTCCCTGGCGATCAGCTCGGCCACCGGCGTGGTGGTGGCATCGCGGCCCTTGATCTGCAGCTTGCCGTTGTTGATCTGCTCGGCGCCGCAGTCGACCTTCTTGGTGGTCAGCCAGTCGCCGGCGCTGGCACCGCAGGCGCCAATGGAATGGACCTTGGCGCCCATCTGGACCAGCTTGGCGTTCAGGGGTTCGGTGAGGTGGTCGGCCAGGCTCATGTGGCTTTCGCCCAGAACCAGGATACTCAGACCAGCGAGAATGGATGCAGCGGCCATGGCAATCTCTCTATCAAAAAAATAAGGATCAGGTCAGTTGGAGGTCAGTTGGAGTAAGGCGAGCGGTAAGGGCTCACCGGCAGGGTCAGGAAGCTGCCCTGCATGTCCTCCAGGGTGTAACGCAAGTACATGGCGACGTTGAGTTCGCGGAAGTCGCTCGAATTGTTCAGGCGCAGCGTGCCACCCACGAACAGGCGCGGGGCGAAGCGGTACTCGCCGCTGCCTTCCAGGCTGTAACCCAGGCCGGTCTTGGTCTGTCCGGCATAGGTATTGCCGCTGGAGCTCTGCAGGGTGGAATCGGTAGGGAAGTAATTCGCACCATCCTGGCGGAAGTACTGCACCCCGGCCGAGCCCTTGAGCTGGAAGGTGTAGCGGTCGCTGCGTCTGGACCAGGTGACCGGCACGCCCAGTCCAAGATAGGCCTGCGGACTGAAGTAGCCGCCGTGGCCGTAGGTATAGAAGTTCTGGTTGTTGGCGTAGCTCAGGACGGTGGCCGACACCCCGGCGGTCATCTTCTCGTCCTTGCTGTTGGCCAGATACTGGTACGCACCACCGCCGACTTCCATGCGCGTGTTGGATTCCACGTTGTGGCCCATCAGGCTGTGCAGGGAGCCATAGGCATACACACCGGTCTGTCCATCATCCGAACTCATCTCGGCGCGCGCACCATTGGCGGTCACGCCGCCCCAGGAGCGGCCCACGCGCGGATCGGTGCTGCCGGCAAAGGAGGTGATGCTGTCGTTGACGGCGCGGCGCGAGACCGTCACGCCGAAGCGGTTGGTGCTGCTGCCGGCGATGGGCTGCTCCACACTGACGCCGCCCACTACGTTGGCATAGCGGAAGCCCGTCGGCGTCGTGCCGATGTCGGCCTTGACGCCATCGTCCGGCCTTTCATAGGCCACCGCCACGCCCACACCGCTGGCGCTTTGCTTGCCCACGCCGCTGGCGCTGGAACCGCCGCCGCCAAAGCGGCTGGCGGCGTTGTCGCTGAGGGTACCGCCATCCAGCGAGACGGGCGTGACGCGCACGGCCACGCGGTCATTGCCGACCGGCATGTTCACTTCCAGCGGGGCTTCGATATCGTTGATGCGGCTCAGGCCAGATTCGCCGGAATTGGTACGTACCACAACACCCTGGGTGACGTAGGCGCTGCGGGCCTGCAGGATGTCGTTGAGGGCGCGCTGGGCCGGGCTCAGGTTGTCGGCCGGCAGCGCCCCCTGCCCTTGCAGCGCCAGCAAGGCGCGCTGGGCTGCCGTGGCTGTGGCTGGCAGCGCTGTGGGCGCGGTTGCGGAGGTGGCCGCCTGCAACGGCTGCACGGCCTGTGCATTGGCAGCCGGTGCGGGCGTGGCCGTGCTGAACACCGGACCGAGCGCCTGACCGTAGGCCACCGCAGGTGCTGCCGGCGTGGCGGCTGCACGGGACGTGGCCGGGGCGGGCAATACATCGGCCGCAGCCGGTGCTGCCGCCAGCGCCACCGGACGCAGCAGGGTCTCGGCCGGTGGCGGAATGGCGGCCAGGTCGTCGTTGCCCGGCAGGCGGCGCTGGGTACGGAAGGGATTGATGGCCGGATCGAAGCCATTGCCCTGTGCGGCCAGGCTGCGCTGGCGCGCGGTATTTTCGATGGCCACCGCCTTGCGCAGCAGGGCCGTGGCTTCACCCACCTTGCCCAGGGCACGATAGATGCGCGCGGCTTCGGTCAGGGTGGTGGGGTCGCTGCTGTCGAGCTGGCCGAACTGCTCCAGCAGGGTGACGGCGTAGGCGTTGTCGTGCGCCTGCATGGCGGTATCGGCCGCGCCCAGCAAGACGTTGACGTCGCGCGGATTGCGCTCGACCAGCGGCTTGTAGAGCGCCAGTGCGCGGGCATTGTCACCCGCCGCATTGAACATGCGCGCCAGCGCCGAGATGGCACCGACGTCGGTGGGCCGCTGCGACAACGCAGGGGCGAGCGTATCGTAGGCGGCCGCCAGGTCGCCGCCTTCGCGCAGACGTTCGGCCTGACGCACGCGGTACTGGAAGCGCAGATCGTCATATTGCTTGCGGGTGGTCACGTCCATGTTCTGCTTCTGCAAGGCCGTGAGCACGCTGTAGACCTGTGCATCTTCACCGGCCTTGAGCAGGATGCCGGCATATTGCAGGCGGGTACCGACGCCGGGCTGGGCCGGCGGCGCGATCAGCGGCTGCATCAGCGCCAAGGCGCGCGGCGTGTCACCGGCATCCACATAGGCCGAGGCCAGCGTGCCGGTGCGCTCGGCGCTACCGGCGGCCTCGGGTTGCACGCGGTCCAGCAGGGCCAGCGCTTGCTGGCGCTGGCCGGTCTTGGTCAGTTCGAGCGCATGGCCGACCTGGATGGTCAGCGTGACCTGCCGCGTCAGCTCGGTCATGGCCGCGGTGCGGCGTGCGTCGGGGATGCGGCGCAGGGTGTCGAGCGCATCCTGCCATTGCTCCATCTCCACCGACAGCAAGGCGCTGGCGTAGAGCGCATCGACGTCATCGCGATGCTCGCGGGTGAAGTCGTCGATGGTCACGCGCGCCTGGCGCGCCTGGCCGGCCTTGACGTACAGGCGTGCCAGATCGAAGGTGGTCCATACGTTGTCGGGGTCGTTGCGCACGGCTTGTCGCATGGCGTCCAGCGCGGCATTGAGGTCGCCGCGCTGCTCGGCCAGGTTGGCCTGCTGGGTCGCACGCAGCGCGCGCAGGCGGCCCTGATCGCCGAATCCGGCCTGCTGCTGCGGGGTGAGCTGGTCGAGCAGGCGCAGCGCTTCTTCGGCGTGGCCGGTTTGCGAGAGCACGTTGATCAGGCCGCGCAAGGCGCCCAGCTGTCCCGGCTGTAGCGCCAGCACCTGACGGTAATGCGCGGTGGCGGCGTCAAAGCGGCCGGCCGTGGCTTCGATGTCGGCGATGGCGACCAGGCCGTCGGTACTCTTGGGGTCCAGACGCAGCGCCTGGGCCAGCGCCTCTTGCGCCGGCGCGCTTTGGCCGCGCGCCTGCAGCTCGCGGGCACGCTGGATCAGCAGCCAGTAGCGCACGCTGTCGAGGGCCTTCTTCCAGCCGTTGCCGCCTTTGGCTACGGCGCGCGCCAGCAGAGGTTCAGCTTCGGCCAGACGGTTCTGCTGCTGGCGCACCACGCCCATGCCGCCCAGGGCGTCGGTCTCATCGGGATGGCTCTGCAGCTCTTCCTGGAAAGCCTTCTCGGCTTCCTGCAGGTCGCCCTTTTCCAGCGCCTGCAGACCGCGCGATAGCACCGTGGGCGGCTGTGCGCCAGGCACCTGGGCACGGCCCCTGGCCAGCAGGTCGCGGATGTCCTTGTCGTCCGGATGGGTCTTGAGGAATTCTTCGAACAGCGGGAACTGCGCCGGTTTCGGCGGGCCCAGCCAGGTCAGCGCGAGGCGCCAGCTTTCATCGGCGTCGCCGGCGATGTCGGTCTGTCTGGTCAGGCGCGAGAGCACGCGGATGCCTTCGACGCGGCTGTCTTCGTGGCGTGCCAGCTGCTTGCCGTAGAACAGCGCCAGGATGTTGTCGCCGGGGGTTTCGCGCAGCAGGCGTTCCATGCCCTTGCGCGCTTCCGGCCAGCCGGCGTCGCTGAAGGCGAGGTTGTTGTAGTACTCGCGGCCGATGGTGCCGGAGGGCGTGAGGCCGTTGAACATCTTGCGGAAGGTCTCGGTGGCGCGGTCGCGCTCGCCGGCATCGGCCAGGCGCCGCGCTTCAGCCAGCAGGGCCTGGTTTTCCGGACGCGCCAGCGCGATGTCCTGCATCAGCTGGCGGGCTTGCCAGGGCTCCGGCGAGATCGCCTGCAGGCGTTGCAGATACGCATTGGCCTGCTGCGGCTTGTTCTGCTTCACGCTGATCAGGCCCATGCCATAGAGCGCATTGACCTGGGCCTGATCCAGTTGCAGCACTTTTTGCCAGACCTCGGCGGCGCGCTGGTTGTTGTTGCGTGCCTGCCAGTACTGGCCCTGCTCCACCAGTTGAGCCTGGATGTCCTCGGGGGCGGCCAGGGCCGGGGTGGCAGGTGCACCCAGCAGCGCGGCCAGCACTCCGAGGGCTAACGTGGTACGGCGCGTGCGCATGGCTTCTCCCAAGACAGATTGAGTGTTCCGTCATTGCGGAACTGGTATCGCTTCTCGGCCCATCCGGTTCCGAACAGGCCCAGCATGACGTTGTAGTAAAGGATTTCGGGTTGCGTGCTGGGCTGGGCCAGTGCGCTTTCCAGTTGTTGGGTGGCGCGGGCCTGCCATTGCGCGGCCAGCACGCTTTCGCCCTTAGCCTGCAGATAAGGCAGCAGCGCCGCGCCAAAGCCGAAAGGCGCCTGGCCTTCGGTGGCGCCGGTGGTGACTTTCACCTTCTCCGGAGCGGCACCCGTGGCCGCGATCGCCTGGCGCATGCCATCCAGGGCCGCCAGCAGCGGTGCCGCCTCAGGGTCGCCTGCGGGCGTCATGCCGGCCCACAGGTAGACGCGGATGGCGTCATAGCTGCCCAGCTCCCCCTTGGCCGGATCGACCATGAACTGGCCGGCCTGCACGGCCGTCATCTTGTAGCCGACCCAATCGGCCACATAGCCCATGGGGCTGGTGGCCTGGATCATGCGCACGGTGTTGGTGGCGATCTGCTGCCACGGGCCGTTGGGCCGTTCCTTCTGCAGGCGGCGCAGCAGCGGCAGCGGCAGGTAACTCGGATTGAGCGTCCAGGCCTGGTTGCTCTGGTTGAAGCCCAGCGGCCCCGGCAACACCATCTTGCCCAGGCCCGGCAGCGCTACCACCAGGCGTGCTTCGATGCTGTCGAGCAGGTTCAGGGCATCGCTGCGATAAGTCGGGCGATGCCACAGGCGGCCCGCTTCCAGCAATGCATAGGCGATCCACAGATCGGCATCGGAGGCCGAATTGGCATCCTGCAATTGCCACTTGCCATCGGCACCCTGCCCCCACAGCCAGCCGGGCAGGCGGTTGACGGCATCGGCGCCCATCATGTTGCTGCGGGTCCAGTTCCACACCTGGTCGAAGCGCTCGGGATCATTGGCAATGAGCGCCAGCAGCAGGTTGTAGGACTGCCCTTCGGAAGTGGTGTGGTTGGCTTGCAGGCTCGAATACAGCACCCGCCCGTCCGGCTGGATGTAGCGTGCAGCCCAGGATTGCCAGGCCGGCCAGTCGGCCGGCGCGCACCTGGGCGCAGCCGCTGGCGCGCCCAGCGCCGGCAGTGCCGTCGTAGCGCATGCCATCGTCATGACCAGGGCTGCCAGTAGCCGGCGCCGTCCACAGAAGATGCCGCGATCAAGCATTGAGCCGCTTTCTCGCCTTGGCGCGCAAAGTCAGATAGGCCAGGCCGCCCAGCATGAGGATGCCGGCGGCGATCAGCACGAACATGCCCCAGACGTGGCGCGAGAGCCACCAGCGCAGGTAGCGCAAGGGATTCATGCTGCCCACGAAATAATCTTCCTCGCCCAGCAGCGGCTCGATGGTGGTGCCATGCACGGCCACCAGGCTGCCCTGCACGGTAGCGGCCTCGGCATCCTTGCTGGCCAGGGCATCGAGGATCTGCGACAGCCCGGCGCCGTCGGCACCGGCCATCACCACCACGCTGCGCCCGGACCGCAGGGGCGACTCGAAGCCGCTCAGGTAGGAGGTGGTGCTGCTGCCGCTATAGCTCATGGACAGGCGGGCGCGGCGCAGGGCCTCGGGGGCATCGGCATTGAACCAGGTGCGCACGCGCAGCGCCAGGTCGGCCAGATCGAAGCGCTGCTTGTCGCCGGATATCTGGCTGGGCAAGCGGTCGGCCCATTGTTTGAGCAGCGGCTGGTCCTGACCCGAGGCCAGCACCAGCAGGTCCTTGTCAGCGAACTTGTCAACCTGGGCGGCCTGGATCACCGAGACACCGGTGGCAGGATAGCCGGTGGCGCTGCCGAAGCGGCCCAGTACCGACAGATAAGCCGAGGCATCGGCTGCGCTGGCGCCATCGGGCATGACCACCGCCGTTTCCGACAGATCCGCCATGCGCGTAAAGGGGAAGCCCGCATCCTTGAACACGCCCAGGTTGGGCATGGCCATGAAATGGTCGTAGTCGCGCAGGTCGATGGTGGACTCCGGATCGATGCTGCCGCGCACGTTGTCGATGATCACGTCCTGGCACTGGCCCTCCTTCACGTAGTCGTACATGAAGCGCAGTTGCAGACGCGATTGCACGCCCGCCGTATTGAGGGGCAGGCGCAGCTCCATCTGACGGGACAGGTTTTCATCCTTGATGGCGGCCAGCAGGCCCTTGTCCAGCTTGTCCTTGGGCAGCAGCACGTCAGACTTGATCAGGCTGTCATTGAAACTGACGATAAATGAAGAATTGCGCGAAACCGGCTGCGGCGTATAGCGATACGTCAGATTGAGCTTGACGCCATCCTGGCGCCAGTTCGACAGGGCTGGCGGGAAATTGAGCGGGATGCTGATTTCGCCCGGATTGTAGCCGGCCACGTTCAGGCGTTTGGGATCGATCAGCTCGGCCAGTTTGACGGGGCGGTCGGTGGGCAGCCAGTTGGGCGCATCGTAGGGCTTGCGCGGTGCCAGCGGCTGCAGGTTGTCGATGACCGCACTGGCGCCCGAGAGGCTCTTGCTGCCCAGCGCGATGGCGGCCGCTGCGCGCTTGAGCTCGGTCGTATTGCGGCCCGACACCACCAGCAGCTTGCCGTTGGGATCATTGGGATTGGCCATCACGGTCAGGGTCGGTCCCTTGGCCGCTGCCACCTGCAGCTCACCGACCTGCAGCGGACCTTCGCCACTGGCCAGCACGATGCCATTGCCTTTGGCCGGCAAGGCATTGATCTGCACCGGGAAACGCGCGCCACGGTAGGCCGCCAGGGCGCCGAACCAGGACGACAGCGTACCCGCCGCTTCCAGCGTGCCATTGTCAGGCGCGCCGGCAAACACGAAGGGCAGGCTCAGCATGCGCGTATCGCGGCGATCGAAGAAGGGGATCGGCATCAGGGCCAGGTCATCCTTCATCGGCAGTTGCGTGGTCTGCAGGCTCAGCGTGGAGTCATTGCTCACCCGCGCCCACAGGCTGGAATGCAGCGGGTCTTCGCAATTCATCGTGTAATGGCCGATGAACTGCAGGCTGAGCCGGTTGAACTCGGTGATGAGCTTGGGCGGAATATCGACCTTGGCACTCTGCAGGGAGCCGGCACCCTCCTTGGGCAGCGGGATGCTGCCGGCCACCACGTCATTGACCATGACGTTGATCTGCGACAGGTCGGGCAACAGTGCCGGCGAATAGGTGTATTGCAGATTGACCTGGGCACCGGTGGCCACCAGGTTGACCGGGACGTCGAAGCTCACGTTGTCGCTGGCATCGGTGCCGTGCAGATTGATCGGATAGCCGCGACCGAGCTGCTTGAGGGTGAACACATACGGATCCCCGGCGACCGGGACGGCACTGGCCGCAGGGGCTGCCAGCGCCGGCAGCGGCAGGCTGCTCACGCCGAACACGCCGAGCATGGTCAGGCAGATGGCACGCCGACGCAAAGGCGTGGCCAGAAATTGAGAGGGCATATCGCTCATTGTTGTTCTTCCATAGTGTTGTCCAAACCCGCTGCCGAGGGTGCTCCCGTGGCGGCCACCCCTGCCGCGCCAGAGGCCGCCAGTTCTGCGGCCTCGCGCCGCCTGGCGCGCCATTTGCGCACTTCAATCAATGTTGCCTTGATCAATTCCCTGACCCCGTTCATGCCGATACCGGCCACTTCGCGCAAGGACTTCAGGGGCGTGTCGTGACGCGTCTTGCCCCAGTTGTTGGCCCAGATGTCGGCGCGCGAGAAGGTCAGTCGCACCAGCTCGCTTTGCTGGCGCAGCGTCAGTTCGTTGAACTGCGCGCCCACCATGTCGTTGCGGCTGAACACCACCAGCGCCGGGAACATCTTTTCCTGCTCGTTGCGGAACAGCGTCACCTGGATGTGCGCATTGCGTGCGATGTTGACGCCCTCCGGCAGACGCAGGCCGATACCCTTCTGCGAGAAGTCCAGCGTGGTGGCCTCGATGACGCGGCCATCCTCGAGCTGGATGCGTGCCGGCAGCTCGGCCGCCACCCGCGGCTCGCTGCGGACCTGCCGGGTTTCCGCCGCCACGGCCATGGCGGCGCTGCTGATGATGACGTTGTAGAGCGTCCAGGCCAGGTTGATGAGGATGGTGGTAAAGGCATCCGGATCGCCCAGCACCAGCTGCCACACGCCAAAGACCAGACCGAGCACGTTGAGCAGCAGCAGCAGGATGTAGGGCCGCGCCAGCTTCCAGTCGAAATGGTCCTCGGCGATGATGCCGCCCTTGTCGGTGACGTTGAAGCCGCCCAGCTTGGGATTGACCAGCGCCAGCAGCACCGGCCCCAGGATGTACCAGGCCAGCACGGTCTCGTAGACCTCGTTCCAGAAGGAGTGGCGGAAGCGTCCCTGGATGCTGGAGTTGGTCAGGTTGGCGTGTAGCACGTGGGGCAGCACATAGGCCGTGATCAGCAGGGCCGAGGCGTGGAAAATATGGGCGCCGAAGAACAGGTAGGTCAGCGGTGCGGTCAGGAAGATCAGGCGCGGCAAGCCATAGAAGAAGTGCAGCATGGCATTGAGATAGCACAGCCGCTGGCCCAGGCGCAGCCCACGGCCCTTCAGGGGATTGTCGACCCGGAAGATCTGCGCCATGCCGCGTGCCCAGCGGATGCGCTGGCGGATGTGGCGCGCCAGGTTCTCGGTGGCCAGGCCGGCGGCCTGGGGAATGGCGAGATAGGCGGTGTTGTAGCCGGCACGGTTCATCTTCAGCGCCGTGTGGGCATCTTCGGTCAGAGTCTCGACGGCGATGCCGCCGATCTCCATCAAGGCCGTGCGACGCATGATGGCGCAGGAGCCGCAGAAGAAGGCGGCATTCCACAGGTCATTGCCATCCTGCACCAGACCATAGAAAAGCTCGCCTTCGTTGGGGACCGAGCGGAAGGTATTCAAGTTCTTCTCGAAGGGATCGGGCGAGAAGAAGAAGTGCGGCGTCTGCAGCATGGCCAGCTTGGCGTCGCGGTAGAACCAGCCCACGCAGATCTGCAGGAAGGACCGCGTGGGCACGTGGTCGGCATCGAAGATGGCCACGAATTCGCCATCGGTGACCTTGAGCGCTTCGTTGAGGTTGCCGGCCTTGGCGTGATGGTTGTTCGAACGCACCAGGTAGTTCACGCCGATGTTGTCGCAGAACTCGCGGAATTCCTCGCGGCGACCATCATCCAGCACGTGCACGCGCAGCTTGTCCTGCGGCCAGTCGATGGCTTGCGCGGCGAAGATGGTGAGCGAAACGATGTCCAGCGATTCGTTGTAGGAGGGAATGAAGACATCCACCGTCGGCCATTGCGAGGGCGGGATGGTCAGCATCTGCGGCGTGCGGCGCAGTGGCCAGGCGGTCTGCAGATAGCCCAGCACCAACACCAGCAGCGAATACAGTTCGGCCATCAGCAGCGCATAGCCGAACAGGACGTCCAGCCAGCTTTCAAAACCGAGGGTGGAGTCGATGCGCCAGTACATGTAGCGCATCGAAACGATCAGCGACAAGGTGATCAGCACCAGCACCGGGAACCGCCCCGACTGCTTGCGCAGCACCAGCGCGGCGATGAAGCAGCCGACGGCAAACACGCACTGGGAATTGAAGTCCAGCGGAATGGAGATGAGCAGCAGCGCCAGCAGCGTGGCAAAGAGCAACACCGACCATTGCACCACGCGGCGCGGGCCGCGCGGCAGGCCTTCGAGGCGCTCGCCGACGCGCTGAATCCATTGCTGCAGGCGGTTGGCCGAGGGGCGTGAGGAGGGCTCCTGGCCCGGTGGATCAGCCGATATGGTGGGAGGCGTATCCATCTGGATCGGGTCTTGCTGAGGCTGTTGTGATGGCATGTGCGGTCCTGTCCTCATGCGCGGCCACCTGCAGCACGGGGCTTGGCCGCCGCGACACGCAAGGCTTCGCTCACGCGCTGGAGCTGGTCATAGACGGGGGATTCGTTGGGCTTGATGAGGGGATTGAAGCCATAGGCAAGCCCTTCGCTGATGGCGTGATCGAGCGCGATCACCCCGGCCAGGCGCGGGCCCATCCAGCGCTTGAGGACTTCCAGCATGTCCTGACAGAAGCTGCGGCTGGCGTCGTATTTGTTGACCACATAGCGGCAGTTGTTGCGACCATGCAGAGCCTGGCGCATGTGTTCGAGCGCCAGGAAGGAACCGGCGTCCGGCGTGACCACCGCCAGCACCTGATCGGCGGCCTGTAATGCCTGGTCGAGGTAGGGCGTCTGGCCGGCCGGCAGGTCCAGCAGGACCACATCGCCCGGCTGCAGCTGCATGGCCTGCAGCTGGCGCATGAGCCACTGGTCATCCTGCGCCATCTGCTGGGCCAGCACGGCTTCTCCGGCGCTGGCCACCAGCGCATGGTTGACCACCTGGGTGCCGGCCATGCCGCTGGCCAGGCCGCCGCTCCAGTCGGTCACGAAGGGGAGATGTGTCACCGGGGCGGCCGCTTCAGTGCTCACGCCCAGGTGGTATTGCAAGGCATTCTGTGGATCGAGATCGACCGCAATGACGCGGCCGTGCCGCGCCAGGCTACAGGCCAGTGCCGAGCACAAGGTGGTCTTGCCGACACCGCCCTTGGGCGACACCACGGCGATGACCTGGGCGGGCGTAGACGGGGGCGGGCTCACAGCCGCCTGGCCAGACCCGTCGCTGGCGCTGCGTTGCTGAGCCTGGCGCTCGCGCGCGGCTTCACCCAGCATCGAGCGCAACAAGGTCGGCACGGCGGGATCGCCGACATCAACAGGACTGCGCGGGGCCGCCGGAGCCAGTGCCTGCGGCGCGGCAGGCGCCTGCCGGGACTCGGCGGCGGCAGGCTTGAGCACTGGGGCTGCGGGGGCTGCGGGGGCTGCGGGGGCTGCTGGGACTACTGGTGCGGCTGGTGCAGTCTGGATGACCGGAGCAACCTGGAGCACCGGAGCAACCGGAGCAGCCTGAGCCGGCACCGACTCGCTCGACGGTGCGATCACCGGCTCAATGACGGGTTCGATACCTTGCAGCGGGGAAACCGGTTGGCTTGCCAGCCCGGGGGCCGGTGTGGCGTGCCCGCTGCCCTTGGCCGGCGCGGCTGCCGTGACGGCGGACTCTTTCTGCACTACCACCGGGGACACCCTTGCCTTGCGCGCCGGTTCCTTGTAGTTGATGGCGGCCTCCACTTCGAGGTATCCGTCCACCGTTGCCCCGAACTTGCTCAGCAAGTTGGAGATATCGTTTCCCATTCTTTGACTCCCTGCCCAGGTCCGCGGGCTACAGCGCCGGCCACCCCACCGGACCTGCCTGCCACCTTGTTAAAACGCAATAAACGTTCCCATATGTCGACATCCCCTTGCTATTTTCGATATTCCGCTCTATTGGCGGTCCTTTTCCCCTCTGGATACGAAGCGGACTTCGTGCGAACCAGGCGCAGAAATATTGTCATTACGACCACATTTCATGTTGCCATTAAAGCAAACAACATTCAGCGACGCAAGTTAAATTGTTGTCAGGAATGCAAATTTTCACGCGACGAGAAAATCTTGCCGATGAGAATCCATCACAACAAGGCGCGCATCTTACCTGTCAGACAGAGATTTTGTCGCCCATCAGCGACAATTTGTCTCCAATAACGTCGCGGTTTTGGAACACTATTGCCGAAGGGTATTTTTAATTTCCACCCAGCAATGAAATGAGCACTTTTAGCTCTCAAAAGGCAGGATATAGGCGCAATTTCCGCGGTGTTGCCTGACGAGCACACATCTTATGCAATCAGCAAAACTTGTCACTCGGGAAAAACCTGACATCAGGTTGCGGCAGCGTGGGCATCCAGTTGCCACCACGCCGGCAACAAGGCCTGCACCTCCGGCCGGCCGAAGCGCTGGTCGATCAGCCAGACGGTGCCCTGGTCGGTTTCGGTGCGGATCACCCGACCGGCCGCCTGCACCACTTTCTGCAGGCCGGGGAAAAGATAGGTGTAGTCGTAGCCACAGCCGAACAGCTGCTCCATGCGCAGGCGCAACTGTTCGTTCACCGGATTGAACTGCGGCAGCCCCAGCGTGGCGACGAACGCGCCGATGAGACGTTCACCCGGCAAGTCCACCCCTTCGCCGAAGGAGCCTCCCAGCACCGCAAAACCGATGCCCTGCCCGCCGTGTTCGAAGCGCGCGAGGAAGGCATCGCGGTCACTTTCGGACATCCCGCGCGACTGCTGCCACGTGGCGATCTGCGGATGCGCGCGCGTGAAGGCATCGCGCGCCTGCTGCAAATACGCAAAGCTGGAAAAGAATGCCAGGTAATTGCCCGGCCGTTGCTCGAACTGACGCGCCATCAAACCGCAGATCGGTGCGATGGACGCGGCGCGGCGCTGCCAGGTGGTGGAAATCCGGTGCGCCACCTTGACCTGCAACTGGCTGGCGTGGAAAGGTGATTCGACATCCACCCAGGCCGTCGAGGCCGGCATGCCCAGCAGATCGGCAAAGTAATTCCACGGCGCCAGCGTGGCCGAGAACAACGTAGTGGCATGGGCAAAGGCAAAGCGCGGGCCCAGGAAGGGGGCGGGCACCACGTTGCGGATGCACAGGACGGTGTTGCGCTCATCCTCGCGGGTAAGATCGAACAACGAGTGCGGACCGAAGGATTCGGCCAGCCGCACGAAGGCCATGGCGTCGAAGTAGAAATCGCGCAACGGCGGCTCCAGGGGCAGCGCCACCTGGGCCAGGTAATCGCTGATGGCGCCCACGCTGCTGCTCAAGGCGTCGACGAATCTGGGCGGCGGCGCCTCCAGAACCTGGTAGGGCAAGTCGGCTTTTTTTCCGGCGGCAGTCCAGGCGCGGCCCAGCCGTTCCAGCGCCTTGGCCACCGCTGGCGGGGCCACGGCACGTGCGGCGCGCAGGCATGCGCGGCTCAGTTGCGCGCTGTACATGCTGCGGGCGCGCGCGACCAGGTTGTGCGCCTCGTCGGCCAGCACGCTCACGCGCCAGTCATGCGCCTGTGCCATGCCGTAGAGCATGGCGCCGCCATCAAACCAGTAGTTGTAGTCGCCGACGATGACGTCGCTCCAGCGCGTCATCTCGCTGCCCAGGTAGTAGGGACAGACCTGATGCTGCAGGGCCACGCTGCGCAGGTGTTCGCGGTCCAGCAAGGGCTGCGTCAGGCAGGCTGCGCGGGCCGCAGGCAGGCGGTCGTAGAAACCCTGCGCCAGCGGGCAGGCGTCCCCGCGGCACAACCGGTCCGGGTATTCGCAGGCCTTGTCGCGTGCGCACAGTTCCAGCACGCGCAGGGGCAGATCGCCCTGCGACTTCAGCGTCATTGCCGCATCCAGCGCCAGTTGCCGGCCGGGGGTCTTGGCAGCGAGGAAGATGATCTTGTCCAGTTGCTGTGCAGGCGCTGCCTTGAGTGCCGGAAAGAGCGTGCCCAAGGTCTTGCCGATACCGGTGGGCGCTTGCGCCAGCAAACTGCGCCGGCCGCTGTGGGCGCGGAACACGGCCTCGGCCAGTTGTCGCTGGCCGGGACGGAAGTCGCCATGCGGAAAGCGCAGCCCCTGCAAAGCGGCATCGCGCGCGGCACGATGGGCCAGCTCCTGTTCGGCCCAGCGCATGAAGCGCTCGCACTGCCCGGCAAAGAGTGCCGCCAGTTCCTCGCGGCTGCGGGTTTCTTCCAGCACCGTTTCCTGCTGGCTGCCGATGTCGAAATACACCAGCGCCAGGTGGATGCGCTCCAGCCCCAGCTTCTCGCACATCAGGTGGCCATACACGCGCAGTTGCGCCCAGTGCAGGTGACGGTGATTGTCCGGCAGGCTGGAGAGCTGGCCGCGATAAGTCTTCACTTCTTCCAGCCGCTGGCGGGCGGGATCATAGCCATCGGCGCGTCCCCGGACATGCAGCGCGCCATGGTCTGCAGAAAGCGTCACTTCGCTCTGGTAGCCCTCCCCCCTGCGCCCGGCCACGACGGCATGGCCGGCGATGCCTTCCTGGGCGGTCGGCGTGGGCGTAAACCGCAGGTCGAGATCGCCCTGCTTGGCCGTGAATTCGCAGAGCGCGCGCACCGATATGGTGTAACGCGGGACGGTGACGGCACTCATGCGACAGCCTGTTCCCATTGCAGATAGCACACCGAAACCGGCATGGCGTGACGCGCACAATAGTCCAGCCAGCGGCGCTGGTTGTCCTGCAGGCGGTCGCCCGGCCCTTTCACCTCGATCATGCGATAGCGTTTTTCCTGCGGCCAGAACTGGATCAGGTCGGGAAAGCCATTGCGGTTCTCGCGCACATCCTCAAGGATGCGCAGGCACCACAACTTCAGGTGCGCGGCCGGAATGCAGTCCAGCGCCAGCACGATCATCTCGCGGGTGATGGCACCCCAGGCCACGAAGGACGATTGCAGACCATGCTTGGCCTCATGGGTAGCAAGGACGTATTCACGATAGCTGCCATCATCGAGCCGCCCCAGGCAGCACGCCAGCAAGTCACGCCGCCGCGCAGCGAAATCAGCGCTCAACAGATCGGCCGGCTCGCGCTGGAAGGGATGGAAGAAAGCGCCTGGAATGGCCGCAAACAGGGCTTCCCAGCACAGCAGGCCAAAGAGCGTATTGACCAGCGCGTTCTCGACATAGAACACCGGTGCCTGCGCCTGCTGCAGATGGCGCTGGACCACCACCTCGACGCGACTGCCATCGGCGGGCAGCACCAGCGCGATCTGATCGACCACCGCCGGACGAGCACGCAGCGCCGGCGGCAAGCCCAGCTGACGTGCCAGGCGCGGCGCGATGCGCAGCAACTGCTGGCGCTCGGCCTCGCTCTCGGGCGCCTGCGAGGCGGCTTTCAGCAGGGCGTGGGCGGGACCGAAGCGGCCCTGTTTTTCCAGCACGCGGATGGCCCGCACGCGCGCCCCGGGATAGGCGCAAGTGGCATAGACCTGTTGCGCCTGGGCCCAGTCGCCCGCTTTCTCAAACAGCTGGCCGAGCTGGAACAGCAAACGCTCGCGGCGGCTCTCCAGCCAGGGATTGTCGAAGCGCCCCGCGGGCAGCGCCGCCAGGATCGCCGCCGCGTCCTCTGCGGCGTGGTAGCGGTCCTTGCAGGCCTGCAGTTGCAGGTAGAGGTCGATATCGGCGCGGCTGCGAAAACCGCGCGCCTGCGGCGACAGGGCAATCTGTTCATAGCGCAGCCTGCCCAGGTCGGCGAGGACGAACTCGCTCCAGTCCTGGCGCAGATTGCCGAAGAACATCAGGCGCAACCGTTCACACAGGCCGCCAAGCCGCATGCGCAGGACCTGTTCGCCGCCCTGCCCCGGCGCCATCCATTGCGCAAAAGGACGGGCGACGGCATGGTCCGGATGCGCCGCCAGTGCGGCCAGCAGATCCTCCTTGCGCGCGCTCTTGAGCGGACCGCGCAAGCCCAACCCGCGCACCAGCTCCGGCTTGGTTGCCAGCGCGAACAGCTCAGGCAATGACAGCGCCGGGTCCAGCGTGATCCACTCCTGCGGCAAGCCCTGTGCGGCCTGCAGCGCACAGCCGATTTCCGGATAAGCCAGGCGGCTCACCCGGAAGTGCTCCCCCTTGCGCATCATCAGGCGCACGAAGAGCGCGCGGGAAACCAGCGGCAATTGCGCAAAACGCCGCATGAAAGCGCACTCCTCTGCACTGAGCAGGTCGGCATAGCGCTGCGCCAGCCACTCCAGCGCCTGCTGGAAATTGCTCAGGTAGTAGAAGCGGTGATCGGCAACGGCGGGCATCGGGGAACAAGCGCGAAAAAGAAGCGGGCAACAACTGTATGGATGCACAGTATAGCCTTTTCAGCCTGACCAGCCATATTTACCCCACAAAAAGTGAAGCCCCGGTAAGCCCCCCTGCCCGCTCAGCCGCTCACAGCCTGCGTGCCAGCTCGGCAGCAAAAAAATCGGTCACCACCCGCACCCGCGCCGGGATGAAGCGGCGGCGTGGCCAGACCAGGCTGATGTCACGCGTCTCGGCCACATAGGCATCGAGGACGGTGACGATATCCGGACGGCACAACTCGCCCACCAGCGAGGCCCGGTTGAACATGCCGATGCCCACACCGGCCTGCGCCGCCGCGAGAAGTGAGCGGCGGTGAGAACCTGGTCAATGCCATCGGCTGATCTCCCGACCGAACGCCAGCGTGCAAAACGAAAACCCGATTGCCCGCTAAGATAGGCCCCTGCTCTGATGAGCACCCTCAACACAACATCGCCCCGGGAGACCACCTTGCCCAAGCTTTCCAGCCAAGCCCTTGTCCTGTCCGCCGCCCTGCTGTGCACTGCGCCGTTGCACGCGCAGCAGCCCCCGCGCCATGATGAATTTTTCTGGCTCGGCGAAATCAACAAGGCCACCGCCGTCATCAATACCGACGAAGGCTTGCTGGACAAGTCGATGACGCCGCTCATCGTCAAGGGCATCCGCAAGGTGCTGGCCGATGGCGAACTGCCGGGCGCCAGACGGCCGACGCTGGTGATCACCTTCGAGCCGCTGCTGATCCAGGCCGCCGGTCCGCAGATCACGCTGCTGCATGCGGGGCGGTCCAGCCAGGACATGCTCTCCACGCTGCGCGCGGCCATCCTGCGCGAAGACCTGCTGACCCTGGCCGCCCAGCTCAACGCCACCACCGCCGCACTGGTGAAGCTGGCGTCCAGCCAGCGCGACACCATCGTGCCCAACTACACCAATGGCGTGGCCGCCCAGCCCAACAGCTATGGCCACTACCTGCTGGGCTTTGCGGCGGCGCTGGACCGGGATGCGCAGCGCCTGCGCCAGGCCTATGTGCGACTGGACCGCTCGGCCATGGGCACCACCGTCCTCAACGGCACCAGCTGGCCGCTGAACCGCCAGCGCATGGCCGACTATCTGGGCTTTGCGGCCATCGTCGACAATGCCTATGACGCCGCGCAACTGTCGGCCGTGGACGGTCCGGTGGAAGCCGGTGCGCTGGTGTCCTCCATTGCCCTGCATGCCGGCACCTTCATCCAGGACGTGATGACGCAATATGCGCAACCGCGTCCGTGGATCCTGCTGCAGGAAGGCGGTGCCAATACCTATGTCTCCTCGGCCATGCCGCAGAAGCGCAATCCGGGCCTGCTCAACAGCACCCGGCGCGATGCGTCCACGGTACTCGCCGAAGGCATGGGCACGGCCATCGTGGCGCACAACCTGCCGCCCGGCATGAGCGATGCCAAGGATGTGAAGCCCACCAAGGAGATGGTGATGAACACGGTCAAGGTGCTCAAGAACTGGGAGAGCATCCTGGGTGCGCTGGTCATCGATCCGCAACGCGCGCTGGAAGAACTCAACAGCGACTGGACCGCTTCCCAGGAACTGGCCGACGTCCTGATGCGCAAGTACAAGCTGCCCTTCCGCGTGGGACATCACTTCGCCTCGGAGGTCGTGGAATACGCCAAGGCCAACAATATCCGTCCGCTCGATTTTCCCTATGCACAGGCGCAGCGCATCTATCACGAAGCGGTGCTGAATTCGGAATTCCCGCAGGCGCTGCCGATGTCGGAACAGGAGTTCCGCAGCACCCTCGACCCGGTGGCCATCGTGCGCAACCGCGCCACCGTGGGCGGACCGCAACCGGCCGAGATGGACCGCATGCTGCGCGAAGCCACCGCGCGCGTGGCACAGCAGGATGCGTGGATCAAGGACAGGCGGCAGTACATTGCCGGATCGCTGCAGAAACTGGATGCGGATTTTGACCGGCTGGCGGCGTCGGCGGGGGGGAAGTAATACCCGGCGCGACACGCAGCCTTAAAGGAAAACCGCAGCGATCCGAGCGGCCCTCATGGCGTGCGCTGCGCCTGGCCTGGCTCAGGATCCAGACTCTTGAGCAACTGCGCATGAAACAGTTCAGGCATCTGCATCTGCGGCGCATGGCCGGCGCCGGTGAACACCACCAGCCGGGCATGCGGAATCAATGCTGCGGCCTCGCGTCCGAGGACCGCATAATTGCCCAGCGCGGCGCGCAATTCAGGCGGGGCGAATTCCTTGCCGATGGCGGTACGGTCCTGGTCGCCGATCATCAGTACCGTCGGCGTCTTCAGGCTCTTCAGTTCGTAATACACCGGCTGCGTGAGGATCATGTCGTAGAGCAAGGCGGAATTCCATGCCACCACTTCCTTGCCAGGGCCGCGGTACATCCCGGCCAGCATCTGCACCCATCGCTCATAGGCGGCGCTCCACTGGCCGGCAAAATACGTGGCGCGCTCATAGTTGCGGATGCGCTCGGCGGTGGTGCCCAGTTCACGTGCATACCACTGGTCCACCGACACCGGCGGCACGCCCTTGGCGCGCCAGTCCTCCAGGCCGATGGGATCGACCAGCACCAGCTGGCGGGTCTGGTCCGGATAGGACAGCGCATAGCGGATGGCCAGCATGCCGCCCGTGGAATGACCGATCAGGATGGGATCATCGATGCCCAGCGAGGTCAGCAAGGCATGCGTGTTGGCGGCCAGTTGCGCAAAGCTGAACTGGTAGTTCTCGACCTTGCTGGATTTGCAGAAACCGATCTGGTCCGGTGCGATCACCCGATAGCCGGCATGGCTGAGCACATCGATGCTGGCTTCCCAGGTGCCGGCACAGAAGTTCTTCCCATGCAGCAGTACCACGGTGCCACGATGCGTACTGCCGGGCGCTGCGGCCACATCCAGATAGGCCATCTCGACGTCCTGCCGCTGGGAGTGGAAACGAAAGCGCGAGACCGGCCAGCGATAGGCGAAGCCCTCCAGTTGCGCTCCATAGGCCGGCGCTTCGACAGCGGGGCCGCTCTGGGCAGAGGCGTCAGGCGCGAGCATGAGCAGACCACCAAGCAGGCTGAAGAGGCCGGCAGCAAGGGCTGTCCTGGCACGGGAGAGGGAGAGGATGGGCAGCATGAGCAGAGGGCGACAGGAAGACGTCAGAACAGAAGCGCGTGAATGCAATAACGCGCAATGGTAACGGGATTTGCGAAACCATATATGTCTTCACACCGCTTTACGGGCAAGTCACATGGCGGTCTGAAGCGTGGACGGTGGACGTCCGGTCTTGTTGCGGTTATCGTGTTGGCAGTTTGACTGACCCGATGGAGCAAAGCCGTGTTCACAAAACAATTTGACGTAGACCCCAGGCATATCGATTTTCAAGGCGTGGTCGATGGCCTCTATTACCCGTTTTATATGGAATGGACGCGCCATGCCTTTTTGAAAGAGGCACTGGGCATCGATATCGAAGAGGCGTTCAAACAGGGCCAGGTGTTCATGGTGCTGGAGTACTCGTTACGCTTTCGCAAGAGCCTGCAGAAAGGCGACACCATGGAAGTCACCTGCTCACTGCAAAAGCATGAGAAGCGCAGCCGGGTCAACTTCGTCCAGCAGATCAAGGTGGGCGAGGTCGTTTATGCAGAGGCTGTCTTCGTGGGCGCCTGCTTCATGAACAACCGCCCGTTCGTGCCTGATGCCATCGCGGCGGCGCTGGAGCAGGCCGCCTGAGGATCGCACAGCGCACAGGTTCTACCGCTGGACGGTACTGTTCCCGGACGCTGCGGTCGGGGCGGGCCACCCGGTGAAGGTGAGCGCCGCCTCGACAATCTTGACGCTTCAGTTATTGATATTGCTCCGGAAGCTTGAAGTCACTGATGACCTCGGCCAGTACGCTGGCCTGCTGATTCAGTTGCGTGGTAGCGGAATTGGTTTCCTCGACCAGCGCCGCATTGCGCTGCGTGGCCTGTTCCAGCTGGGAAATCGCCTCATTGATCTCGCCCACGCCCCGGCTCTGCTCTTGCGCTGCCACGGCAATCTCGGCAATGGTCTGACGCACCAGGTCAACATTCTGCACGACATCCTGGATGATCTTGCCGGCATTGTTGACCAGGCTGGAACCGCCCTCCACGGCGGCCAGCGAGGCAGAAATGAGATCCTTGATCTCTCTGGCGGCGGTGGCGCTGCGCTGGGCCAGGCTTCTCACCTCCGAGGCGACCACGGCAAAACCGCGTCCCTGCTCACCCGCACGCGCCGCTTCCACTGCGGCATTGAGCGCCAGGATATTGGTCTGGAAGGCGATACCGTCAATCACGCCGATGATGTCAGCAATCTTGCGGCTGGCCTCATCGATACGGTCCATCGTCTGGACCACATCGCTCATCACCTGGCCGCCATGCTGCGCGACCTCGGATGCCTGGGACACCTGTGCACTGGCCGCGCGCGCGAAGTCCGCCGATTGCTGGACGGTCGCGGCGATCTGTTCCATGGCGCTGGCGGTTTCTTCAAGACTGGACGCGGCCTGCTCCGTTCTTCCGCTCAGATCGCTATTGCCGGCCGCTGCTTCAGTGCTGGCCTGACTGACCGCGAGCGCAGCACGGCGGGACTTGCTGACCAGCGAGCGCAGGGACTCTTGCATGCTGCCGACGTTTCTCGAGAAACTGGCAATCTCCGACTTCCCGTGCAGGACGGGGACCGTGCTGCTGAGATCGCCTTCTGCAATTTTCAGGGTGATGCGTTCCATCTCGCGCAAAGGCGACGCAATGCTTCGCGTCAGCAACCACGCCAGGAGTATCGAAAAGACGATGCTTGCCGTCGTAATGCTCAGCAGAACCATCTTCGATTTTTGAATGGCGTCTTCGATTTTCCCGCCGAATTCAGCCGTGCGCCGCTCCTGATAACGGACCAGTTCGCTGCCTGCATTCACGTAGGCCGTTGAGATGGACTTCATGTCGTACACCAGCTTTTGCCGGGTCTGGGCATCGGCGCCCACCTCTTCCAGCTGTTGACGCACCACCAGATAGCGTTTGCGCTCCTCCGCCATGCGCGCCAGGATCGCCTTGCCTTCGTCGCTCACGTCGAGTTCAGCGTAGCGCTTCTGGATCTCGGTGGTGCGCTTGACCAGATAAGCCATGTCGTCCGAGAAGAACTTCAGCAAGGTCTCATTGGCGGTGACCCCAAGCGCCAGTGCGCGGGCCACGTTCACGATGATGTTTTCACGCCATTCCTTGGCCAGCGCAAGCCGCTCGGCCTGCTCCTGCTGAAGAATCGTGTTGGCTCGCTGCACTTCCTTCAACTGCGCCTGCATCGCCAGCAACATCACGATGATCAGCGCGATGATCAAGGCGAAACCCAATGCCAGACGCCTTCCTACCGACAACCTGTTCAAGAACGACATACCTTCCCATCCATTTATTATCAATTGTTGATTCACATCGACGAACCCGGGAATGCAACGCTGCCTCACCCCCAGGGCCGTCATCCCATCAAAGACGACGCTTGCCTAGTCGCGTCTATTGGCTTTTTCCAACGCCGCAGCGGCAGAGGATCTGATGCCCCGAATATCCTTCTCCTGAAACTGGAGAACGAGATCATCAGCGATCTCTTGCAACGCCTGGGCGATTTCATTGAGCCTGGCCAGCTGGGAGAGCAACATGCGTTGCTCATCTTCCTCTGACATATCATCGGCAGGATTGATCAAACGGAACTCCTTCGCGCCCCTCGCGAGGGACATTCTGCGGTGCAGCCCTTCTTCAGTTCGTCGTGGACTGGCACCGGACATGCGTGGCATGGCTTGTCATTTCGCAGCACGACCGCAATTCCGTTGGCCGGTCAGACATCGATCACATCATCATGATGCGGCCGGTTCCGTATCTCGAAGAAGGCAATGGTTTTCTGCAGAAGCATGGCCTGCTCCTTCAGAAGCGCGGAAGTAGCGGCAATCTGCTCGACCAGGGAGGCATTCTGCTGAGTGGTCTGATCGATCTGCACGATGGCATCGTTGATCTGGGCGATTCCCGAGCTTTGCTCGCCCGATGCATTGGCGATCTCGTGCATCAACTCCCTGGTGGTGCGGGAAGCGGACGTGATTTCCGAGATCGTGCCCACGGTCCCTTCAACGATGTGCTTTCCCTCTTCGATCTGAGCCACCGAGGCGACGATCAGATCCTTGATTTCCTTGGCGGCACTGGAGCTGCGCTGTGCCAGGGCACGCACTTCGGTGGCCACCACCGCAAAGCCCCGGCCATTTTCTCCGGCACGGGCAGCCTCCACGGCCGCATTGAGCGCCAGGATATTGGTCTGGAAAGAGATCCCTTCGATGACGCTGATGATCTCCGACATGCGACCGGAGCTGCTGGCAATCTCATGCATGGTCTGGACCGCATGGCTGATTTCCTTGCTGCTACGCTCAGCCACTTGCGATCCGTTGACCGCCAGTTCACTGGCCGACCTGGCATTGGTGGAATTCATCTGCACGGCGCTGAGCAATTCCTCCACGCTGGAGGCAGTCTCTTCCAGGGAAGCGGCCTGCTTTTCAGTCCGGTGGGACAGATCGCTGTTGCCCTCGGCGATCTCGGCCGCGGCCAGCGAGACTGCATCCGTGCTGCGCTGGATTTCTTCAATCACGCGTTCGAGGTTGCCGCGCATTTTTGCGATGGCCTGCATCAGTCGGGAAATTTCGTCTTTGCCCGTATCGTTCACATCGACCGTGAGACGTCCGGCTCCGATGCTTTCGGCCACCTGGCCGGCGTACTGCAGGCGCCGCGAAATCTGGCGTGCCAGCCAGAGACTGATGATCAAAATCAGCGCAGTGCTGGCAACGAATGCGATCAGGTTGATGACGGTCGATGCCGAAATGGTCGCATCAATATTATCGGTATATTGCCTGGCCAGCTCGCGGTTATAGGCCTTGTCGGCATCGATGCTTTGCATCAGTGCCGCAATCAGGTCCGTACCCTGCATCAGCATCGCTGCGGCTTTGGCGGGATCGGATTGCTGCAGCAGGCTGAGCCTCATGTTGTTATAGGCTGCGAAGTCTTTCTGGACCTGTGCAAACAGTGCCCGATCCTTGTCATCCGAGATGTCCTGCGTCTCATAACGGGCCAGGGCTTGCTGCACCAGTTGATAGGCTTGCTCGATATCTTTTCTGGCACGCGCCTTGACGCCTTCGTCACTGATGAAGGTGTAGCTGAGGACGGCGATACGCAGCTTGAATACCGACGCAGTGATCTGATCCAGGTCCGTCACACTGGGGACCGTATCGTTGACGATCTTGGAAACGGAGGCGTTGACTTTGTGTATCTGGTGATAATTGACGCCGCACAAGGTGGCCAGGGCCAGCACAATCAGAAACGAGAGAAGGTAGAGTTTTTTGGCGATGCTCATGACAGGGTAAATCCATTCGTGGCTACGGAAGAATCGTCTCCTTCTCTTGTGCAGACTCGGAAGGATTTTTTCTGGCTCAGATCAAGGTTAGGGTGGAGTGAAAGCACAATGCATCGCGAACTGCAAAAGCAGCCCGCGGGTCGCGAGGACGAGTGGAATTTGTCTTCAGGCTAGGCATTGCGGACTACGTAAGAGAAGGCGACGCATTCGGTCACTATCTCGGCGCTCGGGAAGAACGACGCGCAAACGGTGCAGGACGGAGGGACATGGTGTTCGTTCCTCCGTGCAGAATTTGCGAAAAAGCGCTTGGAATATCCTGAACCGCGCCACCATGCCCCCGACATGATGACGCCTAACAGAGACATCCGCGTCAAACTATAATTCATCGCGTATCTGAATACAATCCGTATTTATGATCGGGCTGATCTCTGTTGTTTATTGGTTTGGGGCGCTGCCCTGTGGGCCAGATGACAGATGAACAAGCCAATATCCCAGAGGATGCGGCGTCGTTTCCACACCACGCTCCTGTGATTTTTAGTGTGAAATCTTTACTCGCTTTCACTCAGCAATGGAGGGAAGCAGCCTCTTATCAGAAATGCAAATGACATTCCAATTCACTCTGTACCGAAATTCATCAAGAATCACCTGGATGCCGATGCTAAACTACGCCCCATGAAGCAACGAATGACCCGCCAGCAAAGCAAAGACGAAACCAGAGAACGCCTTCTTGAGGCGGCCAGGAAACTGTTTTTGCAAAAAGGACTGGCTGGCGCCACCATTGAAGAGATCACCGCCGAAGCCGGTTACACCCGGGGAGCGTTCTACTCGAACTTCGAGGGCAAGGAGTCCGTGCTGCTTGAGCTGCTCCTGCACAACATCAAGCAGATGACGACGGAGGCCGCGCGGATAGCCTCTTCCGGGACGACCCCGATGGAAATGCGCACCTCACTGCTGAAGTACTACCGGACACTGTTCTATCAGAACGACGCGTTCATCCTGTGGGCAGAGGCTCGCATCCTGGCGTTTCGGAATGAGCAGTTCCGGGCCGCCTTCAACGAACTGATCAAAGACGCCCTCTCCCACATCGTCGACATTCTCAACAAGTTCGCTACGGCCACGGGCATCAGGCTCGAGGTGCCACCGTCTTATATTGCATTCGGACTGGCGGCCCTGTTCGAAGGAATTCAGGCCAACAAAATCTCCAATCCTCAACACATCAGCGATGAGATGGTGGAAACGGTCATGGCCTATTTCCTGTCCAGCGCGCTGTTGGGAAAACCCGCCTGACCGGTCCGGGCTGCCAGCCGGTCTTTGAGCACGGCTGTGCGCGCGATGTGGGGTGATCGGGAATCATGATTTGAAATCCACACCAGCAGCATCGATGGAATCGCTAACGATTTATATCGAATTCCCTGCACTGGTGGATCAGTGCATTGTGCTTGATTCAACGGCGACCGGCATCGCTGCAGCGGGTAATCAACGCTCACACTAAACACTTGAAAATAGTTAACTTAGTCGTTAGCATTTGCCTGACGTATTGCTGACATCAGGCATGACCAATACGTTGCGAATCGCATCTTTTGTTAGCTCACCATCCCACGTTGAATCCGCAACCCTCCAGGGTCTACGACAAGATGAAAACTAAGCGGGGATGATGATGTTGTTGGGAATCCCGGCAAAACTCACCAATCATGCCGGCTCACTGTTTTACCAGAAAATGCGCGCGCTAAATTGTTGCGCAAACAACGGCGTGTCGTTCAGGTTGATGATCACGAATTACTTGCCCTGAGCCCTGAGGCAATGCTGGTCGGCACTGAATTCCGGTCACCACCATCAAGAAAAAAATTAGCGATATCGCTAGACCAGTTGCGTCATGGGGGGGAAGGAAATGCGTAACGTCGTCACGGCTCATCCGGTGCTGCCCACGCGAGATGAGCATGCCTGCCAGTCAGAGACAGCAGAACACCTCAACCATTACTGCGGGCAGCCTCGCCGCACTTCGTCAATCACATTGCGTATCGTCCCCTTTCAACTTCTGGAGACTGACCAGCAGTCCCGCTAGCAGTGCAAAGTAATCGGCCCGGCCCATGAGAGCTGGCGTGTTGTGTCGTGCGCGCTTCTGAAGACGCAGACAACTGTGCGCATATTCATCCTGATCTGTTTAATCAACTTGGAGGATTGGAGGGGCATGAAGACGGACCTTGAAGAACGTCATCGTCGTTCGCAGTCTGACAAATCTGCGGCCAGCCATTTCCCCAGGCTGCTCCAGGCAGCGCTGGATTCTCTGGACAGTCAGATCGCCGTGATCGATTGCACTGGCGTGATCCATTACGTGAACAAGACCTGGTGTGACTTCGGCAAGGAGAATGGCATCCCCTCCGGATACCGGTGGATCGGCGCCAACTATCTTGCCGTATGCCATACGGCGGGAAGCCGTGGCGATGGCGATGGACAACAGGTGTATGCCGGCATCAGAGCCGTTATCGAATCGGGTGCACCCTGTTTTCAGTACGAGTATCCATGCCATAGCCCCAATGAACAGCGTTGGTTCATGATGCGCATCGCCCCGATGCTGGAGGCAGAAAATTTTTTCGTCGTTTCTCACAACGTCATCACAGGACGCAAGCTGGCTGAACAGCGCATAGAACGGCTGAATGAAAAACTTGCGCTGCTGGCCGTCACGGATAAATTGACGGGCCTGGCCAACAGAATGAAGCTGGACGAAGCACTTGAGAGCGAAATCACGCGTGCCCGTCGATACGAAAAAAAGTTATCGCTGATACTGCTCGACGTGGATCACTTCAAGGAAGTCAATGACAAATTCGGACATTCGGCTGGCGATGCTGTTCTCGTGCGGATTGCCGAGATTCTGCGGGCCAACGTCCGGGCCACGGACATCGTGGGTCGTTGGGGCGGAGAAGAGTTTCTGCTGATCTTGCCGGAGTGCGACGTCGAGGCTGCTTCGTGCATGGCCGAGAAACTAAGGCTGATTGTCGAGCGACATCGCTTCGCCTTTGTCGACACGCGCACATGCAGCTTCGGGGTGGCGGCCTATCAATCCGGACAGGATGGCACTACGCTTCTTTCCCTGGCCGATTCGGCACTCTATCGCGCCAAGAACAGCGGACGCAACCGTGTCGAGATCGCCATGAACATCAAGCAGTACGTCAACACAAGAGCGCGCACAAACAGGTTGGCGCGCCTGAATCAGCCTGTCGATTCATAACATAAAGAGCATCTTCAATTCACCTGGACAATCGATGATGGGGGGCCTTCACGATGCAAGTTCATTCCGAGTTGGGCGCGACAAGGAGAGGTCGTGGGCGGCCGCGCAATCCTGAAAGCAGAGTCCGGCTTCTGGACGCCGGACGCATGCTGATATTGGAGCAAGGGCTGGACTTCAATATCGAGTCGATTGCGACGAATGCCGGTGTCGCCCGGCGCACTTTCTACAGCTATTTCGAAGACAAGGAAGCCTTCGTCGCGGAGCTGTTGCGCGATGCCGAGACAGCGCCTGATACGCCAGGGGACAAGTTTGCAGACATCCTGGACAAACCGCTGTCCGATGCACTCTACGAACTCGGCATCGGCTATCTGAACGGCATCAGCCAGCGCAGGGAATTCAAATGGGCGCGGCTCCTGGCCTCGGCAAACAAGACATATCCCAGCTTGGTTGACCGTATATTCATGGAAGCCCGGAGCCGGGACTATGCATTGCTGACCCAGATTGTCGAGCAAGCGATGACCGACGGCAGGCTCATCTCCTGTGATCCCTCTGAAGCCGTCGGAGATATCGTCGGCTTATGGCATGGCACCGCCGTCTGGCAAATGGTGATGGGCCTGCTGCCTCCCCCAAGTCATGAAGAAATCAGCCGGCGCGTTCGCAGAGGTGTAGACCTGTTCCTGTGCCTCTATGAGCCGTGAACCCAGTCGGCCAGGCACGGTAGCTTGGCTGATCTGCCCGATGGCGTATGTATCCTGAAGAGCTTCCTGCAGCAGGTGCTGGAGGAAGCTGTGGATGTCCGGCTATTCAGAGCCATCGTCACACTGACCAAGAGTCTGGACCTGGAAGTCATCGTCGAAGGCGTGGAAGACCCGGCGCAAATTCAGAATGCCTGGCGCTCTATTGTGCTTGAGAATTATAATTGGAAATTAAGCCTATATAAATCAATGAGATAGCTAATGCTCCCAGACCAATTTCTCTCGCTAAAGAATGGAAAAGGTCTCCACTTATAATTCACAAATATATTTACCAAGGAGCAACGGTAATTCCCCCCATTTCTAACGTTTGCCAGAAGTAGAAACGTCAAGCAGCCATGGCCAGCCGCTGTTTCGGGGTAAATCCGCCCAAGGCCGTGTAAGGGCGCTCATGGATAGGCGATGTAACGCTGGCAGGCTTGAAACACAAGTTGCTCGCAGGCGCCGACTACGGCTATCTGGAAGTGGGTAGTCGCGGCTCGACGGTGAGTACCATGACACTGGATCTGTTCAATTCCAGCTATGTGTCGGGGCTGACCGCGAGTGATCCTCTGCAGTCCCACCAGGGACGTGGCAAGGATTACGGCTTGTATGTAATGGATCAGGTTACCCTCACTCCGGAAATCAAGGCCATGCTTGCGTTGCGGGCCGATCGCTTCGTCAATGAGTCTCTGCAGAGTGATGTTGTCGTGGGGCGTGGCGAGCAATCTGCGTTGTCACCCAGGCTGGGTCTGGTTTGGCAGCCCTGGAACAAGACTTCGCTGTTCGCGGACTGGAGTCGCAGCCATGCTCCCAACGTGGGGCATAGCGGCAGCAACGTCACTTATGATGCCGAAGTGGCAGAACAAATCGAAGTAGGCGTGAAACAGGATCTGATCAAGGACCGACTTACCGGTTCGGTGGCATTGTTCAACCTGAAGCGCAAGAACATCCTCACTACCGATCCGGTCAACCCATTGCTGCAGGTCCTGAGTGGAGAGCAGCGTAGCCGTGGCCTGGAGGTCGATCTCACGGGAGCCATCGCCGCAGGCTGGCAAGTCATCGCCAGCTATGCTTATACCCAGGCGACCGTGCGGGCAGATACCAGCACTCCGGTGGGTGACACGCTGACCAATGTGCCTCGCCATAGCGGTAGCGTTTGGACTACGTATGAGTTCAAATCGCTGCCGGGCCTGAAGGCCGGCGCCGGCGTTTACGCCATGGGTGCACGCGAAGCGAGCTTGCCCAATACGTTCAAGCTGGCTGGCTACGCTCGCACCGATCTCATGCTCGCGTATCAGACTGGTCCATGGAAGACGCAGTTCAACGTCTTCAACGTGTTTAATCGACGTTACTACACTGGTGGATCCGCATCGAACTTCAACTACACGTTGAGTCCGAGTCGCCCCTTGGCAGCACAGGTTTCGGTATCGTATCGGTTCGGATCGTAGAAGCGCGTCTAATGATTTGAAATACCGATCAGGCGGCTGAGAACAATTGCTGCTGAGTATGCGCTTGTGTGGCCCAACAGCCACTTGCACTATTTTCCTTTAATAGCAATAATTCTCATTATTAAAAACAGAATTCTGGCTCACCTATGCCGTCCGGCACTCAAGATGCTTCTCTGGCGCAGTTTTACGATGCCCACCATAGCTGGCTTCAGGGCTGGCTACGGCAACGGCTCGGGTGTCAGCATGATGCGGCCGATCTGAGCCAGGACACGTTCATCCAGGTCGTGGCGGCACGCAATGTGCAAGATATCCAGGAACCGCGTGCCTTTCTGGTCACCCTGGCCAAGCGCGTCATGTTCAACTTCTGGCGCCGCCGCGACATTGAACAAGCTTATCTTGAGGAGCTCGCCGGACTACCAACCGGTTGCGTCCCGTCTGAAGAAGATCGCGCTTTGGTGTTGGAGGCGCTCCAGCAGATCGATGCCATTCTCGGCGCATTGAAACCCAACGTACGTGAAGTGTTTTTGCTGAGCCAGCTGCATGAGCTGACCTACCGTGACATCGGGGAACGTCTGAACATGCCTGTCATCACAGTGCGCCGTTACATGACCCAAGCCATGCGCGCATGCTGGCTGGCCAGCATCCATTAATGGCAGCGGCCGACAAACCTTGCATCGACAGCGCGCTGGAAGATGCCCCTGCGGAGCGAGCCATCGAATGGATTGTGCTGCTTCGCTCCGGGGAGGCCACGCCCGACGATTACCGCCGTTTTTCAACCTGGCGCGATGCGAATCCGCTGCATGCCCAAGCCTGGGAACGTCTGCAAGGCATGCTGCAACGCGCATTTACCCCTATTCGCAACGCGGAAAGCGAAGCACCCGGCCACATCGGCGCCATGGAGCGCATCCTGCTGCGCCCGCCGGCTTCCGCCAGTCGTCGCAAACTGCTCCGCCGTACGCTGGGCATCGCTGCAACGGGCCTGGCGACGGGTTTCATGTTGAACCGATCGTGGCCATTGGGCACATTGAGCGCCGATTTGCGCACCGGCACCGGCCAGCGCAAAAGCTTTTCACTGCCGGATGGCAGTACCGTTGTGTTGAATGCGCGTTCGGCGGCCAATGTCGTTTTTCGCGATGGCATACGCCGCATCGACTTGCGCCAGGGTGAATTGATCGCCACGGTGGCGGCAGACCCTGCCCGGCCATTCGTTGTCCAGACCGATCACGGTACGGCGCGGGCATTGGGCACGAAATTCCTGGTGCGGCGCGATGAAGATCGTACGATGGCACTCGTGCTTGAGCACAGCATCCGCGTGAGCAACGGTATCGACGAAACACAGCTCCGCAAAGGCCAGGCAGCCTGGTATCACGCTGCCGGCGTGGAGCGGATCAATGACAATCTGAGCGGGCGTGCAGCCTGGGCTGACGGCATGCTGGTCGCCAATGAAGAAAGTCTGGCCGACGTAATTGCCGCCTTGCGCCCCTACCGCAAAGGCTTTATTCGCATCTCGCCCGAGGCCGCACGTTTGCAGGTGTTGGGCGCATTTCCGCTAGACGACACCGACAACGTGCTGCGCTCGCTGGAGCAAACGATGTCGCTGCGCGTGCGCAATTACGGCAGCATGCTGGTCACTATTGACCTGAAATAAGCATCAACCATCAACGCCCGAAAAAACATCCGACAATATTTACACTTGTAAGCCGGACAGGATGATCACTTTTCAGCGCCTCGCGTTACCCCTTTCTTAGAACAACCCCACATTCTAAAAAAGGGAACACGCCTGATGAAACACCCTCTCTCACTACAACCCCGTCCGCTCGCCCTTGCCCTCGCCGTCTCTGCGGCGTGCATCACCTTCACATCGCCTCACGTGCTGGCGCAAGCCGTCATCTCCGGTAACGCCACAGCCGCGCAAGCGCGCGCCTATCACCTTCCGGCCGGCCCACTTGGCACCACGCTGATGCAGATTGCCCAGCAAAGCGGTCAGGCGATCGCGGTGGATCCGGAACTGGTGCGCGGGCGCCAGGCGCCTGCCATCAATGGCCAATTCACCACCGCCGAGGCCGTACAACAGGCCATCGGCAACAGCGACTTGCAGTTGCAGCAGACGGCCAACGGCACCTTCATGTTAAAGCGTCGTGAAGCAGGCACCGGTGATGCTGCCAGCCTGCCGGTAGTCACCGTGTCGGCCGGCGCACCGTTGCGCCAGATGTCGACCCAGGGCTCCGATACCTACACGATTCGCGAAAGCAGCACCGCCGCCCGCATTGCCTTGTCGCCACGAGAAACGCCGCAGACCATCACGGTGACCACGCGTGCCAAGATGGACGACTTCAAGCTCAATACGGTCAATGACGTGCTGGCCAATACCGCCGACGTGACGGTTGAAAAGGCGGAAACCGAACGTACCTATTTCACGGCGCGCGGCTTCGATGTGACCAACTTCATGTTCGATGGTGTCGGTGTGCCGTTGACCTATGGTGCCCAGGCCGGTGATCTCGACACCGCCATGTTCGACCGCATCGAAGTACTGCAAGGCGCCAACGGCCTGGCGGTGTCGACCGGCAATCCGTCCGCGACGGTCAATTTCGTGCGCAAGCGCCCCACGACTGACTTCCAGGCATCGGTCGGCATCACGTTGAGCTCATGGAATACCAAGCGGCTCGACGCCGATATTTCCGGTGCGCTGAATGAAGCCGGCACCGTTTCCGGACGCATCGTGGCAGCCCACCAGGAAGGCAATTCCTATCTTGACCGCTACCAGCCGACGAAAGACCTGGTCTATGGCGTCGTCCAGGCTGATCTCAGCAATTCGACGACCGCCACCTTGGGTTACAGCTACCAGAAGGTGCACGCGCGCGGCGCAATGTGGGGAGCCCTGCCCCTGACTAATGCCGACGGCAGCCAGGCGCAATACGGCGTCGGCACCAACACCTCGGCCGACTGGTCGTATTACGACTCCACCGAACAGCGCGCCTTTGCAGAATTGAACCAGCAACTCGGGAATGGCTGGCAGTGGAAGACCTCGCTGAACTATGACGTCATCGACAGCGACAGCTCTCTTTTCTACGTGGCCGGCGCCTATGACGCATCCACCGGTACAGGTTTGCAGGGCTTTCCTTCGGCGACTACCAGCAGTAACAAACGTACCTTCATCGACAGCAACATCACCGGCCAATACAGCCTGTTCGGACGTGAGCACGACCTCAACGTCGGGGTGAGCTGGTCTCGCTCCAAACAGACGCAGATGAGCCGCAATACCGATTCGGGCTTTGGCGGCTATTACTACGACATTCCCCTGTCGCAGGCTTTCGGCGGCGCGTTCCCGTCCCCGGTTTACGACGGCGATATGACCACAGAAGGCTATACCGATACCCGCAAGACCCTCTATGCGGCCACCCGGTTAAACCTGCATGATCGCGTCAAATTGCTGTTGGGCGCCAATTACACCCAGGCTGAATCGTCCGGCTATGCAGAAAAAAGCGCGCACGTATTGAGTCAATCCGCCGTGTCGCCGTACGCTGGGTTGGTGGTCGATCTCAATGACAATATCTCGGCTTTCGGCAGCTACACCAAAATCTTCAGCCCGCAATACCAGGTCGACGTCAACCACGCCACGCTGGCGGCGGCAAAAGGCAATAGCTACGAGTTGGGGCTGAAAGGTGAATTCTTCGAACGTCGCCTGAATGCGTCCGCGTCGGTGTTCCGTGCCAAGCAAACCGGCTTGGCCAATTACGCCGGCGCCTTTGCTGATTTCACTTACTACTACGAAGGCATCAACGCCAAATCGGAAGGTGTTGAACTTAACCTGAACGGTCAACTGGCTAAAAACTGGCAAGCCGGCATCGGTCTGGTGACATTGCGCATGACGGACGACAGCGGCGCTTCGGTTCGCACCTATGTGCCGCGCAAACAAGTGCGTTTGTCGACCACCTATCGCGTGCCGCAACTGGAACAACTCAAGGTCGGCGCCAGCTTGCTGTATCAAAGCAAGACCAGCTACGACACGACCAATGCGGCCTACCAGGGTGGTTATTCCGTGTTTAACCTGATGTCCAGCTACGAGATCAACAAGCACTTGTGCGTCTCGTTGAACCTGAACAACGTCTTCAACAAGAAATATCTCTACAGCGTGTCGCAGGGATCGGGCTATTACGCGCCGCCGATCAATGGCAGCCTGGCGATCAACTGGAAGTATTGATGCTGGCGTGGCGTTGGGCGCCCTGCTCCGCCGCCGACCTTAAAGCTCTTGTGGGACGGGCATTGACGCTCAATGAAGGCAAGAAATATTGACTCATAATCCGTTGGTGCCGTGTTCGACTCACGGGGGGGGCACCATATAAAACAAGAGTGGACATCCAGGAAGTCGGCTGACACCGACTTCAGTAGCCCCCCGTTCGCTTGGGGTCAATCTCTCGTGTGCAGGCAATAGCTCCTGCAACCTACCAGCGCCCGCCAACATAGATGGTGGGCGCTGGTAGGCAGTGACCGACGTGTTAGCCTTCACAAGGTTGATTTGGGCATTGAGCTTATCTCGTTCAAATACGATTGATTACATAAGTGGCCTGATAGCGGGATCATCAAGCCGGGGCAAGTATTCTGCACTCGCTAGCGGCTTCGGTGGTTTCGGAAGCGATGCCAGACCTGCATATCGCCCCGCGACTGTGACGAGCTCCCTACAATCGAATGACTGGCGGTTATATAGCGCGCGTCCCCCCATCAGATTGCCCACTTCCATTTCATATTCACCAGATACTGTTCCCGAGTTCCTTTGACACTCATGCCGCGTGCATCCCCCCCCCAATCGAATGATGTATGGGGTGTTGGCAGGTGCATCACTGACCAGCTTGCGCGCCTGCGCATCCGTCCCGTGCAAGACCTGCGCAATGCGCCCCTGACGGCCAACGAAGATGACGAAGCTCCATAAATGTCTTCCATGTCAATGCGACAACCGAGCCATGACGCTCAAGTACGCGAATCCATCGGGAGTACTTTCAAATTGCCTCTTGAAATGATGGACAAATTAAAGATATAAGTTACCATAACCTTTCTTTGTAACTTGCATAAGAATGAAAGATATCAAGACGCTTGATCTCAACCTGCTCAAGGCTTTGGACGCATTGCTCGACGAATGCAATGTAACTCGCGCTGCCAACCGACTCGGGGTGACCCAGCCGGCAATGAGCGGCATGCTGACGCGACTGCGCGACAACTTCGCAGACCCATTGTTCGTGCGCGCTCAACGCGGCATCGTGCCGACACAGCGCGCTCTGGAGTTGAGCGCTCCGCTCAAGCAGATCCTCGGCGAAATTGGTACCTTGCTGCAGCCGACCGTGTTCGACCCCGCAACCGCGCGGATGACGTTCACCATCGCAGCGACCGATTACGCGCTGCGCGCTGTCGCGTTGCCACTTCTGTCAGCGCTCAAACTGCAAGCACCTCACATGCAAGTGGCGTTGGTGCCGGTCGATGACAAGCAAGTGCAGGCACAGCTTGAACGCGGCGATATCGATCTGGCGCTGGTAACGCCCCAAAGCACTCCTCTCGACCTGCATGCCCGGAACCTGTTCGAGGAGCACTACGTATGCGTGCTGCGTGACGGACACCCCGCCATAAAGGGGCGCAAGCAACTGACCATCAATCAGTTTTGTGCCTTGGATCACGCGCTTGTGTCGTACACAGGAGGTGGGTTCCGCGGTGTGACCGACGAGGCGCTTGAGAAACTCGGCAAACAGCGTCAGGTCACCTTGTCGGTCAAGAGCTTTCTCATCCTTCCCGAAATCCTACAAGCCAGCGATATGGTCGCCATCCTGCCGAGCCGACTGGTGACTGGCATGCCAGGGCTGGCAGTATTCGATCCGCCCATTGACGTTCCAGGTTTTACCAAGGTTGCTGCCTGGCACGAGCGCACGCATCACGACGTCGCGCACAGGTGGCTGCGCGAATTGATGTTCCAGTCGTGCGCAAGGCCCAGCGCTTGAGTGGCCGTGTGTCCCCGGCTCAGCGGGCCGGCGACGGCTCGGCGGACAGCTTGACCACAGCGGTCATGTTCTCGTCGCCCAGGCCGCGTTCGATCGCAGCGCGAAACACGCTGCGCGCGGCGGCAATGGTCGGCGCGACTACGTCTGAACCTGCCGCCTGCAAGGTGTAGCCAAAGTCCTTCTCGATCAGCTCGATCGGGAACTGCGGCGCGAAGTTGCCTGCCAGCATCGAGCCAGAGATGCGCCCGGCTACGGGACTCCACACCGGCGTTATGGCGACGGCATCGAGCACGCGCGCCACGTCGGCTCCCGAATGCTGGAGCATGCCGACCAGTTCGCCCAGTACCGCGACCTGGATACCCAACAAGGTGTTGGTGGTCAGCTTGGCCAATGCGCCCGAACCCAACGGGCCAACGTGCCGGATGGCCGAGCCCATCGCCGTGAGGATTGGCGCGGCATGCGTCAGCGTATCAACTTCGCCGCCCACCAGATAGACCAGTTGCGCCGCCTCAGCCTGTGGCGTGCTGCCGGAGACAGGCGCTTCGAGCAGATCAATGCGGCGCGCGGCTGCCTGCGCGCCCAGTTCCCGGATCCATTTGACGGTCAGCGTCGAGCTTTCGAGCGCGATCGCGCCGGCGGCCATGCCCGCCAGCGCGCCGGTATCCGGATCGAGCCAGACCTGGCGTGAGGCCTGGTCGTCGCGTACCATCGCCATCACGAAGTCGGCTCCGGCAGCGGCTTGCTTTGGCGTGGCGGCCAGCGCTGCGCCGGCGGCGACCAGCTCCTCGGCGGCGGCCGCGCTGCGATTCCAGACGGTCACGGCGTGACCGGCCTTGATGAGGTTGGCGGCCATGCGCGATCCCATCGCGCCCAGGCCCAGTACGGCAATCTTGCTCATGCTGCAATTCCTTGAATTAGATTGGGGGAATCAGCGAAGGCATTCCCGCCAGTGGATCAACACCCGCCGAAGCAGAGCTCCGAGACGGTTTCTCGCTTGCCGCCAGGCACAGGCCTCGGCGACAGAAGGATGATCCAACCGCAAGAGAAATAAGTCCAATCCAAGATAATTATTCAATTCATCAGAAAAAGACATATCAGAGATTCGTGCCGCCAACGGACTGGTTGCGATGCTTGTGCGTGTTTCCAAATGCCAACCGGCGATGTCGGAACGTTGTATGGGCCTGGTACTAGCACATCGGCGGGATCGCGATGCGGTTGCGAAGGGTAACGTCCTTCAGTTTGAACGGCGTGAACAGTGCAGACATGACGTGCCTCGAAGATGATGGATGGATAAAACAGGCCAGCCCGCGAACCGTCAGGCGGATGCGGGCGATGGCTTAGCGCCGCCAAGGGCGATGCCGGCCATGACGATGGGCGGGGCTAGCGCACCTCGTGAACAACTTGTAGCACCAGGCGCGCGACGCCCTCGGAGGAGGCCGGGTTCTGCCCTGTGACGAGCTTGCCGTCACGCACCGCGAAGGGCTGGAAGTCCGGGCCGCTCTCGTACTTGGCGCCCAGCCCGCGGATGCGGGACTCCAGCAGGAAAGGCACCTTGTCGGTCAAGCCGGCGGCCGCTTCCTCGCTATCGGTGAAGGCGGCCACGCGGCGGCCGGCGACCAGTGACTGGCCGTTGGGGTTCATGACGTTGACCAGCCCGGCCGGGCCGTGGACAGCAGGGACGCCAGCTCGGTGCTCCTGGGCAGATCCCACATGGTGCCGTGCCCGCCGGGCAGGAACACCGCCGAGTAGCCTTCAGTAGCCAGGCCGGAAATCTTCATCGAGACCTCGATCTTGTGCATCGCCGCGGCATCCTTGAGGAAGCGCTCGACGCTGGGCGGATTCTTGCCTTCGGCTTGCAGCGAGTGTGGGGCGATCGGGATCTTGCCGCCGGTGATGGAGGCGATGTCCACCTGGGCGCCCGCATCGGAGAAGGCGTAGTAGGGCGTGGACAATTCCTCGAACCATACCCCGGTCGGGCGCGGCTCGTCGCCCATGGTGGCCTGGGAGGTGAGGATCATCAGGATCTTGATGCTGGAGCTCATCGAAAGGATCTCCTGCATGCGGGGGGAGGAAGAAGCCGCCGCCCGCGCCTGTATGCGGACGGCGGTGGGATCGTCACTGCGCCTGGTTCTTGCGCGCGGCCTCGACCAGACCCGTCAGCCAGTCCTGATGGCCGTTGATCATGATGTTCGGCTTGCTGCTGGCCAATGCCTGCGCGGGCTTGCCTTTCTGACTTTCCTGGGTGAGCACGCGCACCCGCCCGCCAGGCAGATCCTCGACCAGCCAGGCATGGATCACGTCCAGTCGCTCGGCGCTGCCCTCCTCGCCCGCCCAGCCGTGCCAGGCCACCCGGCCCGGCTGGCCATTGGCGGGAGGCACGTACTCGGTGACCTGGGCCTCGACCGGGAAGCCAAAGGTCTTGAAGAAGAAGCGGTCGCCGTCGGCCAGCAGCGGCCCCTTGCCGTCATGGAAGCGCACGTCGGCCGAGTTCGCGTAGTAGCTCGGCCAGCGGGTCGCATCGGCAAGGAGCGGCCACACGTCGGCCGCAGTGAGCCCGGCGACGATAACCTCGTTGGAGACGAAGTTGTCGGTGGTACCGGGCAGATAGCCTTCGGGCCAGACGATGGCGTGTTGCGTGTCGGCCGCCGCGCTGGTGTCATGCGATGGCGCGCAACCGACCATGAGCACCATGACCAGGGCGGTGAACAGCGCGGCCAGCCGCGCGTGGGGACGGTTCATGTCGAGCCTCACCATTCGACCACCACCTTGCTGAAGTGAGCGCCGCTTTCCTGGAAGCGGAACGCCTCGGCCAGTTGCTCCAGCGGGAAGCTGCGGTCGATCACCGGGCGGATGCCACTCTGCTCCAGCGCCGCCACGTAGTCTTGCTGGTCACGGCGGCTGCCGACGATCAGCCCCTGCAGGCGTGCCTGCTTGGCCATCAGCACCGAGGTGGGCAAGGCGCCCTCGCGTCCGGTCAGCACACCGATCAGGGCGATATGGCCGCCCACGCGCACGGCCTTGATCGACTGTGTCAGGGTGCCCGGCCCACCAACCTCAATCACGTGGTCGACGCCACGGCCGCCAGTCAGTTCCAGCACGCACTGGCCCCAGTCGGGCACCTGCCGGTAGTTGATCACCTCGTCGGCGCCGAGCGCGCGGGCGCGCTTCAGCTTGTCATCGGAGGACGAGGTGACGAGGACCCGTGCGCCCATCGCCTTGGCGATCTGCAGTGCGGCGATCGACACGCCGCCGGTGCCCAGCACTAGTACGCTGGCGCCGGCCTTGAGCTGGCCATCGACCACCAGCGCGCGCCAGGCGGTCAGCCCGGCGGTGGTGATGGTGGCTGCCTCGGCATGGCTCCAGCCGCGCGGGGCCAGGGTAAAGTCGCTGGCCGCGCGCACCACGTACTCACAGGCATAACCGTCGATGCCATCGCCCGGAGTCTTGCGGAAATGGCCGACGTCATCGAACGGCAGTCCGTCGGGCCACTGCGGGAAGAAGCCGGAGACCACCTGGTCGCCAGGCTTGAACTCGCTCACACCGGCGCCCACGGCCTCGACCACACCGCCGGCATCGGCCATCGGCACCCGGCCATCGTCGGCGGGAATGCCGCCGTTGGCGACCAGCAGGTCGTGGAAGTTCAGCGATGTGGCATGCACGGCCACACGGATCTGCCCGGGTCCCGGCTGGCCGGGATCGGGCAACTCAATGACTTCGAGACGCTCCAGTCCACCCGGTGCACGAACGATAACGCCCCTCATCACTTTGCATCCTTAGCAGCGCGGGCAGCGGCCACCAGGCCGTCCAGCCAGTCCTGATGCCCGTTGATCATCGGGTTGGGCTTGGCGGCGTGCAGTTCGGCAGCCGGTTTGCCCTTCTGGGTTTCCTGGGTGAGGATGCGTACGCGGCCGCCGTCGAGATCCTCGACCAGCCAGGCATGGTGTACGTCCAGGCGGTCGTCGGCACCGACTTCGCCCGACCAGCCATGCCAGGCCACGCGACCGGGCTGACCTGCCGCCGGGGCCACGTATTCGTTGCACTGCGCCTCGACCGGGAAGCCGAAGGTCTCGAAATAGAAGCGGTCGCCGTCGGCCAGGAACGGCCCCTTGCCGTCGTAGAAGCGCACGCTGGCCGAGTTGCCGTAGTAGGTCGGCCAACGGGCCGGTTCGGCCAGCAGTGGCCACACCTCCGCGGCGCTCAGGCCGGCGACGATGACCTCGTTGGAGGCGAAGTTTTCGGTGAAGCCCGGGACATAGCCTTCGGGCCAGATGATTGCGTTCATGGTCATGTAAACACTCCTGGAATCGTTGAGTAGGGCCGGTGCGGCTCGGTGCCGCCTTGCCGGCAGCACAGCAGGCACTCGGGCCTGCAACGTTTTTCGGCACAACCGCTATGTTCGTGCGCATCAAGAAATAAATCCAATCCTATATTTCTATTTTCAATATAACTCCATCTGATATCAGGGGGATTCCTTGCCCCACTTAGCTCAGCTAGCACTGGAACCCGGCCAGGGTGCGATCCCAGGCGAGCTGGGTGGCTGCCTCGTCGTAGCGCGGCGTGGGGTCGTTGTGGAAACCGTGGTTGGTGCCGGGATAGACATGGTCCCGTTGGTCTTGCCGGCCGCCGCAGCAACAGCCGATAAAGCCGATCTTGTCGGTGGTCAGCTCGCTGGCCTGAAGGTACTCGATGGGGTCGAAGAAATGGTTCATCAGCTTCTGCGGATCGCCCCGCTGCTGCAGCCGCCGGCCTTCATCGTCGTTGCCCGGATAGCCATCGACCGAACTTAGGGTGTCGGGCGCCAGTGCGACGAAGCCGGCCTTGGCCACGTGCCGCGCCACGTCCTCAATGCAGAGATTCAGGTCGCGGTTGTCGTCTACCACGACAACGCCGGGCATCCGGCCGGAGGCCTTGGCCGGGCGAAGCAGATAGCCGCGCACTTCGCCGTGACCGTTGGGCGAGGGATAGCGGATGTAATGGGCATGGATGTCAGGATCGGTGAAGGTGATTTGTTACGCCAGCGCGTAGCCCGGTCTCGGTGAGGCCAGGATCGCGGTAATGGTGCGACCGCCGATGGCGAACATCGCCGTGCGGTGGAGGAAATCGCGCCGGCTCAGGCGTGCATGCACGTAGCCGTCGTACAGTTCCAGCAGTTCGGAGTGGAAGTCGTTGGCGGTTAGTCGAGTCAGATAGGTCGCCTTGTAATGGTCGAGTTCTGACGGGCACCACGATTCGCGTGCTTCCTTGCTACGGAGCCCGAGTTCCAGTCAGGATGGCGTGGTCGAAACCCGCATAGCGGTAGCCGCCGAAGCGGGCGCCTATGTCGCCATCGCTGCCATTGAGCGTCAAATAGAGCAGGTAGATTTGGTAGTCGAGCAGCGCGGGCGAACTCGCCGCCGACGCCAAGGCCCCCTCCGCGCGGGCGATCGCGTCGCTCAACTGACGGTATGCGTCTTGGTGCACCCACTTCGCAGTGCTCGGAACGTCCTTGCCATCAACGCTCACCACGACATCGCCCAGCTTCTGCCTGGCGATCGCTACGGCTCTTGCCAACAGACGCCGCGCGCTTGCGCCGCTGGTGATACCGACCGGCGCGCCATGCGCCTCCAGGTCGCGGGTCGGCACCAGCCACAGGCTGACTTTCAGGCCCTCATGGTTGTCGTTGAGCCCAAAGTATTTCTGCGCGTTCGCATATTCCCCCGGTCGGTTGGAGATCAACAGGTTGTTCCGGGAAAAACGCATTGCATCGGCGTAGGCGGTGCCGTCGATATCGTAGCGGCGGTGATCCATTCCATCGACGAAGACTCCATGCACTTCCCTGGCCCGCTGCAGGATCCAGCCATCCGGGCCATGCCAGAACAGCGCGATGTCACCCGGCGCGAGAGTGGTGTCGAAGTCTCTGGCGGCGATGCGTTCGCCAGATGTCGCGGTGAAGCGCGTGCCGTCGAAGGTCCGCCCTTCGACGGCTGTGGTGTTGGCCGTGTCGATATCCCCGCGCGTGACACTGTAGGTGCCGTCATCGTTGCGGATGATCCGGCCGACCTGAACCCCTTCCTTGAAATCGGCCTCAATCAGATCGGCATGGCCGTCGCGATCAGTGTCGTACAGCCTCACTTCCAGCCCTGGCACGATCCCGGTCGCGACGGCCAGCGCGGCTGCGGCATACGAACCGGCGACCTTCTCACCTTGGTAGCCGCCTCTCCAGGCCGAGACCTTGTCATCGTAGCGCAACCAGGGCGTCTGGTTCACCGGATAGCCATCCGGGAACCGCCTGGCACAGTCCGTCTCAGTGGCCGGGATGGCCAGGCCGTTGACCAGGAAGCGGCCTGCTGCAATCACAGCCGCTACGCCGGCAGCAGCGCTGCCTTGGCCGAAGTACCGGTCGTAGCGTGCGTCGGTGACCGACGCGCCCTCGCTGCCCATGCCCAGCACGATGGCCTTGAGCAGCGTCCTGTCGGTATGCGCGCGCGCCACCTGCGTCGCATCCGTGGCGCTGCAGCCGATAATGGCCATCGAAACGAACAGCTGTATCAGCCGGGCGGCCAGGCGCGTGCCGGTCATTGCGCAACCGCCTCATACGGCGCGAAGAAATCGCTGTCGGCCCAGTCGGGCGTGGCGAAGTCGATTGCTGGACCACCCACGAAGCTCGCCGCCTGGTTCTGCTCGCCCTTGCCGTTCCAGGCGGCGATGTAGGGCCACGGATAGACCGGGCGGCTGCGCTCGACCGCGGCTGTCGAGGCGGCTGTCAGGCCGCGCTGGGGTCTGGCAGTGCTGGCTGCAGGCGCATCGGTGTTGGCCAGTGGACGGTCGCAGCCTTGCAGCCCGAACGCCGGTGCCGCGAGCGAAGAACGATGGCGTTGCGCGAGACTGAACATGGAGAGCAATCCTTGTGGCGTGCGTGCGACTGAGCGGTACGAAGTGGAAAACGAGAACCCCGAAGAAAATGAAAAGCCGGCACGTCAGCCGGGTTCGTAGCGGCTGACCTCGATACCGGTGCCGACTGGCAGCAGCACGCTGGTGATGCCGGGCTTGGCACGGACCGCGCGGGCATAGGCGCGCACGTCCTCGCTGCCGGGACGGAGCATGTTGTCGGCAACAATGATCGCGCCAGGACTGAGTCTGGGATAGAACGCATCCAGGCACGGCACGTACAGATCCTTCCACAGGTCGACGAATACGAAATCGATCTTGCCGGGCAGCTCGCCGATCATCTGCACCGCATCGCCGACCTGGAAGTCCACGTAATCGGCCAGCCCTGCCTGCTCGGACATCACCCTTGCATGGGCCGACTTGTAGCCGTGCAGTTCCATCGTCACCAGCCGCCCGCCGCTGGCGCGCGCCGCCTCGGCCAGCCAGATGCCTGAGTAGCCGAAGGAGGTGCCCAGTTCGAGGATGTTCGGTACCTCGAGGCTTCGGGCCAGGATGTTGAGCAACTGGCCGGTCTGCGGCCCGATGGCGCGCATGCGCTGATCCTGTCCACCGTCGCGTCCGCCTGGCGCTTCAGTACGCGGCGCGCTGCGTTCGGCGCGCGTGCGGGCGTGGTACAGCTCCAGCACTTCCAAGATCCGTGCATCCATGGGTGTGTCCTTTCTTATGGCATTAGCGAATCCGCACCAGGGCTTTGCCGGAGAAGTTCCGGTGGCGCAGGTCTTCCAGCAACTGCGCCAGTTCATCGAAGCCGCGCACCAGACACGCCTCCGCCCGCAGGCGCCCCTCGGCAATCTCGGCCAGCATCCGCTCCCCAGCGGCGGTCAGGTGCTGCCAGGCAGTGTCGTCGCCGAGCACATGCAACGCACCGAGGGCCACCTCGTGCATCGACAGGGTCAGGCCGAACGGCGGGCACGGCCATCCGGGCACACGATCCTGAATGCAGATCAAATGGCCGTTGGCGCGCAGCGCCTCTGCCATGCGTTCCGCGTGGCTGCCGCTGACAGTGTCGATCAATGCATGGAAACGCCGGCCGCCGGCCCAGGCGTGCCCATCGGCCAGCGGCCCGGCGAGGCATTCGCCCGCCCCCAGCGCGCGCAGCCTTCCATGGTGACGGGCATGGGCCATTGCGCTGACGGCAAAACCACGGGACGAGGCCAGTTGCACAAGGTACTGCCCGACTGCGCCGCCGGCGCCGCTAACAAGTAGCGGTTGTCCGGGCTGCACCGGCACCTTCTCGATCGCCAGCCAAGCGGTGAGCGCCGGGCACGGAATGCTGGCGCCCACCTCGAAGTTCAGCCTGTCGGGCAGCCGTAGCAGCGCGCGCGCGGCCACCGGCGCGTACTCGGCGAAACTGCCATGGCCATGCAGGCTGGTATGGTAGGCCACGCGGTGGCCCAACCATTCGGCGGGCACGCCTTCGCCGACAGCCAGCACCTCGCCGGCGCCATCGACGCCGGGGATATGGCCCGGCTGCCAATCGGCCAGCCCGCCGCCGAGCACCTTCCAATCTACCGGGTTCAGTCCGATCACAGCATTGCGCACCAGCACCTCACCGGCCGCCGGCGGTTGCAGAGGCACCTGCTCCAGCGCCAGTTCCAGCGGTTCGGCGCTACCCTGCCAGCGCCAAGCGTGGTAGTGGGTGGGCAGCGAGGACGGCGGCGATCCGTTGTACATGCGAGCGTCCTCCACTTACTGGTAGGCGCCGGCCGAATAGGTCAGCTCGTAGCTGTGGCTGTAAATTTCCAGGATGTTGCCGAAGGGGTCTTCCATATAGACCATGCGGTACGGCTTCTCGCCAGGGAAATACTCGCGTACCGGCATGCGCTGCTTGCCGCCGGCGGCTACGATCTTCGCGGCCAGTCCCTCGACGTCCGGATCCTGCACACAGAAGTGGAACACCCCGGTCTTCCAGTATTCAAAGTTGTCGGCTGGTTTTTCGGCATTGGGGAACTGGAAGATTTCCACGCCGATACGGTCGCCAGTGGACAGATGGGCGATGCGGAATGAGCCCCAGCCAGCACCGAACACGTCTGTGCACATCACCCCGATGGGGCTGTCGTCCTCGCTGATAGTGGTCGGCGGCATGACCAGATACCAGCCCATGACCTCGGTATAGAACTTGACAGCGGCGTCCAGGTCGGTCACCGACAGGCCGATGTGCGAAAAACTGCGGGGGTATGTCAGGGACATGGTGATGGCCTCTTGGCAAAAATAATATTCATAAGCGTAGGCGGATATCACCAATGTTTGGTCTAATGAATCCTTATTGATTGAATAAAAATTCGTTATGAACAACTCACACTGGCTGCGCTCCTTCGCTGCCCTGGTCGAAACCGGGGGCTTCACGCGTGCGGCGTCCCGGCTGGGCTTGACCCAGGCCGCGGTCAGTCAGCATGTGCGTCATCTGGAGAACGAACTCGGCCCGTTGTTGATCCGCCGTCCCAGACAAATCGAACTAACGCCCGCAGGCATGGCGTTGCTGGACTACTGCAACGAGATCGAGTTGGCCGACAAACGCCTGAAGCTGCGCCTGTCCGACGCAAATTCGCGCAGCGGGGATATCAGCCTGATCACGCCCGGCAGCGTGGGGCTCGCCCTCTACCCCCTGCTGCTGGGCTTGCAGCAGTCCCATCCGGGCTTGGTCATCCGTCATCGCTTCGCGCCCGATCCTGAAACCCGTGATGCGGTGCTGAGCAAGCAGTACGAACTCGGCTTGGTTACCCTCAAGCCGGACGACTCGCGCCTGGTCGCCACGTCGTTCATCGAGGAGCCGCTGGAACTCGTCGTGCCGGCTGGTGCAGCCGTGGCGGGCTGGGAGGATCTGGTACGGCTGGGCTTTATCGATCATCCCGACGGCCAGGCGATGTCCACCCGCCTGCTGGCACGCCACTTTCCGGGCAACCCTGGGATCCGCAACGTGCCCTGCCACGGCTTCAGCAATCAGATCGCGCTAATCCTCGAACCGGTCGCCCGCGGCCTGGGTTTCACCGTGATTCCCCGGCACGCGCGCCAGGCCTTCGCACAGGCCGATGCCATCCGGGTGATCGAGGGTGGCGAGCTGGTGGTCGATACGCTGTGGCTGATTCGCCGGGCGGAATGGCCGCTATCCGCCCGCGCGGCCTGGGTACTGGAGCAACTCAGAAAGATGCTGCCTTTCAATCAGCGACGGGGAGGGCAGCGTCGCGAGGTGGCCTGAACGATCAATCCGGCTTTCCATCATAAGAACGGCCCAGGTTGCCGCCCGATCTCACACGACACTCCGCCACCGCGCACCGTCGCGGCAAGCTGCTGTACTAATCGTTGTTCGATCACCGGCCGCCACGGTACCAGGCTCAATCCCATGCCGTCATCAACCATCGCGCAGCACCTGCTGGTGAGTATGACGGAGCGCCGGTATATGCCATAGCACATGGCGACATCGGAGAATACACGGTTGAACGCAAAAGTACCAACGGCAGTTCATCCTGATGATACGTCAGCAATAGAGATTGGCACACGTGCTGGATATTTAAGTTCTCGACGTGCTTTCATGATCGCCGCCCAAAGATCGAATCCATTACGAATTGAAGCGAGTAAGAGTCTGGGATATAGACCTGATATGAATAGCTGAAAGGACTGAAATGGACAAGTCGGATGATGAACACGGACGGAACCGCAGGATACTAGGGCCTGTTCACATTTTCACGAATGGCCCGAATGCGCAGGCAAGCGAGGCGAACACAAGGTAGCTGTCAGCGAGCTTGTCGTATCGAGTTGAGACGCGACGAAATTGCTTGATGCGATTGAAGAAGCGCTCGACAAGATTGCGTGTACGGTAAAGCGCGCCGCTGTAGCGGCGCTTGGTCTTTCGGTTCGAGCGTGGCGGGATGACGACCTTGGCGCCGGTGGTGCGAACGACTTGCACAAAGGCATCAGAGTCATAACCCTTATCAGCAATGACGGCCTTGGCGCGCAGGTGTTCGACAAGTTCATTTGCACACGAGATGTCATGTACCTGTCCTTCGGTCACGATCAGCCGCAGAGGCCTGCCCGTCGAGTCTACGGCCAGATGCAACTTGGTGCTCAACCCACCTCTGGAACGTCCGAGCGCTTGCGGTCCACTTTTTTTGACGCGCCGGCCGAATGTTGGTGTGCTCGGACAATGGTTGAGTCAAACAGGATGTGTTCGATTTCCGTTTCACCAGCCGTTGCAAGTGCGATTCGCTGCCAGACACCTTTGCGCCTCCAGCGCGAGAAACGCATGTACACGGTATGCCACCGACCAAACTCGACTGGCAGATCGCGCCAAGGGCTACCTGTGCGACCAATCCACAGCACCGCTTCGAGAAACCATCGGTTGTCGAGCGCTGTTCGTCCTCGGTCGCCTTCCTTGCCCGGCAAGATTGCTTCGACCTTCTTCCATACATCGTCACTTAGCAGTGTTCTGACCATCCCGTTTCGCTCGCGCAAAAAACAAGATGTAAACACATTTCAGCAAATGTAAACAGACCCTAGTATGCGGCCTGGAGTTGTCGCTCAGGACAGATGGTACGATAGCCCGCTTTGGCCGAGGTGCAGGCGTCCGACCCGGCTGACTGCCTGGCGGACAGTTCCTCGGCCAAACTTGCTGACTACAGATGGGAAGCAGACCAAGCCCTGTGTTCTGGGCAAGGGTCTGCATTCATCGTTTTACTTCAGCCGCACATTGCTGCGGTGACTTGTACCTCGACGCGATAATGAGGTTTGGCCAAGTCAGCCGCGACGCAAGCGCGTACAGGTGTGCCGTGGCCGGCCAGCCAGGCATCCCACTCCTGATTCAGTTGGTCGTAATCCTGCATGTCTACCAACCAGATCGTCGCCGACAGTAAGCGGCCCTTGTTGCTGTCCGCCTTGGCCAACAAGCTGTCGATCTTGGTGAAAACGTCTTTCGCCTGTTCCCGGATGTCGGCTCCTGTCAATTGCGAGACTTGCCCGGCCAGATAGACGGTACCGTTGTGCACCACGATCTGGCTGAAGCGGGCCGAGCCACCTTTACGCTGAATATCACTCATTGATTACTGTCCTGAAAAAAAGAGGGAGGAAAAAGGTGGTATCGGAATCTGTCATGCGCTCTGGCGTGCTGCAGCCACTCGGCGGCTGGCCATGCCATAGAGCAATGAACTTGCGATTGCGGCGGTGGCGCCGACAATCGTGAGTGCCACACCAAGGCTGTTATCCAGCGTATGAAAGCTCTGATTGAGATAGCCGACGGCAAACGGTCCGAGCCCACCGCTGATGGCGTTGGTGAGGAATACCAGGAGCGCGATCGAGCGGCCGCGCATGCGGTTGGGAATGGCTACCTGAAGAGGGATCGGCGCCAGCGCCATCACGATGCTCGCCGCGTAGGCACACGCACCATAGAGCAGCACAGCCATGGTAAAACTCGGTACCAGCGGTGCAGCCAGAGCCAGCGGCACTAGTAAGCAGGCCGCTTTGGAGGCGGTGCTCAGTGACTTGCTCAATGCGTGCTGATCGCTTGCCTTACGCACCAGGAATCCAGCGCTGATGACCCCGGCTATGCCGCCGACCATATACGCCGGGCCGGCATATCGACCTACGGTGCTGGCGGTCAGGCCGAAGTGACGGATCAGCAGCGTGGGAAACCAGGCCGAGTGGGCGTAGAACAACAGGATCAGGGCAACGTAAGCGGCAAAGTAAGGCAGGCAGAAGGCATTGCGCACGAACAGCTCGCGCAGCACCTCGGCCAGCGTCGGAGCGTCAGTCGTGGCGGCTGCCGGGGTATCGCCGTCTGGATGGTGGTGCGACTCGATCCGCCTTGGTTCACGCACCGTCAGCAAAACGACTGCCGCCAGCAGAATGCCCGGCAAGCCGACGATGAAGAATGCCACCTGCCACGGCTGCAGGGCCATCTGGATCTGCCATATCCGGTTGGAAGGTTGACCGAGCCAGTCAAGCAGCAGGCCACCGCCGAGCAAGGCCACGCCGCCGCCAGCGTATGGCCCCAGCATGAAAATGCTGCTTGCACGCGATACCTTACGTGGCGGGAACAGGTCGCTGAAGATCGACAAGGCCGCAGGGCTCAAGGCGGCTTCGGCGATAGCCGTACCGGCCCGCCAGAACAGCAGCTCGCCGAAACTATGCGCAGTACCGCACATCGCGGTTGAGATAGCCCAGAGTGCCACGCAGGCCGCGCTGAGCCTAACCCGATTTGAACGATCCACCATCCGCGCCACGAACACGCCGGTGGTGGCGTAGCAGATCGTGAATGCAAAGCCTTGCAACAGCCCGATCTGTGCATCACTGAGCACTAGCGTCTGTTTAAGCGGCTGCACCAGGATGCTAACGATCTGGCGGTCGATGTATGAAAACATGAAGCAGATGAAAAACACCCCGATGGTATAGCCGTGAGAGGCCTGCCCCGTAGTTTGGCCATGCGTATCCAGGGTTGATTTGGCAGCAAACATCTTTGTCTCCTTCTCTCGATTCAAGACCAACGCAGCGGCTATTGCCATTGCGTGTCCGCCGCCAGCAATGCGATGCAGTCGCCTGGTTCGACCGCCGCGAAGGAACGGATGCAGACCACCAGTCCAGCTCTTTCGAAATGCAGTTCACATGCCGGTTCCCACGGGGCATGTGGGTTGAAGAGGCGTCCCGCCAATTGACCGGCGGCCACTTGCTGCCCTAACTCGAAGCAGGGTTCGAACACGCCACGGCTGGGGGCGAACAGGTAATGCTGAGCGCCCTCGACTTTGAGCAGACGGGTAGCCGGGGCTCGATCAGGGACTGCCACCGGGGCGATGCCGAGCGTATGCATCAAACGGCGCAAGCCATCCTCGACGATGGCCAGACCGTCGACGCTGCACGAAGCGTAGCCGCCGAACTCCCCGCACAGGAACAACTTGCCCTGTCGTTCTGCTGCCGCGCCGTAGGTCCTGTCCTCTCCCAGCAGGTCCATGACCATGGTATGCGGTGCCGCGAAGGCCTCGACCAGGGTTTGGTAGTTATCGTGGAGAGTGGTGTCGCGCGGTAAGGCAGCCAGCAGCGCGGGCAGATGGTTAAACGAGGCGCCTCCGGCATGCAGGTCGAAAATGATGTCGGCCCGTGGGAACAGTTCGGTATCGACGTAGTGGGCGATCATTTCCGTCACCGAGCCGTTGCGAGAACCGGGAAACACGCGATTCAGGTTGGCGCTATCGATTGGAGAGGTGCGCGACCCATTCAGGAAGGCTGGGAAGTTCAGCGCCGGAATGACGATCAGGCGGCCATTGATCTGCATCTTCGGCATCTCTTGCATCAGCTTCATCAGCGCGACCGGGCCTTCGTATTCGTCTCCGTGGTTGCCACCGGTCAGCAGCAGAGTTGGGCCATGGCCTTGCTTCAATACGGCAATCGGAATCGGGATGTGGCCGTAGGCGGAGCGGTTATGCGAATAGGGCAGCCGCAGCACGCTGGTCTGGAATCCCTCGCGTTCGTAGTCGATGTCCGTCTGGATCAGCGATTGGGTGGCATTCATGCATTTCTCCTTCGTAGTTGTGCGATGTTGTCCGCCAGGGAGAGAGCGGGGCGAACAGTCATACGAACTATCGAGCAAGCAAGAAATGCCGGCAAATGCCGTTTTTTGTAGTTAGCGATGCCTTTCAGGCATCATCAAAAGTGGAACGCAAGGTGGTGATGAAACGTGACAGGATGGGATTGGCGGAATCGGCGCGATAAGCGAACGCCAGCGGCATTGGCACTGACAGATCGGTCAGCTTGAAGAATCGCACCTGGGCTGGAGGGCGGCCGAGATTAGCTGAATTGACGATGGCAGCACCGATGCCCGAGCAGACCAGCGACAGTATGGCCGCCTCCGTGGTTTCCTCCTGCACTACGTTCAGGATGAGACCGCTTTGCTCGCAGGCACCGATCAGACAGTCGTAATAACTCGGGTAAACCGCTCGTGGGAACATGACGAACGGCCGACCAGCCATGTTGCGGAGCGCGATCGTCTCGCCTTCTTGCTGCGCGATCGTCCACGCGCGTGGAATGGCCAGTACCACGTCATAGTCGAACAGCGGGACCGTTGTGAACTCGTCGGGCAGTGAACCGTACTGGTGGATAAAGCCACCATCCAGGGTACCGTCGGCAATTTTCTGTAATTGCTCTGGGCTATTGAGCGCCGTCAGTTCGATCTTGACCTCTGGCACATCGTTTTGGAACCGACTGAACGTCTTGGGCACAAGACCGTCCCAGCCCGCATTTTCGACAAAGCCAAGCCTAAGCTGGCCTTGCAGCCCCGCCGCAAGGCGCTTGGCTGTTCGAGCCGCGCTCTCCAGCGCCGCCATCGCTTGGAGCACGTCGCGCAAATAACTTTGGCCGGCCAGCGTCAACTTCAGCCCGCGTGGGGAACGCTCGAACAGCAGAAACCCGAGCTCGTCTTCCAGATCCTGAATTTGCCGTGAAACGGCCGGCTGGGTGATGTGTAGGTGCTCGGAGGCCAAGCGTACACTCTCGTACTCGGCCACCGCCATGAAATAGCGAAGATGACGTAGTTCCATACTGTTCCCTTTGCCGTTGGCAAGGCATTAGTGATGCCTGAAAGGTATCACATCACAGGAATTCTGCATTGGTAAGTAGGAACGGTTTCCGCGATAATAAAGCACAACCAGACCCCAACAGTTACGGCAAAGCGAGGCAACACATGGACGTGCATACCTACCAGATTGGCGACGCGCGCATCACTAAAGTCACCGAAACCCTGCTGCAAGGCCTGACCCCATCGTTCCTCTACGCAGACTGGAGCGACGAGGTATTGCATGAGCAGCCGCAGCTACGCAGCCTGCTGGACGATACGGGGACGTCGGTCGTGCTCAGTGTGCATACCTGGGTGGTCGAATGGGCGGACCAAGTGTTCCTGATCGACACCGGCATCGGCAATGGCAAGGAGCGGCCTTTCAGCAAGCTCTTCCATCAACTGGAAACGCCCTTCCTTGAGCGCCTCGCCGCAATCGGTATCGCACCGGAGGGCGTGGATCACGTGTTGCTGACGCATCTACACGCCGACCACGTGGGTTGGAATACTCGTCTTGTTGACGGCAGTTGGCTGCCGACCTTTGGCAATGCACGCTATGTGATGCCGCAAGGTGATCTCGACTTCTTCGCCACGCCTGCCGGAGACAGCCGGCGCATGGTGTACGACGACAGCGTCGCGCCGATCATCGCCGCCGGCCAGGCGGTCGCCATGGCGACCGAAGGTGGTAGCTATCTCGACGCATTTCGCTTCCACCCGACACCTGGGCACTGCCGTGGCCATATGTCGATCTCGTTCAGGTCGCAAGGTGAAACCGCACTGTTTACCGGGGATGTGATGCATACCCCGATCCAACTCTACCGCCCCGAATGGAACTCGGCGTTTTGCCATGAACAGGTGCAGGCGCGACAGGCGCGCCAGTGGCTGCTCGACTATGCAGCGGACCACGATGCGATGCTGTTTACGGCGCACTTTCCCGATACATCAGCTGGCCGGGTTTCGCGCGGCGACCAGGGGTTCGAGTGGCAGTTTGCTTGATCGGACTATTGCCGCGCCGTTGCTGACTCGTCGAAATATTGAGCCGTTAGACTTGTCTGGCATGAATGTCCGAAATGGGCCAGAAGCGGATGTTTTCGACCAAATGAGCCAACGTCCGCTCTGGCCGATGACCTGCCGCTACTCACGACTCTCAGGCAGCAGGTCGGCCATCTCAGCTTTATACCCGCAGTGCCTTGAGCCTACGCCACCCCATTCTCCCCAGTTTTGAGGTTCTCAGTGTGGCGTGGCGAAGCAGGCATCCGATCATGGGGTCCCTTTGATTTACCTGCAGTGAACGACGATAGACGCGCCCAGTGTTTATGCGGGTTTCAGCGGTGTGCGTTGCAACATTTCCTTTAAAATCAACCACTTGCTGTTTGCCATTTCATCCGCGTATGATGGTGCGCATTGTTTTACTCCGAGAGTCAAACAATGGACCACTGGCACGCTCCCTACCTCGGCTTGCGCCATATTCCGCCCGAACTCACCGAGTTTGAGCTGAACACGTTCTTCACATACTCGTCCAAAGAGCGCGCTCTCATTGAGGCGCGGCGTAACTCGCTCTACCGACTCGCCCTTGCCCTTCATCTTGGCTTCATCAGGATGACAGGCCGCACGCTTGATGCCTACAAGCAAGTTCCGAAGATTCTTTGGACCCACCTCGGCAATCAATTATCCATCGACCCTACATGGAGCATCTTTAAATGCGGCCAGCATTGATTATTTGTGCGGCGACGCAGTGAAAAGCGAAGGTTATCCAGGCTATGAAGAATTCCCACAAATTCCCGATATCAGCAGTAAAAATCCAAAGTACAAGGCGAAATTTGATATTTCATTCGACTGTATCAATGGTGAGTACTACTGCAATCAGGGGCAACAACGTTCAATCATCGCTCGCTATGCGATTTATCAACGCTTTGGTATTTGTAGTTGCCCCCGCAATTCAGGACACTCAGACATCGTTAAGTTACTGATGCTGCAGCCCGTCTGAACTCGCGAGGCGAGCGGTATTTCAGGGCCTTGTGCGGATGGCGCTCATTGTATTGCTCGAAGGCAGAGGCCAGATGCGTGAGCGCCGTAGGCACATCGGGCTTGTCCATGAAGGCGATGTAATCATGCTTCATCGTTTTTACGAACCGCTCCGCCATGCCGTTACTCTGTGGCGAGCGCACGGGCGTGGTCAAGGGCTCCAATCCCAGCTCGCGAGCGAAGCTGCGTGTGCGATGGTCGATGTAGGCCGAGCCGTTGTCGCTGAGCCATTCAATCACCTGTGGAGTCTGCGTGCTTCCAAACCTCTGCTCCACGGCGGCCAGCATCACGTCGCGCACGACATCCCCGCTATGCCCACCGGTAGTGGCCGCCCAGCTGATGGCTTCACGGTCACAACAATCCAGTGCAAACGTCACTCTCAATGCAGCCCCGTCATCACAACGGAATTCGAAGCCGTCCGAACACCAGCGCGCATTACTTTGCTTGACCGCTACGCGACCATCGTGGCGTCGATTGTCGCGTCTCACACCAGGTCGGCGCAGCAGCAACGCGTGCTCTCGCATGACGCGATAGACCCGCTTATGGTTCACGCACGCTTGCCCCAGAGATTCCCGGCTACGTCGCAGCAAAGCCCAGATGCGGCGATAGCCATAGCTCGGCAAGCTCGCGACATACAGCTCAATCTCTTCGAGCAAGCCGCTGTCGCCGACTTTGCGAGCACTACGGCCATCTCGCCATTCCGGGCTCCGGGCTCGTTTTACTGCCACTGCAGAGCGCGCCACACCGAGAACGTCACAGACCACTTTCATTGGTCGTCCTCCGGCAGCAAGGGCGAGCGCGCAATCAGGTTTTTTGACCGGCCCCATTCGACGGCCTCGCGCAGAATCTCGTTCTCCATGGTCTTCTTGCCCAACAGCCGCTGCAGTTCTTTGATTTCCTTGATGGCCGCGGCCAGCTCCGAGGCCGGGACTACCGTCTCGCCAGCCTTGACGGCGGTCAGACTGCCTTCCTGGTACTGCTTGCGCCAACCAAACACCTGGTTCGCGTTCACCCCGTGTCGCCTGGCAACGGCTGATACGGAAGCTCCAGGAGCCAAGGTCTCCTGGACGATGGCTATTTTTTCTTGGGGCGTGCGTCTTCTGCGACGCTCCGGCTCGGTCAGAATCTCGATGTGCTCCACGGTTTGCCTAGTCGTAAAACTGGTCATAAGACTATCCTCTATTTTAAGAGAGTCTTCGTGTCCTGAGATTCAAGGGGCTATTCCACCCGCCCACAAGTAACCGGTTTCGTCCATGATTTACTATTGAGATATATTCAAGGGTACTATCGATTCAGATGCACAGAAAAATACCGGGATGATGCGAGTGCATTTTTGGATTTTTTAGAAGAAGAAAGAGTGCATGCGGAGAATAGCGAGCGCGATAAACCAGAGTGAAAGAAGTTGTCAAGCAATGTAAGACTACAAGAACGGTTGGCTTGTTAAAAACATTCTTTCTTATCTCAGTTCCGACCTAGGGGAATACTCTATGGCATCGATTGATCTAACCTAATTCCAGGGACATAAAACTGCAGTCCAGCAGGTATTCATTGAAAATCTAGTTTGCTACCACCGCTGCTAGCGGGGGCGACACACGCCGTTCACTCCAACGTAGCATACTCAGATATTTACGCTGACCTTACATGAAGTAGCGTCATCCCAAATACGCTAGCGGAAAATTATCAAAAAAAAACGATGACAAAAATAATTATAAAAATTACTACGGCATTGGCTGCAGTTCTTATTGTGATGCTGGTTGGTGCTCTGCTCGGTTTCGTTATTGCCTATCTATGCCAAATTTTTTCCCCTGGCCTCACTGAAGCGATTCTTGAGTCTCTCCATGTAACCATCCCTCACCAAGGAAAAGCGGCAGTTTCCATTGCCTATGCAATTTTCTTTGGACCCGCGGCAGCTTTTTCATTTTCAATCGTGGCAATTGCATCTCTTCTTCTTCCTACGGCGATAGAGATGAGGCGTCAGATGCTAACGGCCACGAAGATAATTTCTCTCGCCCTAGTCATCACGATGGTGGGTACCGTTGCTTATGCATCGCTCTCAACTGGAAGGATTCTGGGACTTGAGATCATGATGCGGGTCATTACGTCGGGTGATTTGAAAGAGCAATTTCGTCTTGGCGTCTACATGGCCCACTCGGCCTTTGCCGGATTGTTTATAGGAATTCTTCTGGCCGTCGTCAACCTAATAAGATTCATGCGCACGAACAGAACACTTGACGATTACCTGCTTAATGGCGACTCTACGTTGGCAAAAGTAGTTTCACTGGCTTATCCGTTCAACGGACTTAAAACAGTTCTGATCACCGTGACCGTTATCACTCTTGGATGGCAATTGCTTTTGAGCACGGACGGTTCCTATCTACGGTTAATCATCTTCACATACGCCAGCCCCATGTGGGCGATTGCTGCAGGCTATCTTTATGAATTCGCTGTTACTAAGGCTGGGAGAAACTCTCCCTATATGAGTGAATTTTACGAAGAGATTTCCGATGACATTTATGTCCTTGTGGTCTTTTCTCTAAGTGTCCTCGTGTTCTACTGGCGTCTTCCAACTCCATACGCTTGGACTAACCTCGATCTTGGACTTTTGGCGCCCCCTTATTTCTTGTACGTTCTTTTGACCCTCTATCGATGTGGGAAAGCAAAAGTCGCTGGACATCGACTTTCACAGTCATTTGTAAATACCTTAATTGGAGGTATTGCCGTCATCTACTTCAGTGCTTTCTATGCTTTCTACCGCATTCAGACAGAAAAAATCTCTGCGATCGAGTCCTTGTGGTGGCAGACAACAATGTTCACTACTTCCGTCGCCACATTTATTGGGGCAAGGCTTCTTCTCTTTTATCTGAGAAAGGGAAGACTCGAAGGATCGCCTATTTGGCTAGAAGCCATTAGAACTGTGAAAATCTCTTCCGGCATCTACGAAAAGTTGGTTGCATCTACACCAGAGTGGAATATGCGCGTGGAGAAAGAGAACGCCCGCCTGAGAAAAGAAAAACGCGAACAAATAAAGAGGAAAAGAAAATGAAGAAAAACACGTACCCCAGCATACGGTTCTCGTTCCGGAGAGCAATGTCAGTTTTATCAGGTATAGCTGGGGTTGCTTCGTCTTTGCTTTGGCATCACTCATCTAGCAATCAACTGAAAGCTGCTGTGATAAGTCACGGGCTTTCGCTCAACCCTGATGCCCTCAGACAGAGCCTTTCAGCATATCCGGAGTTGATTCATCAGTCCTCGGCAACACTAGCGGAGACTATGAATGACCTGAACAATCTGGCCCTGATTCAAAATAATCTCGCTGCGGTCTTTGCTATGGCAGCCTCATTATGTGTTGCTGCTGCTCTTTTTACTGAGGGATAGATTCGACCAGAAGGAGACATTATGCTATTCAAATTTAGGATGGCTCATGCGCTCGGATGGAAGAGAGAAATCTGCTTCAATATCCAGGCCCGTCGATCACGTTGAACAGCCGGATGCTGCGGCCGTCCGCCAGTTGATCATGCATGAAGTTCCATTGAGCACACCTAGTTGAGTGCCGTCGGTTCGGATGGCGGCTCAGGTTGCTCGCGCACCAGCCACTTCTTCGGCTTGATGCACAGGTTCATTTCCAGCGCCCGGCAAATCCGGCAGACAAGCTTGTGGATCCAGCCGTAGACTTCACATTGCGCAGGTGAACCAAAAGTAAAGGGTGTTGGGATCGCTCCGCAAACTGCCGAAGCTCATTCGTCCCTGCGCCAAGCGTTTTCTCTAGGCATCCCGCAGCCAGCGCATGACCTTGGCCGCTGTAAACTCGGCACCGTTGGGGCAAATCTGCGAGCAAATCAACAGTCGCGTCAAAATAAAAAATCGATGGTCCCCACCCAAGTTTTTGCTGCTCCCTATCTTCGAGGTTGTCGGAGCCGCTTGTATGCATCGCCATCTCCAATTGCTCGAATCTCCTCAAGTTCTCTTTCCGCTCGTGACTCCCCGTATTTATGAGCGATTACAAGTGTTGGCGACTTAAAGCCCACACAGAGTCGTAAGAATCCGTCACTCAATTGTGTGTGACGAGCCAAATAGATGTTGGTCACCAATCCGTCGAAATAGAATCGCACATAAGATATGGATGAAGTCAGCTCACCCTCTGGCAACGTCTGGTTCTCCATTATTGGCGTACGGTTATGATGTTCCCCGCGAGTAAATATCTGATGAAACTGCAGCGGGTAGTCTTCTGGTTTTCCAGGCTTAGCTTCCACGACTCGCAACCTCAAGTCCTCTAAATCCTCCTCACTCAACTTAATATCGGAAAATTCCGCACGAGTAGAAGCTGCTGCGCGCCACAAAAGACTGAGAAAGAAAACCCGAAGTACATCTGGCGCCTCAATATCTAGCTCCCGTAAATGAAATTGATCTTCCCAAGAAATGACCTCGTCGGAACGAAGGCTATGCTCGTGGGATTCCCAGCCACTCCAAATAAGCCGTAATTTACGAAGCTCTTTAATCCCCGCTGAATCTATCTTTGCCAGGATATCTTCCCCGAGGCGAGTGGTTAGGTTCTGGTCGTACCAACTGCTGGAAACTTTTCGTCGCCCATGGCCATGGCCAGCTTCAAAAAACTTCTCGCCACTGAGTGAAAGCCGCGTTAAGGCCAAAGGAAGCAAATGAGACTTCACGTATACACCCGATGTCCGAGTCAGGCGGCAGACGCTATTTATCTTTTGCGCTGATTTTTTTGTGGACATCGGTTCGTTTCCTGTCTGGAAATACTAGCCTTTGATGAACAAGGCGGCGTCTACATGCTGCCCCTGATTGGAATGGCGCCTGAGGCCGCGATCCGAATAGCAGATGACTGTCAAGCGTTTGCCAGTAGATTCGTCCGCTAGCGGCCAGAAGCTGACATCGTCCGTTCCCCCAAAAGCGCCCGAACGGGCCTTTTATTCATCCAGATAGTCTCATCTGCAGACCGCGCCCGTATCCGTACCAACCTCTAGCAGTAACGCTTTCTTGGCCGAAGGTGCGTCGAGCGATTTGCCGATGGCCGTAGGATCGTTTAAAGGCATCCGAGCGGAATCAAGCGGGATTGCTATTAGAGTTGCCTTCTTCTATGCGCGCAGACGTCGAGGGTAAGTCTGATGCCGAAAGCGGCGACGGGCCCGCTATTTATACCCCTGTATATTCCGACTATCGCCCTGTATCGTCTACTCCTGACTGATACCACGACCATCTGCTGCTATAGCATCAAGTGTCGCGGTAACGCTGGAGAGCAAATCTGGATGATGCCGGTGAAGATGCAGACGGATATTTTCGTTGCGAAGAAGACGATTGATAAAACCTTTGGCCACGACAAGGGAAAGCATCGTGTCGCCAATCGTATCTTCTACAGCAAGACTGTCATGTTGCAGCCGTTCCATCTCGGCTTCCATACGAGTGATGTCCTCGGGCGAAATGTCCTTACCAACCTGGCTTTTCGCCTTTTCTATCAGCCCTTCTGGCCGCGTAGTCACGAGTATCATGTCCGCATAACTTTTCGCGAACTTATTTGCCGCTATCATCATTTCTGCAGCTTCGATTTGCCGTATGGGTTTCATTTTTCTGAGTACCCTGAAGACTTCAGGTGAGACTTGTCTATCCCTAAGAAGTCTGGCAGCTTCTGGTGCAATTCCATCGAGTAAATGTGCCTTCTCCCGTACTTTTTTGACGTCTATAGCCAAAACCCTTGCGATTCTTTCCTCGGAGGCACCCTTCGCTAGCGCGGCTCGAATCATCCGGTATTCCTGAACTGAGGCAATCCGATTTATTTGCTTGTTGTAAGTAAAGCTCTCGTCATCCAGCGCAACCATACAGCGGACGGTGCTTTGGCCAAGTGATTTCACCGCTTCCAGCCTGAGTCTTCCATCTAGAAGATCAAAATAGTCTGGCTGTCCTTGGGAAGGATGTACCGCTAGTGGTTCGATGATGCCAAGCTCTTTCACTGAACTTAAAATGCTTCTAAATTTAGGAGTCACAAGAACTTGCTTCTTAAGTGGCACCAACACCCGAATTTTTTTAACTTCCAAATCTAATATAGCGCGGTCGAAGCAGTGTCTGATATGGCTCATGGCAGCAGATCTCCTGGTAGACGCCTAGCAATGACTTCTGGAATGTCGTTTACCTGTTCAGCACGAAGAAGAGTTCGGAAGTGTTCGTCAGATAAAAAATGTCGTATTGCTGAAATGATGAGTAGAAGGCGTTCTTCTTGAACACGAGCCTTTTGAATGTTCAGTTGCTGCCTACGGACTTCGGTTTTATATATCCTCAGCAGCTTCTGTGGTGTCGGGCTATCTTGGTCTCTCTTGCGCTTGGGATACGCCGATTTTCCTAGCGCTTCTCGCTTACTGATTATTTTTCTAACGACAAGAAGCTCGTCACCTTTTAGCGTGCCTTCTTCATATGCATCCATCAGAGCCCTCTGCACGCCGTCGCTAGACGCACGCGAGATTTCGACGGCAAGCCAGACCGGTACTTGTGACTTTTCAACTGCGCGCAGAAGCCTTTGTTCGCCGTTATCGAGGAGATGGAGAATACTGCGAACATAGCTTGTCTCCAGATTTGTTTTGATGGCAATCTGCTCTGTACTGTATCCTTTTTGTCGTAGCACCAGAATGCCGCTGAGCAGTTCCTCGGTAGTGTGCCTTCGCCTAGCGATATTTTCGGTGAGTGAGATTAGGAAACGGTCTATTTCAGGTGCGGCCACGATGCAGCAAGGTATCTCGGTCTCGCCAAGGTGTCTCAGTGCCTCAAATCTGCCCTGCCCGCACAGGACTTCGTACCACTCACCTGTTGCGTCTTTTCCCCCTATAGCGACCGTAACAGGGCGTTTTAATCCTAGTACCGAAATGTTCTCAACAAGTCGAGAAAAAATGAGTGGATTTCTGCTGCGCGGATTCAAAATCCGGATGCGGTCGGCGGGGATAAGCGAAATGTGTTTGGACGCATCTAGATGCTCCGAAAGAAGCTCTCGAGGATTTGCCATATTTCTCTCTCAAAGCGCTATTCGGCGCGCTAAATAGGTGAGCATGGAGAGGTCATCGTAGCGGTATGCATCGAACCCATTTTCATTCGCCTCCCCAAGTTGGAGCTTTTGAGAAAAGAGGTCTATATGGGGAAGGAGATAATAGTCGCGGATCGCGCATGCATCTTCGCTCATCCGGACTGCAATAGTGATTTCAGCTCGTACTAAATTGTCGAATCTTAAGATCCATCTATTGACACCGTTAGTCAGACTGCGGCAACGGCATAGCACAAGGGCTGCACTAAACTCCTTGTTGATCCACAGTAGATCGGATTTCTGGTCTTGTTCAGCCGTTGCCCCGACCGCATTTATCGCGGCAATCGCCGCGGAGACGATTTTTGGATGAGCTTCCCGGAGCTTTTTGTTGATATCAAGATAGCGATAGTCCCGTCCAGGATCGTAACCAATGAGAGTATATGTTCTAATGAGACTACCGAAACGGCTGGCGAATGCGCTGCTAGACGGGCATCCAATTGATTCGTCAATGATTATTCCTGAGAGCCGTCCGTGTTCATGCAATAGTCGTTTCAGCGCATCCAGCATTTCATCATCAGTAAGCCGATAAGAGCGGGCCAAAATGATCTGACGTGCTGCATTGAAAATAAGGCGGTCTACAATAGCTGAAAAGGCACCCTCAGCGCGGGCCCAAGCAGCGGGTGGATTGTGAACACGCTCTAACTTGAGCTTGAATGATGTACGGTTCCAGACGTTATCTCCTACATATTTCTCATTAATCAAAATCTGATGAACCGTACCACGAGTCCATGATGTTCCGCGGTCTGTGAGCTTTCCCTGACCGTTGAGGTTGGCAGCAATTTCGGCCTCGCTCAAACCGTCTTCGACAAATGCGTTGTAAATCCATCGAACTATTTCTGTCTCTTCTTCCGGTCCTGGCACTAAGATCACCCGGTCTGTCTGAATAGATTTATGTTGACCGGCCTGCAGTATTCCTTTGTGGTTCCCAGTGTGATCAATCAGCATCCTTCTGAGGCCGTATCCGGCAGCACCGCCTTGACGAACACCGAGCTGGATCAGCCGTAGCTGCCCTGCATGAACCTTTACACTTAATTCGCGGCTGTACTCCCCTGCCATTGTTCGTTTGACATTCTTAATGATGCTAGAACCCATTTCATAAATAGCGCCGCATGAGGATGATGGAGAAAGCGAGATGAACGAAGCCTGTGTAATGATCGGCGCAACGCTCCCATCGGGTAAGTACACGCTTGAAGGCATTAAGCCAGGCAAACAGTCGTTCGATCTTCCATCGGCGCCGGTATCGGCGCAGCGCCCGGCCGTCTTGAGTGACCGCTCTTTTTCGATTGCTCTTGTGTGGTGCGATCAGTTCAATGCCTTTGGCAGCAAGTCTTTGATCGAGCGGATCACTATCGTAGGCGCGATCCCCAATAATTCGTTCGGGTCGTCCCACTGTGACAATCTCATCGAGGGTAGCCTCGACAAGGGTGACTTCATGTGGGCTAGCAGAAGACGTGTGCACGCCGAGTGGAAGACCAGTAGCGTCTGCAATAACCATGAGCTTCGTACCCTTGCCCCGCTTGGTCTTTCCGACCTTTGGGCCCCTTTTTTTGCCAACACAAACGTGCCGTCAATAAAGCATTCGGAAAGATTGATTTGGCCAACCTCTTCGAGGTGTTGCGCCAGTGCTTCGAGTATGTGCCGTAGCACGCCACTCTTGACCCAGCGCGAAAATCTTCGGAAGCATGTCGTGCCAGAGGGGAACCGATCTGGCAAATCACACCAGGCCGCACCGGTGCGTAGCACCCAGAGAATCCCGTTCATGACGGCGCGGTTGCTGTGCAATTCCGGGCGTCCACGCCCATCATCACGTCTAGGTGTTTCTGGTATCAGCGGCTCCAGAATCGCCCATTGTTCGTCTGTTAGTTCTTCTCTTCGTGCCATACGAAGAAGTTAACACGCACGATAAAAAGTTAACAGACCCTATTTATGAAATGAGTTCTAGAAACTGCACTGCCGTCATTTTCAAATTGTTCTGCACAATACAGAACTCGAACACCGGCTTGTTTACAACGAATCTCGTAGCTAGCACTCTCATCTGGATCCTGAAAACGCCCCCATCGGCTCACGTCGTAGACTAAAATAACTCCGAATTCAGCGAATCCAGACTCTACGTCAGTCAAAAGTGACTTTAACTGGTCACGACCTTCTAGTCGTAATCCACTTTTACCCGCATCCGTGTAGACCTTAGTAATTTCGAGATTTCGCGACAGAGCGAACGCTGTTATTACATCGAGTTGATTTTCGGTCGAATATTGCTGGTGCTCAGTGGACATGCGTACATACGCAGCAGCACGCTGCTGAGTTGATTTGTCCAGGGTGCGTTTTGCGGGCCTATTTGTAGACATCGCCTTCACCTCATCTGAAGCATCTGCGCTACGACCTAACCTCCTATGGCTTGGGATCAATATACTTTCGCTGAGGTGAAATATGTTGCGAGAAGCACGCAAAAAATTGCGGAATGAAACTCCCAAAAATTTAACAGCTCATGAGTATGCGATAGCGATCGAGGTCGCGCTCAAGCAAGAGATTGGAGCATCTCGGCATGCTGTGAAGACGCTTTGCAAGCTTACAAACGCAAGCGAGAGGACTGTGCAGAATTGGTTGGCCGGTGTGAGAGGGCCGAGCGCTGTGCATCTGATCTTGTTAGCGCAAAATTTTTCTTCCGTCCGATCTACGATCATGTTTCTTTCTGGACAGGAAGGACGATATTCCGTTGGATCAGAAATAATCGTTGACCTCCTATTCGAGGCCATCGCGCTCCTGACACAGCAGTAGAGTTTAGACTCTCACAAATGAGCCAGGTTTAAAGTGAACCCCTCGAGCTGGATAAGGGTTGAGCGAGAACTAAGCCGCTTTGCACTACCGGGCGTATCATATCAAAAACAAAAGGATCTTAATTGTCCAGACGGGACCTTACTTGTTTTCGGCGCTGGCGCAATTGCGTTGCTCTCCGACGAATGGTTCTCCAGCACCATTTCGGCCGAGATTTTCGTGGCGTTTCTGTTGAAGCAAGCTTTACCTTCGGATGTATAGTGGCGAGTTGCGAGGGGCATATGATGTCTGAAATCGGCCAATAGCTGCCATGCCAAATCAAAAGCCCCGGAAATTCCGGGGCTTTACTTTTCTGAACTGCTAAGAGGTTCATTCCACTGCGCTCAGGTGTCGTTCCCAACCAATTCCACAATGGCAGGTTCTTGACGTGCTGGAGCATCTTGCAGTTCGGCAATCCGCCTTTTTCTTTCCTTCAACGGTGGATGAGAGTCAAAGATACCATGCCCGTCCCTCTCATCGTCCGGAAGAAAATTCAAAGCCCGCATCATCATTTCTGGTGACGTAAGGTGCGCCCCATCCGCGTCGGCGACGTATTCACGACCTCTGCTATACGCTAAAAAAGGCCTGATGCAGAATGTGCTTAACAGCCCAAGCACTGACGATCGCCGTGGGTACTGGCCACTCCACCTTCATAAGTGCCCAAAGAAAAGCCTCGCGCTGTCCCAACCGGCAACTGCCACGACAATGCTGTGGCAGAAGAGAGCTTCTTCCAGCTCTTGAAACGTGAGCGCATTAAGCGCCGTATCTATGCTGACCGTAACGAAGCACGGTCGGATGTGTTCGATTACATCGAGATGTTCTACAACCCGAAACGTCGCCATTCCTATAGCGGCAACGTTTCTCCGGTACAGTTCGAACAGCAGTATTTCCACAGGCTGGAAAGTGTCTAGTGCAGCCGGGGCGATTCAGAATAGCATCCGGCTATATCTACCTGGCCGTTGTTTTGGACGCTTGCAGCCGCAAGGTAATCGGCTACGCTTTATCTAAGCGGATCCCTTTGAATTTCATCAAGTTCAGGCAATACCGCTGATAAACTTTTTGCGTAGTACGATGATGCTGTCTGTCGCGGGTGCCGAAAAGGGCACAAAATATTATGCGGCGCACTTGATACAGGAGAAGACAAATGGACATGCACGAAAATATCGACCTCTCCATTGCCCTACGGAAATTACACCGATTACAACTCGAGGAGGGCGATCTGGGAGCCGCCTATTGGCTGTCAATCGCGGACCTACTAAAAGCCTCAGGCGAATACCGCGACCGCGCAATTGCGGCGGAAAAAAAACTTCGGGAAATTCGTCTCATTTGCGGCTAAGCGAGAAAAATGATTACAAACACACACACCCAGAGAAGCGGCTCATAAGCGCCACTAGGAATTCAAACGCTTACTCGTAAAGACCTTGCTTAGATGAGTCTCAAAACCGTAGATCGCGGGTTCGGCTGCTGAGTTTCTGACCGATTAGCGACTCCAGACAATTAGTTGGCGAAACGACTGAGAGGCTGTTGCAAATTCAATTTCGGCTGTTAAATCTCCCGACTTGATGTTACCCACGATGTCTTCCTGTAATTGGCGTGTGCCTTGTTTTGCTAGCCGCAGTTAAATCAACGTTCAAATTAATTTCGCAACAGCCTCTGAACCGGCTGCTCAGCAACTGAGTTGTTGCACCCGCTCTAAGATGAGACTAACCGTTGCTGAAAATTTCCCGGTTCCATTCTGCGTAGCGAGTCGATCAATGAATGTAAAGTTATCTAGGCTCAATGGAATCGAAACAGCTACATCTCTCGCCATGTCTTTCGTAGGTGAAACATCCACAGCAAGCAATCCTGTCCGTGCCACGTGATCCCGGTATTGATTGCAGACCATCTCCATTGCGCCCCCCAATCCGGGCTTGAGATGTTTGTCTACCTTTCTGATATTTTCGTCCACCTTTCTCAGAAAATTCGCAGCCTCCCAGGTTACCGCAGTCGGGCAAAGAATGACCCCGTGCTCACGGCGCGCTTGCGAAAATGGGAAGAACGTTGCTAATTTATTCAACGACACCTCGTCGACCTTCTTGAAAAATTCTTCAACGCCCCCCGCAAATCTACGAATTCTCATCAGATGCTCGATCGGCGACAAAACTTTACCCGTTCTCATTTTCCCCAATCTTTTGTAATTTCCCCGCCAGGGCGTTCCGTACGCTTCGCGCAGCTCATCGGACATACTGTTGATCTCAGTCTCAAATGCGACGTCCAAAGACTTCGGCCAACTAACATTCCAGAGACTTTTTCCTTTGTCGCTACTTTTCTTACGTTTTTCGCATTCTCTCAGCGAAAAATCAGGCTTCCCATCACATTCAAAATTCCACTGCTCAAAAGAGTACATAGCGTGAATCTTCTCGACCGGGCTGGTAAACCCACGATTGAGATGAAGCAAATTTCTCGACTCAGCAGCCAACCAAAGAAGCTCTTCTGAGACCCTCTGTACGCATTTCTCGCGCGGCAACTGAAAATCCGGGATAACCAGGTTATCGGTATCAATGTCCACCGTACGTAATGGTGTCCGATGTTCCCAGCACACAAAGACGCAAGGTAGCTGATGAGATCTCAGCAGCACCGCTCTTCCGTACGCTTTAAATGCCGCATTCATACAAGTAACGCAATATCGAAAGCTCGTTCCGCTAAATTGCGGCAGACACTGTCTTCGATCAGAATTGGAGCCGTAAGTGAAAGCTGCTTCCTTAAACAGATTTTGCTGCTGAATTTGCACTAGAAACGGCCGATAGTATGGCAACAAAGTAAGAATATTGAGAGTGTCAGGTCTAAACTGATCTAGGTCGATCACCGTCCCAATTAACGCACGCAGTACGTTAGGAAAAAGCTGCGTCGAGAACCCAGAATAGCTACGTGAATCCGCGCACAATCCGGCGCTAGTCACTGTAGCTTTCAAGAAATCCTGTGGCTCATTCCAACCTGATTTCTGATACAACCCGGCGATATAAGAATAATAGTGCTCGTCTGGAGCGATCTGTTGATGAAACGTAATCACGTGGCCCTACGAATATGGTTACTTCTAAAAATCTGACCTTTCTTGCCGAAAGGGCTTCCGACGAGACGCTGTACAGCCAATGCGCGAGATTTCACTCGCGATCCGGCTACGAAACGCCAAATTTGACAGGTCAGCTACTATTTAATGATTCTCAAGCTGGGAGATACGCGCAGCTTCCATTCGGATTGAGTCACTTTATTACTTGCAATTTTTCATCGCTCTCTCCTCTTCAACTACTTCGGCAACAAACCATCTCCAATCTCTACCTCGCTTTCATGCCAGAAAGAGAAATTGTCGAATTTACGAGTGGCCGGGTGGCTCATCGAATATCTGTATTAGATACAAAGCGCGGACTATTTGGCCATAAAGATTTTCTCTGTCATCCCCTTAAATTCTGTCCAGATTGCATAGCGCTGGACATTCGCGAAAAAGGATTCTCCTATTGGCACCTGGCCCACCAGATTCCTGGCATATGGATTTGCGCACGCCATGGCACTCTCCTAGTGAAACGTATCCGAACTTCCGCAGAGCGTGACAATTGGCTTAGGCCACCGACTTCCTATCCACCGCAAAGTCGTGATCATCCGTTACTCGCCAAAGAAACTAAATCTCTACTTCTGCGGCTGGCAGAAGCTATTCAATGGATTTCCGAGCAGCATGGTCTCACCGCTGACCGGCTAAGAATGATGCTGATGCAAAACCACGAAACTTCTGATGATCTGCGCTTCCAACAACTACTTTCCTCAGCTCACACCTATTTTTATGACCGCCTAAAAATCCTAGGCATAGACGAACTAGATGCGCTCGGTCTCTTTACTCGACGGTGGTATTCTCAGCATGAACCGCCCGTTCTTCATCCGGTTCAGTGGGCGGCCGCGATTGCATACTGCGTACCTCGCGACACCTGGGACGAGGCGCTGATACACACCTACGAAGATTCTTCGGGAGAACTCTTCAATAGCGCCGAAGTGAGCCCCTCGAAAGAACTTAATGCCGACGATCAACTTAATATTGCGATTTTGGCGATGACACTCAACATTTCACAAACTTCGCCGATGTTGCGTGAGTCATATCAGCGCAATTTATTCATGCTTTCTGGATCGCCTGGCGCAATGGCATTACACGCAAATGCAGTGAGAGAGGGCAAACGTCTTCGCTACCGCTATTTGGCAATGCAAGCCCTTTTCACCGATACTCCAACCCTCTCCCTCAGAGAAACCAAAGAAGCCATCGCTTGGATAGTGGAGCACGATGGTGAGTGGCTTGCTTTGAGTAAATCGGATGTGCACAAAGTCATGCGGCAACTCACGTTCTTTCCCTCACCCTAGTTCTAAGGCCCCAAAGCACCGGAGAAGAAGTTCCTATTGATCTGGTCAAGTGATGCGATATCCTCAAAGTCCCTAATGGCATCTGCATCCTTCCTTCTCAACGCACTTAGGGCTGAGTGAAGTGGCTTTATCCGGGCATATGCATGATCTATTAGTTCCTTCGTCATGAAATCAGCCTCCTCACGCAGGCCCCACATTTGAGCTTGCAAAAATAAGTTCACAGCCACAGCCGTTATCCCTTGAGATCGATCGAAAAGATATAGCTTCATATCTTCCAATGCGTCCTCACTTACCGGCAGCAGCGAGAATTTGAAGAGTGCATTTGCCAGGTTAGCGAACCCATCTCCCTTAACATATTCGGGAGGCAGTTCAAATTCGACCGATCCGGCAGCGATAACGCGTCTAGAAACCTCGAACGAGCCACGCAACATCTTCATCAATTTCCCGGTCCCTGACAGAATCATCGGCACACCAACCACGTCCGATAATTGCATGATGAAGCTTATCAACGCGGCCTTATTGGCCCCCGTTCCATCGGCAATACGGTGCAAATCATCAATATGCAATATCCCCAAATGATGTGTGGCCAAGACTTGGGCTACTCGACTAATCAGAACATCATTTGTCCTATGCTTTTTGTCGTATTGCTTTGCATAACCGGTGTCTACAGGCAGACCCAATGCCTCATCGACCGCTGCAAAAATGCTATGACACAAGCCGCTAATTGACGCATTGAGGGGAGCAAATACCGAAAGCCAGACCAACTGCTTTTGATGGTAAGGCTGCCCCATATAGTTGCTGTGCTCGATCACTTGGTCATTCAGAGCCAAGACACGATTAATTGCAGATGACTTCCCCATTCCACTAGCACCAGTAACCAAGATAGATCTGATATCGGGAAGACGCTTACCAAGCGCACTAAGCGGTTCTTTTCCTTCTTTCACTGCCTTGGCGATCCGTCTTTGATCATCAGAAACTGCTGCCAACACCTTGGCTTGCACAGAATCAAGATAGCGCTGCCCCTCTGCCGAAAAGGGATTGTGCCGCTCCAAGGATCGCTTCATCTGCATATCAACCATCGCGTAGAGTTCTAGAGTTTTTATGTCTGGAACATACATATCTGAGATTGCGGCAACACTGTGAACACGGATGTGTGGAGGCAACAATCGCTCCTTATCCAGCGATATTGCAGGCCTCCTTGCAAGGACCCCTGCCGCATCCTTGTTAGTCAGGGTTGGTCTAAGCGCTTCGATTAGGGGATTCCCGAGTTGGTCCGGATGTACATCTTTCGATTGATAACAGGCTATGCTCATGATCACCATGTCTCCAGAACATCAGCCACGTCATGATTAACGTCGTGCTTTTCAGCCTTCTCACCTGAAGTAGCTACGGCGTCCCCAACGCCAGCGTTGACTGCTGGCGTATCAACGGCATGGGCTCCATCTCCATCAGGTGCTTGACCGGTTTTTTCGTATTCGGCTTCAGCCGCACGCGTCTTATGAATGTCCTTCTTGCGAGCTGCCTTGGACGTAGATTTTTCACTGACGCAGGAATAAGTAGCCGCCTTCGCAGAACCCTCCAATTCAACTTGTAGCGCTTTCACCTCGTCAATTAATCCAGTATTTTTGAAGGCGGCCATGTCATCAGAAAATCGCTTCTCTGCATTCAAATCTTCAACATCCTCTTTGGTTATTGGATAAGCGCTTCTTGGAGCGTTACGCAAGTGCACTTCGCGGAACGTCTCTTCGCCTTGCATACGACAATAGGCGAGAGAAGGATCTTCCGGTGACTGGATCAAAATTGCTTCGCAACGCTGAATTTTTGCGCGTTTGACTCCATCATGGTCTTTCATCCATTCTGCTGTCCACTTCAGCTTGTTTTTAGAAACAAGACCCTCAGTCGTTACCGAAACATACTCAGCATCCAAAGAGGTAATGAGAAGTTGACTGTGCTCGTAATAGCTTGCCGACCCGTGTTCGTTTGCCAAACTCCAATCCCAAATACTCAAGGGAGTGGCCTCAACGCCAGCTCTTAGCATCTGGGGTGAAAGGCACTTTCCCATTGCCTTCGATGCATTCCATCTAATTTGTTCCAGCGCCATCAACCGACGAAACTCCCACAAAGTAAAGACGGCCTCGTAACGATAATCGGCATCCCCACGAGCATGCTCAGGAGGAACCGTACCAGGCAGATAGTGAATAACCATCTCATTAAGTCTTTTGAAAGACCGCTCAACAAGAGCCTTCCAAACAGGTTGGTAGGCCGCCGTGATCATCAAACCATTTTCGTGCTTTCGTGCGAGATTCTTGCCATTCTCCGAGAGAAGCTCAGCTCGATCAGCTAGTACATCAAGAGGACGCGGTCCTGCACGGAAAAAATCCTGGAAATGCTCTAGCCGGAGATACCTCAGGTATGCCTTCTTATCTGAATATGCGAGGAAGAGTGCGTTTCTAGCCTCGGCGAAGCTTGGTCCCCATAAAGTGACATACACCGATAGCAGCAACGACGTTCGAGCATCGATCACCAAGTAAATGACAGGCCGGCCCAATATCTTGTTTCTGTCATACGACGACACCAAATAAACATCAGCGATGGTGGAATCGATGATGTAGGTGTTTCCAGCAAATGTCGTCATGTATCTAGCGTCACTGATGTGCACATCAGTGATCAGCCTTCCTCTGTGCTTAGAATACGAACGTAGCAAATACGCGTTGAGATCGTGCGCTTTGACTATCGTCCGAAACTGGGCTAGTGTCATCCTCTTTTCCGGCGAAATTCTTTCTGCGCCAATAGCTTTACCGTGGGAAGACATCACCTTCTCCACAGCAAACGTCGCATAGAAATCCTCGTACATCCGCGGGATAGAGCTGTTGCTGGCGTCTTTCCCTCTGCTTGCCAAGTAAGAGATGACTAGGCCCTCATGCTCCTCTCGGTTAACTCCTTCCTCGGTGGATCTCCCCGTTTTGACTATGTCCCGCTTTCGACCGAGCTTTTTCTTAATGACACGCGGCAGCCCCTTGGGTCTGCGCTTATCCCTTACGGTCTCCTCAAGATTTCTACCTGTGTAGAAGTATTTCAGTATCAGTCGCTTAATCGTATTCGTGCAGCCCCCATACTTCTTGGATAGACGTGTCATTTCCGCTTCCCAACGCTTACCGAAAATCAAGGTGTGCGTCGCATGCATGTCGAAATCTTTTAGGATCGCTGCCCGCAACTTCTCCTTTGGGCTAAGAACGGCGTTGAGAACTGGTTCCTTTTTTCTCAGTTCCGGTGATGCCTCTGCTAGAAGAACATTGCCGTTTAAAATCCCCTTTTCTATCACTTTCTTATTCGCTATTAGTGGGCGTTTGTAATGGATTTTCAGCTTCGCCTGATGCTCCACATCCTCATAAGTTGGGATCTCAACGAGAACAAGATCCGGCTCCCGATCCGTCATCCAGACAACCCGATAGAAACCAGCTGGCAGCCCGGATGAAGCAGCCCTCACGTAGAAGTCGGTATGGACTTTCATGCTCATGATTCTCCCCCGGCAACGATAAAGGAGAAACAGTTCGCGCTAGCCAGCTTTCTCGACCTGGATGCCAGCTCGATGGTCCATGGATCTGCGAGACACGGCCAATCCCAGCGCTGAAAATCTACCCAAATGTATCCCACCCAAATGGCATACTTCAGCGCGTGAATCACTCGATCGGCGGGAACATCCAGGCAGGCGATGCGCTCATTCATAGGCGCGTGGGAGTCGGTTTTTAAAATGAGCAAATCCACAACCGAAAGCAGAAATTCATCAGAACCAGGGGCGTAGCTCCCCCGAATTGAAGAAGCCCAGTTCAACCAACGCATGGTTGCCGAGTCCTTAGCCTCGACCTCAGTGATGATAAGCAGATCAACGTTCCGGAGGCGCCAGTATTCTCGTGTAATCTGGAGTAGTTGGTCTTGGCGAGAACCTGGGCGCGGCACATCCTTGCAATACTTGACATACACTGCCCAAGTACCCTTGCCCGGGATCTTGAGCAGCAAGTCCAGCGTTAGTACGATGTCTTGGCCGCGCGTGCGCGGCGGCTTGACGCCCAGCTCATTAGCGACACGAACAGTGCCCAAGTCTAGAGACTCGCCGTCGAACACACACTCCGCAAATTCGGGCTCGACTCCCACCCGCCACATAGGGTATTGAGTCCGTACTATGGCCCCCTTAAGCGACGAAGCATGAATTAACACACATCGCTCTAGGTCGCTAAGCACATGACCAACGATCGATGTATTCAACGGATCTGACCAGACATGGGAACGACCGTGGCTGGAGAAACCATGCCGTTCAATCTGTATAAACGGCTCGTAGTCGCTACCTACGCCAAGGCCACGTGCTTGTTCCAGCGCTCGCTGCTGAATCCGAATAGGATCGCGCGGGTTCGCCCGCTTTGTCAGAGGATTGCTATTTCCATAATGATTCTTTTCGTTGGACATACGATTCCCCTAAAACTAGGCCTAACAGCCAGTTTCAAAAATGTATAGACGTGGGAAACCAAAAGCGGCTTGACGAAAAGCGGCAGAGAGGGCAGAATACGACTGTGTATTTGTATCTGCTATGGCAAGTTCAGCTGCAACGCCAATTGCTACTGAACCAGTCTTGCTGTGCTTTTCGAGAAGCCGACCTCCGGGTCGGTTTTTCGTTTTCTGGAGCAGCTGTAAATTTTATATTCAATCTGGCAATGTTTCAGATTGACAATTCTTACAGGTAGTTGCTCAACAGAAAATTTGTATTCTCAAATTTTCAACACCTCCTTATCTTGATCAACGACAACATTTCTTGCGTTTAATATTTCTCGCTGAATTTGGCGAGGCACTTTAGCGCAACTGATCTGCTTGTGCAACAAATAAAATTTACCCCTAACTGGAATTAAGTGTCAATAGGGCGAATTTAGCTCGTTTTTTGCCGACGTTAGCGACAAAAAATAAAACAAACCATTGGAAATCTATACAATTTGTATTAAGCCCAATAATGTGCCGCAAAGCCTTTACCTATCTGGGTTGCATGCAATACGGGAAGATAAAATTTCGCTTTGATCGCTCACAAATAAGCTCAAATTGCGCGAAATTCTATGAATTAGGTAGACCCTCATGTATGCACAAAAAATACGCAACATGAACGAGCCGAGAAAGATGGAATTTGGACGTCGACATAGGGTGATTGGGCCGTACTTTTACCAAAAATTTACTACTTGCCGCACTCTCTGAATTTTAATTCCAAGGCTAAAGAGGCACTCTCTCGAAATATTCTTGCTCTCGACGAAGAGATGTTTTCAACTTATAAATCTTGGCCGGCATTCGCGTTTCGTACGTAACCTATTGATTTTATTGAGGCGAAATTCAACTCATAATTAAACCTGTCAACTTATAATTCTCAAGCACATCTATGCCGATATCCAGCAAGGAGATCAGCCCCACCCTATTGGTCTTACCAATAAACTGGTAATATCCCACCTTGCAAAACCCCAGCAGCCCGCGTCCGCCCGCCCTCACAGGCGACCAGTACGCCAAGCATCTTCTAGAGACGATAACTTTCCCAAAGGAACCACGATGAAATTACTGCGTTACGGCCCGGCAGGGCAGGAAAAGCCCGGCATCCTCGACCAATCCGGCAAGATCCGCGACCTGTCGGCCTACATCAAGGACGTCAACGGTGCCGTGCTGGATGACGCATCGCTGGACAAACTGCGCAAGCTGGACCTGGAAAGCCTGCCGGCCGTCGAAGGTTCGCCCCGCATCGGCGCCTGCGTCGGCAATATCGGCAAGTTCATCTGCATCGGCCTGAACTACGCCGACCACGCCGCCGAATCCAACCTGCCCATCCCGGCCGAACCGGTGGTGTTCAACAAGTGGACGTCGGCCGTGGTCGGACCCAACGACGACGTGAAGATCCCGCGCGGCTCCAAGAAGACCGACTGGGAAGTCGAACTGGGCGTGATCATCGGCAAGGGCGGCAGCTACATCGACGAGAAGGATGCGATGTCGCACGTGGCCGGCTATTGCGTGGTCAACGACGTCTCCGAACGCGAATACCAGATCGAACGCGGCGGCACCTGGGACAAGGGCAAGGGCTGCGATACCTTCGGTCCCATCGGCCCCTGGCTGGTGACCCGCGACGAAATCGCCGATCCGCAAAAGCTGGGCATGTGGCTGGAAGTGGATGGCAAGCGCTACCAGAACGGTAACACCAGCACCATGATCTTCGGCGTGGCGCATATCGTTTCCTACCTCTCGCGCTTCATGAGCCTGCAGCCGGGCGACGTCATCTCCACCGGCACGCCCCCGGGCGTGGGCATGGGCGTCAAGCCGGAAGCGGTCTACCTGCGCGCCGGTCAGACCATGCGCCTGGGCATCGACGGCCTGGGCGAACAGCAGCAGAAGACCTTCGACGCCTGATCCACTCAGGTCTGCGCGTCACCACCGCGCTGCACTCACGGCAGCGCGGCAGCATTCCCCCAAACAAAAGAACGACGAAGCGCGCACGCTGGCCGTGCGCGCCATCCAATGACCGACACCGGGAAGGAGAAGACACGATGAATCACTACGATTTCCAGGGCCGCAGCGCCATCATCACCGGCGGTGCGCAAGGCTTCGGCTACGCCGTGGCCGAACGCCTGCTGCAGGGCAAGGCCAAGGTGGTGCTGTGGGACATGGACGAACAGGCGCTGGCGCAAGCGCGCACCAGACTGGAAGCGCTGGGCAACGTTGAGACCATCAAGGTCGACATCGCCAGCCAGGCCGACGTGCAGCACGCCATCGAGGCCACCGAGAAGCTGACCCAATCCATCGACATCCTGGTGCACAGCGCCGGTATCGCCGGGCAGAACAATCCGGTGGCGGACTATTCGCCGGAAGAATGGCGCCGCGTGATCGACATCGACCTGAACGGCGCCTTCTACGTCAACCAGGTGGTGGTCCGGCGCATGATCGCGCAGAACTACGGGCGCATCGTCAACATCGCTTCCATCGCGGGCAAGGAAGGCAATCCGACCGCATCGGCCTACAGCGCCGCCAAGGCCGGCATGATTGCCCTCACCAAGAGCCTGGGCAAGGAAACCGCAACCCGCAACATCGCCGTCAACGCCATCACCCCGGCAGCGGCGCAAACCCGCATCCTGGAACAATGCACCCAGGCGCACATCGACTACATGCTCTCCAAGATTCCGCGGGCGCGCTTCGTGAAGGTGGAAGAGCTGGCGGCGATGGTGGCGTGGCTGGTCTCGGAGGAAAATTCCTTCACGACCGCTTCCGTGTTCGATCTGTCGGGTGGGCGCGCAACGTACTGAGAGAACGGGGTGAAGCAGATTGTTTCATCTGCGCCGCAAGCCCCCGTGGGGGCGGCCTGCCCAACACAAGGAACCCGCCAGGAAATGAATGGCGGGTTCTTTTTTTGCGGCGTCAGATTCAGCGCAAGGCGGGGCGTGGCGGTGTGATGTCCACCGGCGCGCGGCTGGCGGCATCGACACTGGCATAGGCCATCTGGTCCTGGGCCAGTACCTTGAACTGGCTGACCACCTCGGACAGGCGGGCGGCCTGATCCTGCATGGATTCGGCAGCGGCAGCGGCCTGTTCGACCAGGGCGGCGTTCTGCTGGGTGGTCTGGTCCATGTCGGTGATGGCCAGGTTGACCTGGCTGATGCCGTCGCTCTGCTCGCTACTGGCGGCAGTGATCTCGGCCACGATGTCGGCGACGTGGCGTACGCTGGACACCACTTCATCCATGGTCGTGCCGGCGCGGCCGACCAGTTCGCTGCCGGAGCCGACCTTGGCCACCGAATCATCGATCAGGATCTTGATTTCCTTGGCGGCCGAGGCCGAACGCTGGGCCAGCGAACGCACTTCCGACGCCACCACCGCAAAGCCCCGCCCCTGCTCACCGGCACGGGCCGCTTCCACGGCGGCGTTCAAGGCCAGGATGTTGGTCTGGAAGGCGATGCCGTCGATGACGCTGATGATGTCGACGATCTTGCGCGAAGACTCATTGATCGAGCCCATGGTGGAAATGACCTGTGCCACCACTTCCCCGCCCTGCTGCGCCACCGACGAGGCGGAAGCGGCCAGCTGGTTGGCCTGGCGGGCGTTGTCGGCGTTCTGGGCCACGGTGGAGGTCAGTTCTTCCATGGCCGAGGCGGTTTCTTCCAGGGCACCGGCCTGGCGTTCAGTGCGGGCCGAGAGATCGAGGTTGCCGGTGGCGATTTCGCGCGAGGCGGTGGTGATGGCATCGGTGCCGCTGCGCACCTGGCCGACGATGCGCGCCAGGTTCAGGGTCATGGCATGCAGGGCGTGCATGAGCTTGCCGGTTTCGTCAGCGCGTGCGGCCAGACGCTCGTCGACGCGGGTAGTCAGGTCACCGGCGGCGACCGCCTCGGCCACCGTGACCGCCTGTTCGAGCGGACGCGTGATGCCCAATGCCAGGCTGCGGGCAAACAGCCAGCCCAGCAACACCTGCAGCACGGCCAGGCCGATCATCAGGTTGCGGCTTTCGCGATAGACGGTCTGGATATGGGCGGCCACCTGGTCGATGTTGGCGCGCTGCAGGTTGAGCAACTGCTGCAGCAGATCGAGATAGCCCTTGGCGGCCACGTCAAAGGGCCCCGCCAGGATCTTGGCAGCTTCCTCGGGCTGGCCATCGGCCTTGGCCTTGGAGATGGCATCGCGGTACTTGATGTAATCCTTGCGCACCTCACCCAGCCTGGCGAAGACGGCCTTCTCTTCAGGGGATTCGATCAGAGCCTCGATGGCTTTCTGCTGCTCGGTGGACATGCGGCTGGCATCGGCGGCATCGGCGGCAAAGAACGTCGCCAGGCTGGGATCGGCGCTCTTGGCAATGGCGGTGGTGCGGCGCACGCTGGTGTGGATGGTGCGGTACCAGTCCGAGACCAGGCGCTCCTTGGTCAGCGGCTCGTGCATCATTTCATCGGTGGCTTCGGCGATGCCGTGCAGGCGCCAGATCGAAAGTGCCACCACGACGCTGGCCGCAGCCAGGATGACGGCAAAACCCAGGCCCAGGCGGCGGCCTATCTTCATGTCGGCGAAATAGCTCATCGTTTTCTCTTTGCGCGGTAGGTTGAGGGGCAAACCGGGCCGTGGTGCAGACCGCAAACCGGTATAGGGCGCCTGGCTTCATGATGCGGCCAATACCGCTGCGGCGCGATAAGGATTTTCCTGACGAAGGGCTGTCACCAACAAAACGGTGGGCTTGCCCGACAGCGCAACAATAGGCAATGACGGCCCCATGGTACGCCCTCGCAGCCGATTCAAAGAGAAAAAAAGGATGCCGAAGCATCCTCTTCATTTCATTTCATTGGATGAGCTGACCGCGTTTATTGCTGCGCAGCATAATCGGCGATGGTCTGGGTCGCCGGGAAGTTGACGGTAAAGGTGCTGCCGTGGTCGGGGACCGAGGCGATGTCCAGCGTGGCATGGTGGCGCAGCAACACGTGGCGCACGATGGCCAGGCCCAGGCCGGTGCCCTGGGTCTCGCGCGAACGGCTCTTGTCGACGCGGTAGAAGCGTTCGGTCAGACGCGAGATGTGCTCGGGGCTGATGCCGATGCCGGTATCCTGCACCGAAAAATGCGCGCCCTGCTCGTCGCTCTCCCAGCGCAGGGTGATGGTGCCGCCTTCCGGGGTGTAGCGCACCGCATTGGTGACGAGGTTGGTGAAGGCGCTGCGCAGTTCGTCGGCGTTGCCCTTCAGATCGGGCCCGTCGACGATGAGGCGGATGTCGTGCTTGCCCGCCGACAGGGCGCGCCCTTCCTCGGCGATGCGTTCCAGCAAGGGACGCACGCGCAGCACTTCGGAGCGCAAGGGATAGTCGATCGATTCGAGGCGGGTCAGCGTGAGCATGTCGTCGATCAGGTTCTGCATGCGCTGGCCCTGCTCGGTCATGAGCTTGAGGTGGGCCATGCGGGTGGCCTCATCCAGGTTCGGCTGAGCCAGCGCGATTTCCAGGAAACCGTTGATGACGGTCAGGGGCGTGCGCAATTCGTGCGAGGCATTGGCCACGAAATCACGACGCATCATGTCGATACGCTGCGATTCGGTGACGTCGTGGGTGACCAGGATCTGCCTGCGATTCTCGAAGGGAATGATCTGGATGATCAGCTTGCGCTCGTGCAGGGCCAGCGTGAGCGGCTGCTCGTAGCGGCCCAGGATGATGTAGTCGATGAAGGCCGGGTTGCGGATCAGGTTGGTGACCCGCATGCCCTTGTCGCGGTCCAGCTTCAGGCCGAGGTGCGCCTGCGCGGCCGGGTTGCACCACTCCAGGAACAGCACGTCATCCATGATCACCACGCCATCGGGCAAGAGGCTCATGGCCTGGCGGAAGCGCGCCAGCCACTCGGCCAGTTCGGCCTGGTTCTTTTCGTCGTCGCGGCGCATGCGGTACAGACGCGCATAGACGTCGGTCCAGGCGCCCCAGCCATCGGGCAGGCGCGACTGGCCGGAATCATCCAGCCAGGTCGACAGGCGCAGCAGGTAATGCAGGTGCGTGATCATCATCGCGCCCACCCCCAGTACTGCGGTGACCAGGCCGACGATGGGACCAAAGAAGAAACCGACGACTCCCGCTCCGGCCAGGCACAACACCAGGCGCAATACAGCAGGAATCCAGAACAGAAGTTGTGGACTCATTGATTTGACAGATAACTCTGGGAAGCGCCCGCGCGCCGGATTTGTAATTGTCCTGATTATGACTGACGCGGGCTGGTTTGGTCTTTGATCTTACTTGGTCGAGAGCATATAACCGACGCTGCGTACGGTCTTGATGAGGTACTCGGCATCGCGCAGGGCCTTGCGCAGGCGCAGCACGTGGACGTCCACGGTGCGCTCTTCGATCACCACATGGTCGCCCCACACGCGGTCGAGCAACTGGCTGCGCGAAAACACGCGGTCGGGATGGGCAAGGAAGAACTTCAGGAGTTTGTATTCGGCATGGCCGATATCGATGCGCGTGCCTGCCAGGCTCACCGAGCAACTGGCCGGATCGAGCGTGACGGGTCCGGCCGACATCACTTCCTGCGCGTGTTCGGGGCTCTTGCGGCGCAGCAGCGCCTTGATGCGCGCGGTCAGTTCGCGCGGCGAGAAGGGCTTGGTGATGTAGTCGTCGGCGCCGTTGTCGAGACCGGCGATCTTGTCTTCTTCCATGCTCTTGGCGGTGAGCATGATGACCGAGAGCTGCTGCAACTGGCGGTCGGCGCGAATGCGTGAGAGCAGGTGCAGGCCGCTGCGGTCCGGCAGCATCCAGTCCAGCAGCACCAGTTGCGGCGCGCGATGCTGAACGAAATCCCAGGCGGCGGCCGCATTGGAAACGACGAAGCTGGACCAGCCGGCCTCTTTCAAGGTGAAGGCAATCAGTTCGGCGATGGAGGGTTCGTCTTCGACGATGAGGATAGTGGTCATGGTAGTGATGCTTCTGAGCTGTATCGCGGGTCTCCCCTCCGCAATCCGGTGGTGGCGGTGCTTGCCCGCCGCCACCGGCGCCGTCGTGCTTAGTCTTCTTCCTGGGTGGTCTTGGCCGAACCGAAGTCGCTATGGCGGATATCCTTGCCACCGACCACGTAGACCACGTATTCGGCGATGTTCTTGGCATGGTCGCCGATGCGTTCGATGGCCTTGGCCACCCACAGGGTATCGATGGAACCGGAGATGGTGCGCGGGTCTTCCATCATGAAGGTGATGAGGCTGCGGGTAATGGAACGGAAACCGTGGTCGATGCGTTCATCGGCCTTGATCAGTTCCAGCGCCTGCTGGTCATCCAGGCGGGCGAACGCATCGAGGGCGCTGCGCAGCTGGTCCATGGCCTGTTCGGCGATCAGGCTCACGGTTTCGTAATGCGAGACCAGGCCGATACCGCGCTTGTGCAGGTGGATGGCGGTACGCGCGATCTTGGTCGCCTCATCGCCCACACGTTCCAGGTCGGTGATGATCTTGATGGTCGCCATGACGGTACGCAGGTCATTGGCGGTCGGCTGGCGGCGCACGATGAGGTGGCTGCAGGCGTCATCGAGTTCGACTTCCAGGCGATTGACGGCCTCATCGTCCTTCATCACGCGGTGGGCGATATCGAGGTTACCGTTACGGAAGGCCGCAATCGCGTCCTGGAACTGGTGTTCCACCATGCCGCCCATGGCAAGCACCTTGGAGCGGATCTGCTCCAGATCCTGGTCATACTGTTTGGAGGAATGATCGCCGGTCATGTGACGTCCCTAAAAAGAATTTCTATAAATAATTTACACGGTGCAATGACTACGGTTCGGGGTGCGGCATGGGCGTAGCGAGCAATCCCGAGGTCTGCGGGAGAAGCGCAGCCGTACTGAGGTACGGCGAGCATCGCAGCGCAGAGATCGGGATGCGCAGTAGCCCAGGCCGTACCCTTTTTAGCCGAAACGGCCGGTTATGTAGTCTTGGGTTTCCTTGCGCACCGGATTCATGAAGATCTGGTCAGTCTCGCCAAACTCCACCAGCTCGCCCAGATACATGTAGGCGGTGTAGTCCGAGCAGCGGGCCGCCTGTTGCATGTTGTGGGTCACGATGGCGATGGTGTAATCGTTCTTCAGCTCACCGATCAGTTCTTCCACCTTGGCCGTCGAGATCGGGTCCAGCGCCGAGGTCGGTTCATCCAGCAGCAGCACTTCCGGCTTCACCGCCACGCCGCGTGCGATACACAGACGCTGTTGCTGGCCGCCGGAGAGCGACAGGCCGCTCTTGTTCAGCTTGTCCTTGACTTCACCCCACAGGGCTGCCTTGTTGAGCGCCCATTCGACGCGCTCGTCCATCTCGCCCTTGGGCAGGTTTTCATACAGACGGATGCCGAAGGCGATGTTGTCGTACACCGACATGGGGAACGGCGTCGGCTTCTGGAACACCATGCCGACCTTGGCGCGCAGCATGTTCAGATCCTGGCCGGGTTCGAGGATGTTGTTGCCGGCATAGATGATCTTGCCCTCGGCGCGCTGGCCGGGGTACAGGTCATACATGCGGTTGAAGGTACGCAGCAGCGTGGACTTGCCGCAGCCCGAGGGACCGATGAAGGCGGTGACCTTGCCTTCGTAGATGTTCAGGTTGATGTTCTTGAGCCCCTGGAATCCACCGTAGTAGAAGTTCAGTTGCGAAACTTCCAGCGTGGCCTTCCGGGTCGCAGCGGCGTGATGGGGTGCGGTCGAAGCGTGGCTTGCCATTTGATGAGCAGTAGTCATGTCGGTCACTTGGAGAATTAGCCGGGGATTTGTTGTTTGAACAGGGTGCGCGAGAGCACGTTGAGCAGCAACACGCTGAAGGTGATCAGCAGGGCGCCGCCCCATGCCAGCGAGACCCAGTTGTCATACGGGCTCATGGCGAACTGGTTGATCACCACCGGCAGGTTGGCGATCGGACGGTTCATGTTGGTGCTGAAGAACTGGTTGTTAAGCGCGGTGAACAGCAGCGGTGCGGTCTCACCCGAAATACGGGCCACGGCCAGCAGCACACCGGTCACCACTCCGGCCTTGACGGCACGCAGGCGCACGATGATGGCCACCTTCCAGCGCGGTGCGCCCAGGGCGAACGCCGCTTCGCGCAGGCCACTCGGGACCAGCTTCAGCATATTGTCGGTGGTACGTACCACCACCGGGATGGCGATCAGCGAGATGGCGAAGGTACCGGCCCAGCCCGAGAAGTGGTTCACGTTGGCCACGTAGATCGCGTAGATGAACAGACCGATCACGATCGACGGTGCAGACAGCATGATGTCGGTGACGAAGCGGGTCACTTGAGCCAGCTTGCTCTCCTCGCCGTATTCGGCCAGATAGACGCCGGCCAGGATGCCGATCGGCGTGCTGATGAGGGTGCTGATGCCGACCATCATCAAGGAACCGACGATGGGGTTCAGGAGGCCGCCGCCTGCATCACCCGGACCGGGCGTGTTTTCGGTCAGCAGGCCCAGGTTCAGCGCAGCCACGCCCTTGAAGACCAGGGTCAGCAGAATCCAGGCCAGCACGAACAGGCCCAGGCCCATGGCCAGGAAGGAGAACAGCATGCCCATGCGATGCTGCATGAGGCGCTTGCGGTAGACGGGGTTCATGGCTTGCGCCTGGTCGGTGCTTTTGACACCGGCTTGTACGGTCTGGCTCATTATTTGGCTCCTTCCCTGCGGGTCATGCCCATGAGCATGATCTTGGCGGCGGACAGAACGATGAAGGTGATGACGAAGAGGATCAGGCCCAGGGCAAACAGCGAAGACACGTGCAGCTTGCTGGAGGCTTCGGCGATTTCATTGGCCAGGGTCGAGGCAATCGAGTTGCCGGCCGAGAACAGCGACCAGGACAGGCGATGCGAGTTGCCGATCACGAAGGTGACGGCCATGGTCTCGCCCAGCGCACGGCCCAGGCCCAGCATGACGCCGCCGACCACACCGGTCTTGGTGTAGGGCAGCACCACCTTGCGCACCACTTCCCAGCGGGTGCAGCCGAGACCGTAAGCCGATTCCTTCAGGACCGCCGGCACGACTTCGAACACATCGCGCATCACCGAGGAGATGAAGGGGATGATCATCACCGACAGGATCAGGCCGGCGGTCAGAATGCCGATACCCATGGTCGGGCCCGAGAACAGTACGCCGATGCCGGGGATCTGGCCCAGCGTGGACTTCAGGAAAGGCTGGCCGTATTCGGAGAAGAGCGGTGCAAAGACGAACAGGCCCCACATGCCGTAGATGATGGAGGGCACGCCGGCCAGCAGTTCCACGCAGGTGCCCAGCGGACGGCGCAGCTTGGCGGGACAGATTTCCGTCAGGAAGAGCGCGATGCCGAAGCTGACCGGGAAGGCGATCAGCAAGGCGATGATCGAGGTCGACAGCGTGCCGACGATGGCGATCATGGCGCCGAATTCGTTATTGGTCGGATCCCATTCGACGCGCGTGATGAAGCCGGGGCCGAAGGCCTGGAAGGCGGGCGCTGAACCGATGATCAGGGAAACGATGATCCCGCCCAGCATCAGCAGCACGGACAGGGCGAAGATCAGGGTGATCTTGTGGAAGAAGAAATCTTGCAGTCGCTGGCGGCGCATGACGGCCATCAACTTCTCGCGCGCTAGCTGCGCACTTTCAGTCTCTGTCGGGGATTTTCTGATTTCGGTATTCGACATTGCCGTGGTGGAATAATTAGCGCTCATTTGAATTCACCATTAAAACGGGCCATCGCCGCGAATGCTCTGTGCTCCAGAGTTGCTCGTTCTCGCTGCGATGACCCGAATGCTCCGTAGGGGAGAGGCTGCTGTGGCCGGATGTTGATGGCATCCGGCCGGACTGCGCTTGGCTTACCAGAGAGCCTTGCCGCTGCTGTCCTTGACGTTGCTCTTCCAGGAATCTTCCACCAGCTTGGTGACCGAATCCGGCAGCGGCACGTAGTCCAGTTCAGCAGCAACCTTGCCGCCGTTCTTGTAGGCCCAGTCGAAGAACTTCAGGACTTCCTTGCCCTTGGCGCCATCGCCAGCCTGTTCCTTGTGCAGCAGGATGAAGGTGGCGCTGGAGATCGGCCAGGATTCCTTACCGGCGGCATCGGTGAAGTCAACTGCGAAACCAGGGGTCTTGGCCCAGTCGCCAGCGGCGGTAGCGGCCTTGAAGGTGGCGTCGTCCGGGGAGACGAAGTTGCCATCCTTGTTCTTCAGCTGGGTGTAGTTCAGCTTGTTCTTCTTGACGTAGGCGTACTCGACGTAGCCGATGGCGCCCTTGACCTTCTGCACGTTGGCGGCCACGCCTTCGTTACCCTTGCCACCCACGCCGGTGGGCCACTTGACGGCAGTGCCGGCACCGATCTTGGCCTTGAAGTCGGCGTTGGCCTTGGACAGGTAGGAGGTGAACACGTAGGAAGTGCCCGATGCATCCGAACGGTAGACCACGGTGATGTCTTCGTTAGGCAGCTTCACGCCCGGGTTCAGGGCGGTGATTTCCGGTGCGTTCCACTTGGTGATCTTGCCGGCGTAGATGTCGCCCAGGACCTGGCCAGACAGCTTGATCTGGCCGGGGGTCACGCCGTCCAGGTTGACCACGGGGACCACGCCACCGACCACGGCCGGGAACTGGGTCAGACCGGCTTCAGCCAGTTCGCTTTGCGGCAGCGGGGCGTCGGAGGCGCCGAAATCGACGGTCTTGGCCTTGATCTGCTTGATGCCACCACCCGAACCGATGGATTGGTAGTTCAGGCTGTTGCCGGTGGCGGCCTTGTACAGCTCAGCCCACTTGGCGTAGACCGGGTACGGGAAGGAGGCGCCAGCGCCGGTGATTTCTGCTGCATGCGCGGCACCGCTGAAGGCAAAAGCGCCAGCCACTGCGATTGCAACAGACTTGATCAGATGGTTAAACCCCATTTCTGCTACTCCTATGATTTTGAAGAGAGGATCGTCACCGAGAAACATCACATCGGGAGGGATGACTTTCGAGACAGGGCGAACTTTAACCAGCTAATGTGACGAGTTTATGACCCAAACTTGTCATCCATGCCAGAGCACAAGCGGGCTGGCGGCCGGCTCCCGCCCTTGCGCAAACGCCTCGACGGACCGCGCAAAAAAAGCCCTCCACCAGGCGCCGCGCGGCTTTCCTGACAATTTGATGTCACGATGGCGGCGTCAGCAACAGGCAGGGTTGCCGGCAGACAAATATGATTTTGTCATCATATAAACTTGCATTTATACTGGACAAATGTGACAAACCTTCACCGGTGTTGTCATAACTTCGTCATACCTCCTAAATACACTGCCCGCTCAAAGTGGATGGACAGGAATCATTGATGACCAGAAAAGCAAAGCCGGAAAGCAGTACCCAACCTGAACTTCCTGCCAACACGATTTACCTCAACCGTGAACTGTCGCAACTGGCCTTCAACCGCCGCGTGCTGGCCCAGGCCGAAGACGACAGCGTGCCCCTGCTGGAGCGGCTGCGTTATCTGTGCATTTGCAGCAGCAATCTCGACGAGTTCTTTGAAGTGCGCATCGCCAGCCTCTTGGCCAACCGCATCGAGGGCGAGAACATCGATCCGCCCGAACTGCGCGCTGCACTGGAGCGCACCAGTGCCGAATGCCACCGCATCGTCACGCGGCAATATGAACTCCTGAACGAAGAGATCCTGCCGCAACTGGCCGCCAACGGCATCCACCTGCTGCGTCACGATGACCGCAACGACGCCCAGCGCGCCTGGGTGAAGCAATATTTCGAACAGCACGTGCGGCCGCTCCTGACACCCATCGGTCTGGATCCGGCCCACCCCTTCCCGCAGGTCCACAACAAGAGTCTCAATTTCATCATCGAGCTCTCCGGCAAGGATGCCTTCGGACGCGGCACGGCGGTGGTCATCATCAAGGCGCCACGGGTGCTGCCGCGCGTGATCAAGCTGCCGGACCATCTCTCGGCCAAGGGCCAGTCGTCGTTCTGCCTGCTTTCCTCGGTGATCCATGCGCACATCGCGGACCTGTTCCCCGGCCGCGAGATCACCGCCTATTCGCAATTCCGCGTCACCCGCAACAGCGACCTGTGGGTCGATGAAGAAGAGGTCAAGAACCTGCGTCAGGCGCTGGAGACCGAACTGCAAAGCCGCCAGTTCGGCGTGGCGGTGCGCCTGGAAGTGGCGGCCAATTGCCCGGAACATCTGGCGCAGTTCCTGCTGAACCAGTTCAACATCGAGCGCAACCGCCTGTATGCGGTACAAGGGCCGGTGAACATGGTGCGCCTGGGCGAGATCGTCAACCTGGTCAACCAGCCTGAATTACGCTTCCCGCCCTTCTCGCCCACCCTGCCGCCGCAGCTGGCCAGCGAAAACATCTTCGACGCCCTCGACAAAAAGGACGTGCTGCTGCACCACCCCTTCCAGTCCTTCCAGCCGGTGGTCGATTTCATCCGCACCGCGGCCCACGATCCGCGCGTGCTGGCCATCAAGCAGACCATCTATCGCACCGGCATGAACTCGGACCTGATGGAGGCCCTGATCTACGCCGCCCAGCATGGCAAGGAAGTGACGGTGATCGTGGAGCTGATGGCGCGCTTCGATGAGGAAGCCAACATCAACTGGGCCGTCAAGCTGGAGCAGGCCGGTGCGCAAGTGGTCTACGGCGTGGTCGGCCTGAAGACGCACGCCAAGCTGGCGCTGGTAATCCGCCGCGACGACGAGCAGAACCTGCGCTTCTATGCGCACCTGGGCACGGGCAATTACCATCCCAATACCACCAAGTTCTATACCGACTTCGGTCTCTTGACCTCCAATCAGGAACTCACCGCCGAAGTCAACGAAGTCTTCATCCACCTCACCAGCCTGACCAAGCCGCGTAATCTGACGCACCTGTGGCTGGCGCCCTTCTCGCTGCAGAAGGAAATCATCCGCGCCATCCGCAACGAGGGCCAGATCGCCCGCGAGGGACGGCCGGCGCGCATCATCGCCAAGATGAATGCGCTCCTGGATGAATCGGTGATCCGCGCGCTCTATGCGGCCTCGGCCGATGGCGTCAAGATCGACCTGATCGTGCGCGGCGCCTGCGCGCTGCGGCCGGGCGTGCCCGGCCTGTCGGAAAACATCAGGGTGCGTTCCATCATCGGCCGCTATCTGGAGCACTCGCGCATCTATTACTTCCGCAACGACTTGAAGCACGACGTCTACCTGGCCAGCGCCGACTGGATGAACCGCAACCTGTTCCGCCGCATCGAGGTGGCCTTCCCGGTGCTGGACAGGACGCTCAAGAAGCGCGTGATGAACGAAGGGCTCAATCCCTACCTGAAGGACAACACCAACGCCTGGCACCTCGACGTCAACGGTGTCTATACCCTCAAGAAAGCGCGCAACAAGCAGCAGAGCTTCAACGCCCAGCAGCACCTGATGACCACGCTGGGCATTCCGGCCACGCCACCGGAAGAGCAAGGATGATGCTGCCCATGGCGGCCTGCTGATTTCCCAAGGAGCTGAGATGGACCTGATTCTGTGGCGTCATGCCGAGGCCGAACTGGGCGAACCCGATGAGGGTCGCGCACTGACCCCCAAGGGTCACAAGCAGGCCGCCAAGATGGCCGAATGGCTGGACCGCAACCTGCCCGAAAGCTGCCGCATCCTGGTCAGTCCGGCCACGCGCACCCTGCAGACGGTGGAAGCCTTGAAGCGCAAGTACAAGGTGGTGGCCGACCTGGCCCCGAGCATGAGCGCCGACGACCTGCTGCGCGCGGCCAACTGGCCCGACAGCCGCGAACCGGTGCTGATCGTGGGCCACCAGCCGACGCTGGGACAGGTCGCCGCGCGGCTGATCTCGGGGCAGCCGCAGGAGTGGTCGCTGCGCAAGGGCAATGTCTGGTGGATCGCCCAGCGTGAGCGTGGCGACATCACGACCAACTATCTCAAGGCCGTGGTCGCGCCGGAATTCCTGGCCAGTTCGGGCAAGCATGCGCCGCGCTGAAAGCCGCACCGGAGGGGTGGATCGGCCCTCCAACAGCACCATGTGAATAAAAAAATCGCCGCGCCCCGTACACACGGGTCGCGGCGATGCTTCATGAAGACAGGTGAAGTTTCCTGTCAAAAATCAGACGATCAGAAGGTCTCCCAGTCGCCTTCATCGGCCGCAGGAGTGACCCGTGCCGCCGGCCTGGCGCTGCCGGCAGCCGCTGGCAAGGCCGGGCGCTTCAGGACCGGCGCCGCCTTGGGCGCAGCCGGCTTCGGTGGCGTCGCCACCACCTTGGCGGCGGGCGGGGGCACCTGGACCTGCGCCCGCGCCGCCACCGCATCCGCCGGCCCCACACGGAAGATCGCCACTTCCTGCATCAGCGCCTGGGCCTGCTGCTCCAGCGATTTGGCAGCGGCACTGGCTTGTTCCACCAGGGCGGCGTTCTGCTGGGTGGCTTCATCCATCTGCGTGACTGCGCGCGAGACCTGATCGATACCGGCGCTCTGTTCGTTGGAGGCCGCCGAGATCTCGCTCATGATGTCGGTCACGCGCTGCACGGCCTGGATGACGTCATTCATGGTGTCACCGGCCTGGCCCACCAGTTCGGAGCCGGCCTGCACGCGGTCCACCGAATGCATGATCAGTTCCTTGATTTCCTTGGCGGCGCTGGAGGAACGCTGCGCCAGTGCGCGCACTTCGGTGGCCACCACGGCAAAGCCGCGTCCCTGCTCGCCGGCGCGGGCTGCTTCGACGGCGGCATTCAAGGCCAGGATGTTGGTCTGGAAGGCGATGCCATCGATGATGCTGACGATATCGGTAATGCGCGCCGAACTCTCGCGGATCTCTTCCATGGTCTGCACCACGCGGCCCACCACCGCATTGCCATCGGCCGCAATGGTGGAGGCATTGACGGCCAGCGTGGTGGCCTGGCGGGCGTTGTCGGCGTTGTGCTTCACGGTGCCGGTCAGCTCTTCCATGCTGGAAGCCGTTTCTTCCAGCGAAGCCGCCTGTTGCTCGGTGCGGTGAGACAGATCGAGGTTGCCCGAAGCGATCTCGCGGGTGGCCGTGGCAATCGCATCACTGCCGCCACGCACCGCACGCACGGTGCGCGACAGGCTCTCCTGCATGCGCGCCAGGCCTTGCAGCAACTGGCCCATTTCATTTTTTGAATGCACGTGCACCGGCTGGGTCAGGTCACCGCTGGCAATGGCGTCGAAGTGGCGCAGTGCACGCTGCATCGGCTCGCCGATGGCGCGGCGCAGCGACCACCAGCTGAAGGCGGCCAGCAGCAGGCCGGCGATGACGGCCACGATGGAAAACATGCGCGAGGCTTCAAAGCGGGCCATCGACGCCCCCACGCTTTGCGCGGCCTGCTCGGTTTCATACTTGCTCAAGGCCTGGCCATCGAGCTGCATGACGGTGTAGATGGTGCCGACCTTGCGCGCCTGGTCGGCGATGGCCTGGCGGTCGCCCGCCTTGATGACCTCGGCGAAGCGCACCAGCTCCTGCTCGGTCTTGTCGATACCGTCGGAGACCTTCTTCACCAGCGCGCGGCCGTCTTCGGTCTGCGGCAAGGCGGTGTACTTGGCCCACCACTGCAGCGCTTCCTTGCGGGCATTGGCATCCATGCCCATCATGCGCTCGGCCCAGGCAGGATCATTGGTCATGGCGGCCTGATCCAGCGAGGTACGCTGGCGGCCGATCCAGATCAGCGTGTTGTCGGCGGCAACCGTCTTGGGAATGCGTTCTTCGGAGAGCTGGCGGTTGATGCTCACGGCGGCGGACATGCCCAGCAAGCCCGACAGGCCGAGCGCCAGCAACAGGATGGAAAGCACAAGGACGGCAATGGCGAGTTGCGCCTTGATGGAAAGGTTCTTGAGTGACATGGACTGGTTCCGGTGGATGGAGAGGAAGTGGCCGAACTGATTTCCAGAAGTCGCGTGCTGATCCGCGGTGGCGTTGCGCTCTTGCCCCTGGCCGCGCAGGCAGGTCGGCCCTCCCCTTTGCGGGACGATCTGCTTGCAGCGTGTGTTATAGCTTTACGGCAACTTCGCAATTATCTTCAATTCTCACAAATCGTGCTTGCCGCAGGGAAATGAAAAAAGCGCCGCCACCCTGACGGGCAGCGGCGCTTGCGCGGCGTCTTGATTTTTACGTAACTACTGATTCACAAGAATTACACTCCAGATGCAGTACACGCACTCAGAATTCCTCGAAATCATCTTCGCGTGCCACCGCGGCAGGCTTGCGTTTGGCCGGGATGCCAGCGCTCGGCAGGCTGGCCACCTGCGATGTCTTCGCAGCCGGCAGCACCGGCGACGAACTGCTCATCACGGGCGCCGTACGCGCGGCAGGCTGCGCCGGGTGCGCGGTCTTGAGCCGGAACACCGCCACCGCACGGGCCAGCACGTCGGATTGTTCCTGCAGGCTTTCTGCCGCCGCGGCGGCCTGTTCGACCAGGGCGGCATTCTGCTGGGTGATCTCGTCGATCTGGGCGATGGCATTGTTGACCTCGGCGATGCCGGCGCTCTGTTCCTGACTGGCGGCGGTGATCTCGCCCATGATGTCGGCGACGTGCCTGACCGAGGCCACGATCTCGCTCATGGTGGCGCCGGCCTCGTCGACCAGCTTGCCGCCGTTGTCGACCTTTTCCACCGAGTCACTGATGAGCTCCTTGATTTCCTTGGCGGCCGCCGCGCTGCGCTGGGCCAGTGCCCGCACTTCGGAGGCCACCACCGCAAACCCGCGCCCCTGCTCGCCGGCGCGGGCCGCTTCCACGGCAGCGTTCAGGGCCAGGATGTTGGTCTGGAAAGCGATGCCATCGATGACACCGATGATGTCGACGATCTTGCCCGAGCTTTCCTTGATGGACCCCATGGTGGCCACCACGTCGCCCACCACGCGTCCGCCCTTGGTGGCGTAGTCGGAGGCCGACAGCACCAGCTGGTTGGCCTGCTGCGCATTGGCCGCGTTCTGCTGCACCGTGGAGGTGAGCTGCTCCATGGAGCTGGCGGTCTCTTCCAGGCTGGACGCCTGCGATTCGGTGCGGTTGGAAAGGTCGACGTTGCCGCGCGCGATCTCGTGCGAGGCCACGGCGATGACGGCGGCACTTTCCTTGACCTCGTTGAGCGTGCTGGCCAGATTGGCCTGCATGGCATCGAGCGCATTGACCAGGTGCGCGGCTTCATCGCGGCCCTGGTCGTGGAAGTCCTGGGTCAGGTCGCCCTGGGAAATCGTTTGCGCAATCTGACCGGCGCGCTTGAGCGGACGAACGATGGACCGCGTGATCACGAAGGTGAAGAAGACGCCCAGCCCGAGTGTCAACAGGCCCATGGCCAGCATGCCGATCTGTGCCTTGCGATAACTGTCCCTGGCATCGGCATGGGCTTGCTTCATGTCGTCCTGCTGGAAGGTGGCCAGCGCAGCCACGCTGGCCATCCACTTCTCATGCGCGGGCAGGAAGTCGCTCTTCAACTGCTGGGCGGCATCAAAGTAATTGTTGCTGGCCACTTGCTGGCGGATCTGTTCGACCAGCGGAAACAGTTTCTTGCCCTCGCCGCTGGTGGCCGCCAGCAGCTCCTTGCCACGGCCCTCGGCACTCAGTCCGGTGATCTGCTTTTCGAAGCCGGCGTAGGCTTGCAGGATCTTGCCCAGGTGCGCGTCTTCGGCCTTGCCTTCGGCGGCATCGGTGGGCGTGACCACCTTGCGCAGCGCCAGTGCCAGTTCAATGCCGGACTCGCGCATGTTCATGGCGGCGGTCATGGCGGTGACCTTTTTCTCGATCAGGTATTCACTGCTGGCTTCCAGCTCGGCCATGCGCCACAAACCGATCAGCAGGATGGCCGTTGCCAGCAGCAGGACCAGGCAAAAACCAAAGGCCAGGCGGCTGCCGATCTTCAGATGTTGAATCATGGGTCTTCTCTTCCTTGTAACGCAAACGTCGACTGTGATACGGAGGGCCAGACCGGCGCGTGGCCGGCGGGGGGAGCCGGTTTTGCTTTCGCAGTTCCTGGACTTGTAGCTGAGCATGATTCATGCCCGCGTCCACGCCGTCCCCCGGCAGCGTTCGTTTCCCCTTGGCTTTTTGGTATGGAATGCGGTGCGGCGGTGCGCGCACGCAGGCGTGGCGCATCTTAGAAGGAGCGCTGGCGGGCATGCCAATGCTTTGTGGGCATGCCTGCATGTTTGTTTTGCATAGTTAAAAAAAAGACCAGAAGAGCACAGCTCTTCTGGTCGTCTCCCGGCAGTCTGCGCTTTCTTCAGCGGGGCAATGCTGCAACGGGCACAGCAGGTGGGGTCGATACGGCGCGCTCCTCAATGCGAAATACCGCAACCGCCTCGCGCAGCACCTCGGCCTGTTGCTGCAGGCTTTCCGATGCGGCTGCAGCCTCTTCCACCAGGGCCGCATTCTGCTGGGTGATGGATTCCATCTGGGCGATGGCGTCCGATATCTGGGTGATGCCGTTGCTCTGCTCCTGGCTGGCCTGGGTGATGTCGCTCATGATGCCGGCCACCTGACGCACCGAGCCCACGATCTCGCCCATGGTGGCACCGGCCTGGTCGACCAGCTTGCCGCCGGTATCGACCTTCTCCACCGAGTCGCTGATAAGCTCCTTGATCTCCTTGGCCGCTGCCGCGCTGCGTTGCGCCAGCGAGCGCACTTCCGAGGCCACCACCGCGAACCCACGCCCCTGTTCGCCGGCACGGGCCGCTTCCACTGCGGCGTTGAGGGCCAGGATGTTGGTCTGGAAGGCAATCCCGTCGATCACGCCGATGATGTCCACGATGCGGCGCGAACTCTCCCTGATCTGCGCCATGGTCGCCACCACGCTGTCGACCACCACCCCGCCCTGCTCGGCCAGGCGCGAGGCGGAGCCGGCCAGCTGGTCGGCCTGACGGGCGTTCTCGGCATTGTTCTGCACGGTGGAGGTGAGCTGCTCCATGGCGCTGGCCGTCTCCTCCAGGTTGGAGGCCTGGGATTCGGTGCGCCGCGAGAGGTCGGCATTGCCCAGCGCGATCTCGCCGCTGGCGTGCTGCATCAGCTCCACGCTGCTGCGTACCTGCGCCACGATGCCGGCCAGGCTGGTGGTCATGGCATTGAGCGAACCCAGCAGTTGCGCCGATTCATCCCGTCCCAGCACGGCCGCGCGTGCGGTCAGGTCGTAGTTCGCCACGCGACCGGCCAGGTCCACCGAGGCCAGCACCGGCCCGGTCACCGAGCGGGTGATCAGTACCCCCAGCCAGGCAGCCAATACCGCCAGCAACAGGACCGCACCCAGCACGCTGAACTGCTGGCGTCGCAGCGCGGCGTTCTGGGCATCCAGTTGTCCTGCCAGGGCCTCGGTGACCGCACCGATCGCCTTGAACTGCTCGTCGATGGCCAGCGTGAATTGCTGGAAATAGTCCTGCGGGGAAAAACTCATCTGCTCCGGCAAGAGGACTTTTTCGCGGGTGAGCTCAATGACTTCATTGCCCATGCGATCGGCCTTCTGGAAGCGCTCCGCCAGCAGATTGCCCAGCTGCGCATTGACGGCCACGGCCTTGCTGAAGGACTTCCTGGCGCTGCTCAGGCGCGCCTGGGCGCGTTCCAGCATGGACACCAGTTCCAGCCGCTCTTCCAGCTTGAGCTCCTTCTTGAGCAACAGGCTGGCCCCGCGGGCGCGGGCGCGGCCGAGGTCTTCGGTCAGCGCCGGCATGGCGATGAAGGCGGCATTGATGAGCTGGGTGCTGTCAAAGTCCGGGTCGACGGTGTAATGGTAATGGTCGAGCATGCGCTCGTTGAGCTCGAAGAGCGCCGCGATGACCGCACTGTGGGCCGCGAAACTATCCGGCGGGCTGATCGTCTTGGCAGCCACGGCATCGCGCACCTTGCCCCAGTCCGCTGCCAGCGTGTTGAGACTGCCCGGCGCGGCAGGCTCTTCCCGCCCCCATTGCGCCACGCTTTCGCCAAGCGACTTGAGCGCCTGGTCGACCTCAGCGGCCTTGGCCTGACGCGCAGCGGCCATGTCGGCCGCGCCATTGAGCAGCACCGCCGACAAGCCGCGATGCTGCTGCATCAGCTGCACAGTGCGCAGCAGCCGGCGCACCGGCTCCACCCCCGCGATCTCTTCCTGCTTGAAACGAATGATACGTTCGGTGCTGCCATAGTAGAGCGCAGTGGGCACCCCGAACAACAACAGGCCCAGCACGCCGAGCAAAGCGAATTTCTGCCACAACCTCAGGTTGGCCAGCAGTGTTGCCATGGTTGATTTCCCCCTTTGTATGCGGTGGGCCGGCCGGTCAGCACGAGCCCGCGCCGTGGCGGCGCTTGTCGCAGATTGTGATATATCAGGGAGTATGATGCCACGGGCCGCGCCTGCATCCGTGCAAATGAGAGAGGCGATCCTGATCCTGATCAGCAATTACGCCCGGCCTCAACCAGTGGTACTGATCAGTCACGCCGCGCCAGGCGCATCATTGGCGCGGCGACGCGCGTATGGGCGTATGGGCGCATGGGCGCGCTTATCTGAGCGTTTCTTGCACCGGCTTGATGGCCGCAGCCTTGCCGGGGACGTTGCGATGGGCCAGGTGCAGATGCTGCAGGAACTGCTGGGTGGCCGATTCCCATGAGCGTTTGGCGGCATGCGCACGCACGGCCTCATGGTCCAGCTTCAGGGCTTGCAGGCAGGCTTGCCGGAGATCGTGACGCAGCACGCCGGAGACGCCATTGTCGACCACATCGATGGGGCCCTCGACCGGATAGGCTGCCACCGGGATGCCACAGGCCATGGCTTCCAGCAGCACCAGGCCGAAGGTATCGGTCTTGCTGGGGAAGACGAAGACATCGGCGCAATTGTAGTAAGCCGGCAATTCATCATGCCCCTTGCCGCCCAGGAAGCGCACCTCGGGATGGCGCGCAGTCAGCTCTTCCAGTTGCGGGCCATCGCCGACCACCCACTTGGTGCCGGGCAGGTCGAGCTTGAGGAAGGCTTCGATATTCTTTTCCACTGCCACGCGACCCACGTAGAGGAACAGCGGACGCTCGATGCAGGCGTGGTCTTCCACCGCAGGACGGAAGTGATTGGTATCCACGCCACGGCCCCACAGGACGACGTTGCGGAAGCCCTCTTGTTCCAGCGCCGTCTTCATCGCCGGGGTGGGCACCATGATGGCTGCGGAGCGGCCGTGGAACCAGCGCAGCAGGCGATAGGTAATGGCCTTGGGCAGCAGCTTGCGCGCAGCCAGGTATTCCGGGAAGCGGGTATGGTACGCGGTCGTGAAACTGAGTTTGTGGCGCACGCAATAACGGCGCGCAGCCAGTCCCATCGGGCCTTCGGTAGCGATGTGGATGCAGTCGGGCTGGAAGGATTCGAGCGCGGCAACGATGCGGGCGTAGGGCTTGTAGGCCAGCCGGATTTCCGGATAGGTCGGGCAGGCGAAGGTGCGGAAGTCGCGCGGCGAGAGCAGCAGCACTTCGTGCCCGAGCCCGCGCAGGCAACGCACGGTGGAGCGCAAGGTGTTGACGACGCCGTTAACTTGCGGCTCTCCGGCGTCGCTGATGATGGCAATGCGCATAAACTATATAAACAATATATAACGTAATGGACCCGCCACCCGTCAGGCGGTGGCGAATTCGCGTGCGGCCTGGCGGGCTTCCTTGCTGGCGCGCTTCAATTGCATGATTTCCTGCCAGCTGACCAGGCGCAGTTCGCCGCTGGGTTCTTCCACCAGCGCCGACAGGCTTTCCACCCAGTCGCCATCGTTGCAGTAGACCACACCGCCGATGTCGCGGATCTCGGGCTTGTGGATGTGGCCGCAGATGACGCCATCCAGACCCTTCTTCTTGGCCTCTTCAGCCAGCGCATCTTCAAAGGAGGTGATGTAGTTCACCGCATTCTTGACCTTCGATTTCAGGTATTGCGAGAGCGACCAGTAAGGCAGGCCGGCGCGTGCACGCCAGCTGTTGAACCACTGGTTGAACTTGAGGATCATGGTGTAGAGCGTATCGCCCACGTAGGCGAGCCACTTGGCGCAGGCAATCACGCCATCGAAACGGTCACCGTGCAGCACCAGCATGCGTTTGCCCTCGGCGGTGACGTGCACCAGCTCGTCGCGGATCTTGATGCCGCCGAAATCGAGGTCGATGAACTGGCGGATCACTTCGTCGTGGTTGCCGGGCACGAAGATGACGTTGGTCCCCTTCTTGGCCTTCTTCAACACGGTCTGCACCACGTTGTTGTGGGACTGGTCCCAGTACCAGCGGCGCTTGAGCTGCCAGCCGTCGATGATGTCGCCGACGAGATAGAGCGTCTCGGATTCGGTGGCGCGCAAAAATTCCAGCAGGCGCTCGGCCTGACAGCCGGTGGTGCCCAGGTGGATGTCGGAAATCCAGATGGTGCGGAAGCGCAGCGGATCACGCTTGGCTTCGTCGTCACCGGCGTCTTGGTCGGGGCCCAGGTCGGCGAACAGCCCCTGGGCTTTTTCCATGAACTGTTCGCGTGGCTTCATGCGGTCCTCGAGTCCTTGAGGTAGTGGCGGGCATAGCGGCTGTCGAGCTTGGAAAGCGGCAGCAGCAGGAAGAAATCGGCCGAGTGGAAATCAGGATCCCAGGCCGGTTCGCCGCATACCCAGGCACCGCTGCGCAGGTAGCCGCGCAGCAGCGGCGGGATCTGCGGCTCGATGCCGGCCTGGCGGTCTTCCAGCGGGAAGGGCAGGAGCGGCGTGACGCGATAGTCCGGCGGGGCCAGGTTCTTTTCGCGGAAGGCGTGGTACAGCGCGGCGGCGTTGTGGCCGCCATCAGCCAGGCTCACGCTG